>NZ_JBEYYU010000013.1:0-151613 GCF_040645755.1 Streptomyces sp. NPDC046716
GCCTACGAGGGCGCGTACGTGACCGGCTGGTACCCGGCGACGAGCGACCGCCGCTGGGACCAGATGAAGAAGGACTGCTCAGTACATGAGCAGTCGCGACCGCGGCTTTCGTCATGGCCGAGCCCTACGACGCCGGAACACACCGCCCCTGCTCGGTGCGGTAGCTCCACGCGGCACCGTCCCGCACCAGCGAGGTGACGGCCGCGACGAACCGCTCCACGTGCTCGTCGGGCGTACCGGCGCCGAAGCTGACCCGGATCGCGTTCAGCGACTTCTCACCGGGCGTCGCCTCGGGCGCCCCGCACTCGCCCTGCGTCTGCGGGTCGGAGCCGAGCAGCGTGCGCACGAGCGGGTGGGCGCAGAACAGGCCGTCGCGCACCCCGATCCCGTACTCGGCGGAGAGCGCGGCGGCGAAGTGCGAGGAGTTCCAGCCCTCCACCACGAACGAGATGACGCCGACGCGCGGGGCGTCGTCCCCGAACAGGGAGAGCACCTTCACCTCGGGCACGGCGGCGAGTCCGTCCCGCACCTTGCCGATCAGTTCCTGCTCCCGCGCGACGAGGCTGTCGAACCCGGCCTCGGTCAGCGCCTTGCAGGCGGAGGCGATGGAGTACACGCCGATGACGTTCGGCGAGCCGGCCTCGTGCCGGGCGGCGCTGTCGTGCCACTCGACGTCCACGCCGCCGTCCGCGCGGCGGGCGACCTTGCGCGAGGCGCCGCCGCCGGCCAGGTACGGCTCGGCCTCGGTCAGCCAGTCGGAGCGCCCGGCGAGCACCCCGGAGCCGAACGGCGCGTACAGCTTGTGCCCGGAGAAGGCGACCCAGTCGACGTCCAGGTCCTGCACGGAGACGGGGTGGTGGGGCGCGAGCTGGGCGGCGTCGAGCACGATGCGGGCACCGTGCGCGTGAGCGGCCGCCGCCAGCTCGCGCACCGGCCACAGTTCACCGGTGACGTTGGAGGCACCGGTGACGCAGACCAGCGCGGGGCCGTACGGATCCCGGTCGGCGAGCGCCCGCTCCAGGGTGGCGACGGCCTCGTCCGGGGTGCGCGGGGCGTTCAGGTAGGTCACGCGGGAGTCGCGCCAGGGCAGCAGCGAGGCGTGGTGCTCGGTCTCGAAGACGAAGACCTGGCAGTCGGCGGGGAGGGCCGCGGCCAGCAGGTTGAGCGAGTCGGTGGTCGAGCGGGTGAAGACGACCTGGTCGCCCTCGCGGCAGTCGAGGAACTCGGCGACGGTCACCCGGGAGCTCTCGAAGAGGTCGGTGGAGAGCTGGGAGAGGTACCCGGCGCCGCGGTGCACGCTGCCGTAGTAGGGGGCGTACGCGGCGACGTCGTCCCAGACCCGCTGGAGGGCCGGCGCGCTGGCGGCGTAGTCGAGGGCCGCGTAGGTCACTTCGCCGCCGGTGACGAGCGGCACGGTGACGTCCCGGCCGAGCACCGGCAGCGGAGCGATGGTCTCGGTACAGGCAGCGGCGTCGACGGAAACAGACATGGGTGAACTCCCTGGCAAGGTAAGCGAATTGACCATGCCGAAGCCACGACTGAGCACTACGGAACAGGGCTCGACGGCATGGAAAGAAAGGTGAAACGGGTACGCAGAGGCGGGGCCGATACGCCCTATCGCATTCGCTTGCTCACGAGACTGCTCCCTCGAGGACCAGGACCCCAGGGTGTGCAGGGGTCCGCGCTTGCCATAGACCTCGCTGCCTACGGCCTGGTCTTCACCCAGGGCACCCCGCCACGGACGGAGGGTTGCCGGACAGCGGGCTGGGGCCTCGATCGCTGTCACTCATGACCTTGAAAAGCATCCTGCCATACCTTCCGGATACGGCAAGGGCGCAGTCCAGCTCCTGAGACGGATCGGACTGCGCCCTGCGTCACACTCAGCGGTTGCTGGCGACGACCCACCGCTCCAGGGTGGCCTTCGCGGCGCCGGAGTCGATCGACTCCGCGGCCCGCTCCATGCCGGCCCTGATCTGCTCGACGAGCGTGCCGCCGCCGGGGCGTACGGCGACGAGCGCGGCGGCCGAGTTCAGCAGCACGGCGTCCCGCACCGGCCCCCGCTCCCCGTCGAGGATCCGTCGGGCGACCTCGGCGTTGAACGACGGGTCGCCGCCGCGCAGCGCCTCGATGCCGACCGGCTCGATGCCGACGTCGCGCGGGTCGAAGACCTCCTCGCGCACCGCGCCGTCGCGCACCACCCAGACGCGGGAGGTGCCGGTGATGGTCAGCTCGTCGAGTCCGTCGTCGCCGCGGAAGACCAGCGAGGAGTTGCCGCGCTCGGCGAAGACCCCGGCCACCACGGGCGCCATCCGCGGATCGGCGACCCCCACGGCCTGCGCCGACACCCGGGCCGGGTTGGTCAGCGGGCCGAGCAGGTTGAACACCGTACGGATGCCGATCTGGCCGCGGGCCGCGCCCGCGTACCGCAGCGCCGGGTGGAACTTGACCGCGAAGCAGAAGGTGATGCCCGCCTCCTCGGCCACCTGGGGGACACGGGCCGGCGCCAGGTCCAGATTGACGCCCAGCTTCTCCAGGACGTCCGAGGAGCCCGAGGCGGAGGAGGCCGCCCGGTTGCCGTGCTTGACGACCTTGGTCCCCGCGCCCGCGATCACGATGGCGGACATGGTGGAGATGTTGACGGTCTTCGCGCCGTCGCCGCCCGTCCCGACGATGTCGACGGTCTCGCCGGGCACCTCGATGGTGTTGGCGTGCTCGTACATGGCGCGGACCAGACCGGTGATCTCCTCGACGGTCTCGCCCTTGGCGCGCAGCGCGACCACGAAGGCGGCGATCTGCGCGTCGGTCGCCTCGCCGCTCATGATGCGGTCCATCGCCCAGGCGGTGTCGTCGGCGCTCTGGTCGCGCCCGTCGAGCAGTCCGTTCAGCACACTGGGCCAGGAACGGCCCGCCGCGGTGTCGCCTCCAGCGGGGGTCAAAGCGCTCATGGCCGCTCCTGTGATGTTGTCCGTACGGGGATGGGGAACGGCCCCCACCCTATCGAGCGGCGAGGACGGCAAAGAGCCCCCGTCCAGTGCCTGGACGAGGGCTCTTGCCGTGGCGAACAGTGTCGAGTCAGTACCTCGGAGATCAGTGGTGGCCGTGGCCGCTGGTGATCTCCTTGTACTCCTCGGCGGTGGGCTTGGGGATCTGGTTGTGCTCCCCGTAGTAGCCCTTCGACAGCTTGGCGCGCGCCTTCTGCAGACGCGACACCTTGCGCTCCACACCGTTCTCGTCGACCTCGGGGCCGATCTCGACGGGCTTGTACTGCTCGTGCGCGGTGAGCGTGTGCAGGGCCTCGGCGTCGAGCGGCTCGTGGACCTCGACGAACTCACCGTGCGGCAGGCGCTTGATGATGCCGGACTCGCGTCCGTGCAGCACCTTGTCCTTGTCGCGGCGCTGGAGGCCGAGGCAGATCCGCTTGGTGACGATGAAGACCACGACCGGCATCACGAAGAAGCTGACGCGGACGAACCAGGTGATCGCGTTGATCGACAGGTGGAAGTGCGTGGCCCAGAGGTCGTTGCCACCACCGATCATCAGCACGAAGTACCAGGAGATCCACGCGGCACCGAAGGCGGTACGCGTCGGCGCGTTGCGCGGGCGGTCCAGGATGTGGTGCTCGCGCTTGTCGCCGGTGACCCAGGACTCGATGAACGGGTAGACCGCGATCGCGACCAGGACCAGCGGGAAGATCACCAGCGGGATGAACACGCCCAGGACGAGCGTGTGGCCCCAGAGGTTGATCTCCCAGCCCGGCATGACACGGATCAGGCCTTCGGAGAAGCCCATGTACCAGTCGGGCTGCGCACCGGTGGACACCTGGTCCGGACGGTACGGGCCGATGGCCCAGATCGGGTTGATCGAGGCGATCGCCGCGACGATCGCGATGACACCGAAGACCAGGAAGAAGAAGCCACCCGCCTTGGCCATGTAGACCGGGAGGAGCGGCATGCCCACGACGTTCTTGTTGGTCTTGCCGGCACCCGCGAACTGCGTGTGCTTGTGGTAGAAGACCAGGATCAGGTGGGCCACCATCAGGCCGAGCATGATGCCCGGCAGCAGCAGGATGTGGACCGAGTAGAACCGCGCGACGAAGTCGCCGCCCGGGAACTCGCCGCCGAAGAGGAAGAACGACAGGTACGTGCCGACGATCGGCACGGACAGGACCGCGCCCTCCATGAAGCGGACACCGGTGCCGGACAGCAGGTCGTCGGGGAGCGAGTAACCGGTGAAGCCGGTGAACATGCCCAGGACGAACAGCAGGAAGCCGAACAGCCAGTTGACCTCACGCGGCTTGCGGAAGGCACCCGTGAAGAACACGCGCATCATGTGCACGAACATGCCGGCGAGGAAGATCAGCGCGGCCCAGTGGTGGATCTGCCGGATCAGCAGACCACCGCGCACATCGAAGGAGATGTGCATGGTCGAGTTGAACGCCTCGGACATCAGCTGACCCTGCAGCGGGATGTAGCTGCCGTGGTACTCCACCTCGTTCATCGACGGGTGGAAGAACAGCGTCAGGTACACACCCGTGAGGATGATGATGATGAAGCTGTACATGCAGATCTCGCCGAGCATGAAGGACCAGTGGTCCGGAAAGATCTTGCGCATGTTGGACTTGGCCAGGGAGTAGATCCCGAGGCGTCCGTCCGCCCAGTCGGCGACACGCTCGCCGGCCGGTGCCTTCTCGCGAGAAGGCGCGTCGTTCGTGGCTTGAGTACTCATCCGCGCTCCCAGAAGGCAGGACCGACGGGCTCCGCGAAGTCGCTCTGCGCCACGAGGTAGCCCTCTTCGTCAGCCGCGATGTGCAGCTGCGGAAGGGCATGACCGGCGGGGCCGAAGATGACCCGAGCACCGTCGGAGAGGTCGAAGGTGGACTGGTGGCAGGGGCAGAGCACGTGGTGCGTCTGCTGCTCGTACAGGGAGATCGGGCAACCGACGTGGGTGCAGATCTTCGAGTACGCGACCACACCCTCGTGCGACCACTCGAGCTCCTGCTTGTCCTTGATGTTGTCCGGCTGGATGCGGACGAGCATCAGGGCCGCCTTGGCGATCTCCTTCTGGAAGTCCTCGTCGTGCTCCTCCAGGCCCTCGGGCTTGGCGAAGGTGAGCGAACCGACCGCGATGTCCGAAGCACGCAGCGGCTCGTTCGTGTTCATGTTGACGAGCTTCAGGCCCTTCTTCCAGGCCGTGGTGCGGAGCTTCTTCTCGGGCAGCGGGCCGAGGTCGCGCAGGAGGACGACGCCGGAGAGCGGCACCAGGGCCAGCGCGCCGAACATCGTGTTGCGGATCAGCTTGCGCCGGCCGAACTGCGACTCCCGCGCACCGTCCGCGAAGTCGGCCAGAACCTGGGCCTTGACCTCGGGCTCGGCCTCGATCGGGTGACGCTCGGAAGCGACCTCGACGTCCGACATCAGGGTGCGGGCCCAGTGGACCGCGCCCGCGCCGATGCAGAACAGCGCCACGCCCAGGGTCGTGCCCAGGGCGAAGTTGAGCGCGCTGATGTGCCCCATCGGGAAGATGTAGACGATCTTGTGGGCGCTGATGGTCACGTACGACGCGATGAAGCCGATGGTGGCCAGCATCGAGATCGTGAACAGCATCGCCACGACGCGCTCGGACCGCCGGGCGGCCCGCTCGTCGATGTCCTGGATCCGGTGCTCGTGCGGGGGCAGGCCCGGGTCGGCGAAGGGGTTGTCCTTCGTCGGCTCGACGGAACCGTGTCCGTCACCCTGCGCGTCGGGCAGGTTCTCTTCTGGAATGTCTTGGCTACTCATGACTTCTTGGCCTTTGCGGTCCGAGCGGCAACCCAGATGGCGACGGCGATCAGGGCGCCGAGACCGAAGATCCAGGCGAACAGCCCCTCACTGACCGGGCCGAGCCCGCCCAGCTTGAGACCACCGGGGCTCTCGGACTTGTCGCCGTTGACCGCGTCGAGGTACGCGATGATGTCCTTCTTGTTCTGCTTGGTCATCGTCGTGTCCGGGAAGGACGGCATGTTCTGCGGGCCGGTCTGCATGGCCTCGTAGATGTGCTTCGGGCTGACGCCCTCGAGGTTCGGCGCGAACTTGCCGTGCGTCAGCGCGCCACCTTCACCGGTGAAGTTGTGGCACTGGGCGCAGTTCGTGCGGAACAGTTCGCCGCCCTTGGCGACGTCCGCCCCGCTCGGGTCGTAGTCCTCCTTGGTCGGCGTGACCGGACCGGCACCGAGGGAGGAGATGTACGCGGCGAGCTGGTCGATCTCGGCCTGCGAGTAGATGACCTTCTTCTTCGGGACCTGGGCGCCCGGCTGCTGGGCCGGCATACGGCCGGTGCCGACCTGGAAGTCGACGGCGGCGGAGCCGACACCGACGAGGCTAGGACCGTCAGTGGTGCCCTGACCGCCGGTTCCGTGGCAGCTGGCGCAGCCTACGGAGTACAGCTTCTTGCCCTCGTCGATGGCGAGGGACTGGGCGGTTTCATCGGCCTGCGCCTTGTCCGCGGGCGCGAACGCGGCGTACAGCCCCCCGGTGGCCGCCAGCGCGAGGAGTAGGACGACGACCGCCGCCAGCGGATGGCGTCGTCGTGCGGAGAGCTTTTTCACGGATTACCCCGGTGTCAGGATCTTCTGCGTCGGTGCTACGGGAATGTTTCGGGTGCTTCGCCCGATGCTGCGATCTGCGAACTACTTGATCAGGTAGATCGTGGCGAAGAGGCCGATCCATACGACATCGACGAAGTGCCAGTAGTAGGACACGACGATGGCCGCGGTCGCCTGCTCGTGAGTGAACTTCCGGGCCGCGTACGTCCTGCCGAGGACGAACAGGAAGGCGATGAGGCCACCTGTCACGTGCATGCCGTGGAAGCCGGTGGTCAGGTAGAACACCGAGCCGTACGGGTCGGACGAGAGCGAAAGCCCGTCCTTCTTGACCAGCTCGGTGTACTCGAAGACCTGACCGCCGATGAAGATCGCACCCATGATGAAGGTGACGATGAACCACATCCGGAGCTTCTTCACGTCCCCGCGCTCGGCGGCGAAGACGCCGAGCTGGCAGGTCAGAGAGGAGAGCACCAGGATCGTGGTGTTCGTCGCGGAGAACGGAAGGTTCAGGCTCGAGGCCATTTCCTTCCAGTGATCCGGTCCTGTCACCGATCGCAGGGTGAAGTACATCGCGAAGAGGGCCGCGAAGAACATCAGCTCGGAACTCAGCCAGATGATGGTTCCGACGCTGGTGAGGTTCGGTCGATTGACCGACGGGTGCGCGTGCCCGGTTTCTACTGTCGTTGCTGTCGCCACGACCGACATTATGTCGGTCGCTTATCTCGCCCTCACTCCGGGGGGTGCCGTTCGGAGTGTCTGGGGGGTGTGTCCAGCCCATATGGCCCATCGGCGGCCTGTGCGAAGCGGTGTTGACGGGGTGTCGGGAGGAGTAGGCTCCGCGCCAACGACGCCGTACAGATGCCCCATGACGACGATGTCTCGGAGGAACGATGCAGTCGACCGCGACGGTCCTGGTCTACAGCGACGACGCCAACACCCGCGAGCAGGTCCGGCTCGCGACCGGACGCAGGCCCGCATCCGATGCCCCCGAGGTCCAGTTCATCGAGTGCGCGACGCTTCCCGCGGTCCTGAAGGAGCTGGACCGGGGCGGGATCGACGTGTGCGTGCTGGACGGCGAGGCCGTGCCGGCCGGGGGCATGGGGGTCTGCCGCCAGATCAAGGACGAGATCTTCCGGTGTCCGCCGGTGCTCCTCCTGATCGGCCGCCCGCAGGACGCCTGGCTGGCCACCTGGAGCCGCGCGGACGCCGCGGTGACGCTTCCGGTCGAACCGGTCGAATTCGCCGACGCACTGGCCTCTCTGCTGCGCTCACGGCTCTCCGTGGGGGCCTGACACGCGCCGACTCCCGTACGCGGAGCGCGTACGGGAGTCGGAAGTCTCACACTCGGCGTGCTCAGAGCTGCGGGCTGAGCCGCGCCTGCTGCGCCGGGTCGGGCGTGTCGGTGTTGTTCAGGGCGCTGCCCTTGCCCCATTCCTTCCAGCCGAGGTTCCAGTCCCCGAAGCCGTTGCCGAAGGGATCCATGTCGTCGCCGTAGCTGTTGACGACCTTGACGACGTCGCCCTTGCGGAAGGTGTCGAAGAACCACTCGGCGTTCCCGGTGCTCATGCCGGTGCAGCCGTGGCTGACGTTCGCGGCGCCCTGGGAGCCGGTGGACCACGGCGCGGCGTGCACGTACTCACCGCTCCACGTGACCCGGGTGGCGTAGTACACGGGCAGGTCGTACGAGTCCGAGGTGCCCTCGGAGATGCCGATGCTGGTGCCGCGCATCCGGACGTAGTACTCCTGGCCGAGCACGACCTTGGTGCCGTTGCGGGTCTCGAAGCCGGGCTTGCCGGTGGTGATCGGGATGGAGTTGATCTCCTCCCCGTTGCGGTACACCGTCATGTAGTGCGAGCCGGCGTCGGTGATGGCCACCATCTTGTCGCCGGTGGTGATGGTCAGCGGCTTGGACTTGCCGCCCCACAGCCGGTCGGTGACCTTGATGCCCTGGAGATTGCTGCGGGCCGTGATGGTGGCGTGGGCGGGCCAGTACTCCTTGGGGCGGAAGTGCAGTTCCTTGCTGTCCACCCAGTACCAGGAGCCGTCCACGGCGGGCTTGGAGTCGACCTTCAGGGCGCGCTCGACGATGGCGCGGGCCTTCTTGTCCTTGATGGGCTTGTTCAGCTCGGCGACCAGGGGCTGGCCCACGCCGTACTTGCCCGCGTCGGGACCGAAGGTGACCTTGAGGGCCTTCTCCTTGGTCGGGTTGCCGGTCTCGAAGGAGAGGACCTTGCGGCCCTGGGCCCCGTCCTCGTCCTCGGTGGAGACGCGGACCGTGTACTGGGCCTCTGCGGCCAGCGGAGCCGTGGAGTGCCACCGGCGGCCGTCGGCGGTGAGTTCGCCCGCGACGTAGCGCCCCATGGCGTCCGTGGCGGTCACATCGGTGATGCGCGCCTCGTCGCCCTGTGCGGTGACTTCCAGCGGCTTGTCCGGATCCGCCTTCTTGGCTCCCACGGGCCCGCTGAAGGCGATCTGGTCCGCCGCGTCGTACGGCGCGGCGGAGAGCGGGTGCGAGGAGCTGCCGCAGGCCGTGAGGCCCGCACCGAGGGCCGCCACACCGAGGGTGCAGCCCAGAACCGTACGGATGCGCGGTGAGTGGTTCATGAACAGAACCGTATGAAGGTTCATCAGTCCCGGCGCGGTGATTGGGCCGCACGGGGCATGTCGGACACACGGAAGGGCCCGGACGCTCCCTCGGGAGTGTCCGGGCCCTTCACGTACGGCAGTTCGGAACCGCTACTGGTTCTGGTTCTCGCCGCGGTAGTACTCGAAGACCCAGCCCCACAGGCCGAACAGGATGACGGGGGCCGAGAAGTACAGCAGCCACCAGCCGAAGACGACGCCCAGGAAGGCGAGGGCGCCACCGACGGCCAGGGAGAGCGGCTGCCAGGAGTGCGGGCTGAAGAAGCCCACCTCGCCGGCGTCGTCCGCGACGTCGGCCTCCTTGTTGTCCTGCGCACCGGTGTCGACCCGCCGGGCCGTGAAGGCCAGGTAGTAGCCGATCATGATGCACAGGCCGAACGCCAGGAAGAGCGCCGTCGTACCGGCCGGCTCCTTCGACCAGACGCCGTACACGGCCGCCATGATCAGGACGAAGAGGCTCAGCCAGATGAACATCTTGCCTTGGACCTTCACTTGCCGGCCTCCTTGCCGCCAGCGAGCGCCTTGGAGCCGTGGCCGGAGTTCTCCAGCTGGTCCAGGGCCGCGATCTCAGGGTGATGCAGGTCGAACGCCGGCGATTCCGAGCGGATGCGCGGCAGGGTGAGGAAGTTGTGCCGCGGCGGCGGGCAGGAGGTCGCCCACTCGAGCGAACGGCCGTAGCCCCACGGGTCGTCGACCTCGATCTTCTTGCCGTACTTGGCGGTCTTCCACACGTTGTAGAAGAACGGCAGGATCGACAGACCGAGCACGAACGAGGAGATCGTCGAGATCGTGTTCAGGGCGGTGAAGCCGTCGGCCGCGAGGTAGTCCGCGTAACGACGCGGCATGCCCTCGACGCCCAGCCAGTGCTGCACCAGGAACGTGCCGTGGAAGCCGATGAACAGCGTCCAGAACGTGATCTTGCCGAGCCGCTCGTCCAGCATCTTGCCGGTGAACTTCGGCCACCAGAAGTGGAAGCCGGCGAACATCGCGAAGACGACCGTTCCGAAGACGACGTAGTGGAAGTGCGCCACCACGAAGTACGAGTCGGAGATGTGGAAGTCCAGCGGCGGGGCCGCCAGGATGACACCGGTCAGACCACCGAAGGTGAAGGTGATCAGGAAGCCGATCGCCCAGAGCATCGGTGTCTCGAAGGACAGCGAGCCCTTCCACATCGTTCCGATCCAGTTGAAGAACTTCACGCCTGTTGGCACGGCGATCAGGAACGTCATGAAGGAGAAGAACGGAAGCAGTACGCCACCGGTGACATACATGTGGTGCGCCCACACCGTCACCGAGAGACCGGCGATGGCGATCGTCGCGCCGATGAGACCCGAGTAGCCGAACATCGGCTTTCTCGAGAACACCGGGATCACTTCGGAAATGATTCCGAAGAATGGCAGGGCGATGATGTACACCTCTGGGTGTCCGAAGAACCAGAAGAGGTGTTGCCATAGGAGCGCGCCGCCGTTCGCGGCGTCGAACACATGGGCACCGAACTTGCGGTCCGCCTCCAGGGCGAACAGCGCGGCCGCGAGGACCGGGAAGGCCAGCAGGACCAGGACACCGGTCAGCAGGACGTTCCAGACGAAGATCGGCATGCGGAACATCGTCATGCCGGGCGCGCGCATGCAGATGATCGTGGTGATGAAGTTGACCGAGCCGAGGATCGTGCCGAAGCCGGAGAAGGCCAGACCCATGATCCACATGTCGGCGCCGATGCCCGGCGAGCGGACGGCGTCCGACAGCGGGCTGTAGGCGAACCAGCCGAAGTCGGCGGCACCCTGCGGGGTGAGGAAGCCACCCACCGCGATCAGCGAGCCGAACAGGTACAGCCAGTAGGCGAACATGTTCAGCCGCGGGAACGCGACGTCGGGGGCGCCGATCTGCAGCGGCATGATCCAGTTCGCGAAGCCCGCGAACAGCGGCGTCGCGAACATCAGCAGCATGATCGTGCCGTGCATCGTGAACGCCTGGTTGAACTGCTCGTTCGACATGATCTGCGTGCCGGGACGGGCCAGTTCGGCGCGCATGAAGAGCGCCATCAGACCGCCGATGCAGAAGAACGCGAACGACGTGACCAGGTACAGCGTGCCGATCGTCTTGTGGTCAGTGGTGGTCAGCCACTTGATCACCGTCGCGCCGGGGCGCTTGGGCCGGGCCGGCAGCTCGTTCTCGTACGAGTCGTCTGCTGCCGCGGCACCCTGGGGTTCGTTGAGGATGCTCACGTTGTCTTCGTCTCCCGGTTCTTCTCGTGCTCCGTCTGGGCGATGCCAGACGGGACGTAACCGGTCTGCCCCTTCTTCGCGAGGTCCTTGAGGTGCTGCTCGTACTTCTCCGGAGAGACGACCTTCACGTTGAACAGCATCCGGGAGTGGTCGACGCCGCAGAGCTCGGCGCACTTGCCCAGGAAGGTCCCCTCCTTGTTGGGGGTCACCTCGAAGGAGTTGGTGTGGCCCGGGATGACGTCCTGCTTCATGAGGAACGGAACCACCCAAAAGGAGTGGATGACGTCACGCGAAGTGAGGACGAACCGGACCTTCTTGCCCTTGGGGAGCCAGAGGGTCGGGCCGGGGTTGTTGGTCTGCGGGTTCCGCGTACCGGGGGTACCGACCTCGTAGACACCGCCGGCGTCGGCCGGGAAGTCCTTCTTGAAGCGCTCGGGGATACCCGAGAGCTCCTTGGAGGTCTTCGCGTCGCCGGAGACGCCTGGCACGTTCTCGACGTAGTTGAAGCCCCAGCTCCACTGGTAGCCGACGACGTTGACGGTCACGTCCGGCTTGTCGGAGAGCTTGAGGAGCTTCGACTCGTCACGAGCCGTGAAGTAGAAGAGGACCGACACGATGATGAGCGGTACGACCGTGTACAGCGCCTCGAGCGGCATGTTGTACCGCGTCTGCGTCGGAACCTCGATCTTGGTGCGGCTACGCCGGTGGAAGATGATGCTCCACAGGATCAGCCCCCACACCAGCACGCCCGTGGCGAGCGCTGCCGCCCACGAGCCCTGCCAGAGGGAGAGGATCCGGGGACCTTCTTCCGTCACCGGGGTGGGCATACCAAGACGAGGGAAGTCCTTGTATGTGCAACCGGTTGCGGTAACCAGGATCAGGCCCGCAGTCAGCACCTGCGGCAGCTTCCGCCGCATCGGGCGCCGCGACGAGCGGTCGGAGCCGTTGGGACTCACGTAGCGCCTTCCCGAGAGTCTCGCCCGCGCTCTTTGGTTGGCTACGGCCGCCATCTCGCTGGTCGCTCGCCGCCCTGGCACACGGGCAGGGGTTTGGATGTTTATGCGGACCAAACCCTACTGGACGCTATTTGGGGTCGCGCGGGGAGGGTGCCTAACGCGCCGCGGGTCACTCCGAAGGGTGGGATGTGGCTGCTCCGGGGGGTTTCTGACGGGGGGTCGGGGCGCCGTCTCGGGGTGGGGGATTTGTCCGCTCGCGAGTGCGGGTTCGTCGTGGTTGCTCGCGCAGTTCCCCGCGCCCCTACGGGGCGCTTCGCCCAGCCGGCGTTCTAGCCTTCGCCTCGTGTCGTACTTCGATGTGGCCTCGTCCGCGCCCCTGCATCCCGTTGCCCGGCAGGCCCTGCAGGCCTCTCTGGACGAGGGGTGGGCCGATCCTTCGCGGCTCTACCGGGAGGGGCGGCGGGCCAGGATGCTGCTCGACGCCGCCAGGGAGGCGGCCGCCGAGGCCGTCGGGTGCCGGACCGACGAGCTGGTCTTCACACCGTCCGGGACGGCCTCCGTGCACACCGCGGTCGCCGGCGCACTCGCCGCACGTCGGCGTGTCGGACAGCACTTGGTGGTATCGGCGGTGGAGCACTCGTCCGTACTCCATTCGGCGGCGGCCCATGAGGGACACGGCGGTTCGGTGACCGAGGTGGGGGTCGAGCGGACCGGCGCGGTCCGCTCCGACGCCTTCCGGGAGGCGCTGCGCGAGGACACCGCCCTGGCGTGTCTGCAGTCCGCCAACCACGAGGTCGGCACCGTCCAGCCGGTCGAGGAGGTCGCCGAGGACTGCCGGACGGCCGGTGTGCCGCTGTTCGTGGACGCCGCGCAGTCGCTGGCGTGGGGGCCGGTGCCGGGCGCCTGGTCGCTGCTGGCGGGCAGCGCCCACAAGTGGGGCGGGCCGGCGGGGGTCGGGCTGCTCGTGGTGCGCAAAGGGGTGCGGTTCGCGCCCCAAGGGCCCGGGGACGAGCGTGAATCGGGGCGGGCGCCCGGGTTCGAGAACATTCCGGGCATCGTGGCCGCCGTGGCGTCGCTGCGGGCGGTCCGCGCCGAGGCCGCGGCGGAGGCGGCGCGGCTGCGGGAGCTGACGGACCTGATGCGGGCCCGGGTGCCCCGGCTGGTGCCGGACGTGGAGATCGTCGGGGATCCGGCGCGGCGGCTGCCGCATCTGCTGACGTTCTCGTGCCTGTACGTGGACGGGGAGAGCCTGCTGCACGGGCTCGACCGGGCCGGCTTCTCGGTGTCGTCGGGCTCGTCGTGCACCAGCAGCACGCTGACGCCCAGCCATGTGCTGCGGGCCATGGGTGTGGTGAGCGAGGGGAACGTACGGGTGTCGCTGCCGCTCGGGACGCCGGAGTCGGAGGTGGAGCGGTTCCTCGATGTGCTGCCGGCGGTGGTGCGGGAGGTCAGGGAACGGCTCGGGGCGCCGGTCGCCCTGGCGCCGGGGGACGCCGAGGCCGTCACCGTGGACGCCCTGGGCATGACGTGCCCGCAGCCTGTCATCGAACTGGCCCGGGCGATCGGAAAGGTCCGCCCCGGGGGCACCGTGACCGTGATCGCCGATGACGAGGTCGCAGCCGTGGACATCCCCGCGTGGTGCTTCACGCAGGGCCATGAGTATCTGGGGGCCGGCCCACGGCCCGACGGGGCCGCAGCTTATGGGGTGCGCAGGAGCGCCCCGTAGGGGCGCGGGGAACTGCGCGCTCAGCCATAGAAAAGCCGCAGACGCGTCTGCTCGGTGCATGAGCAGACGCGTCTGCGGCTTTCGTCGTGGCTGGCCGCGCAGTTCCCCGCGCCCCTAAGGGGCGCTTCAGCTGAGGTAGGACTCGACCTCGGTGGCGGCCTCGTCGCCGTAGGCCTTGCGGAAGCGCTCCATGAAGGGGACGCGGCGCAGGGCGTACTCCTGGGTGCCGAGGGTCTCGATGACCAGCGTCGCGAGCATGCAGCCGATCTGCGCGGCACGCTCCAGGGAGACGCCCCAGGAGAGACCTGACAGGAATCCGGCGCGGAACGCGTCGCCGACGCCGGTCGGGTCGACCTTCGCCTCCTCCTCCGGGCAGCCGACCTCGACGGCCTCCTCGCCGACCCGCTCGATGCGTACGCCGCGCGCGCCGAGCGTGGTGACGCGGTGGCCGACCCTGGAGAGGATCTCGGCCTCGGTCCAGCCGGTCTTGGACTCGATGAGGCCCTTCTCGTACTCGTTCGAGAAGAGGTACGTGGCGCCGTCGAGGAGGGTGCCGATCTCGTCGCCGTCCATGCGCGCGATCTGCTGCGAGAAGTCGGCGGCGAAGGGGATCTCGCGGCTGCGGCACTCCTCGGTGTGCCGGAGCATCGCCTCGGGGTCGTCGGCGCCGATGAGGACGAGGTCGAGGCCGCCCACGCGGTCGGCGACGGTCTTCAGCTCGATGAGGCGGGCCTCGCTCATCGCGCCCGTGTAGAAGGAGCCGATCTGGTTGTGGTCGGCGTCCGTGGTGCACACGAAGCGGGCCGTGTGCAGCGTCTCGGAGATCCGCACCGACGCCGTGTCCACGCCGTGGCGGTCGAGCCAGGCGCGGTACTCGTCGAAGTCGGAGCCGGCCGCGCCGACCAGGACCGGGCTGGAACCGAGCTGGCCCATGCCGAAGGCGATGTTGGCGCCGACGCCGCCCCGGCGCACGTCGAGGTTGTCGACGAGGAAGGAGAGGGAGACCGTGTGCAGCTGGTCGGCGACGAACTGGTCGGCGAAGCGGCCGGGGAAGGTCATCAGATGGTCGGTGGCGATGGAGCCGGTGACTGCGATTCGCACAGCGGGAACACGCTTCCTGAGGGGCGGCGGTTGACAGTTCACGCTACCCGGTCGGCACCCCTGCCCTGAAGTGCGGAAACTACCTGATAGTAGGTCTTTTTTCCGAAGGTGCCGCGTGCCTACGGTGCGTACATGACCTACGACGTGTCCTTCATGACGCAGGACGGGCTGGCGGCGCTGCGCGGCGACTGTGCCCGGATGGTTCCGCACTGGGTGCTGCCGCGGGCGCCCTGGGAGGTGGAGCCGCGGGTCACCGTGGTCGGTGCGGCCGGGATCCACGGGGTCGTGGTGCCCGCTTCGTCCGCGCGTCTGGTCGACTCCCTGGCAGGTTTCGACGACTGACGGCGCGTGGAAGGGAACCGCACGCCCCGTTGCCGCGTCCCATCGCTGTCCCCTTTCGGTGTCCTCCATCGAGGGGATGCGGGATACGACACGGCAGGCGAAGGAGCGATGCGGTGAGCACCGAAGAGCAGACGCGGGACCGGAGCGGGCGACGGCGCACGCTGGCGGTCGCCTCGGCCCTGGCGGCTGTCCTCCTGGCCGGCGGCGGTGGCACGTACTGGGCGATGAGCGCGAACGGCGGGGGCGGCCCGGACGGGGCGGGCAAGGACGGCACTCCCCCGCCGCTGGCACTGGACGGCTACGGAGAGAGCGGCGCCCCGGGTGCGTCGAACGGGATCGCGCCGGGCGAGCCGGATCCGAACGGCTCGCGGTACCGGGCGACCGGTGATCTGCCCGACGGGCCGGACGAGGCCGCGGTGTACCGGGCGAAGGGTGCGGTGACCGCCGCCGACGTGCGGGCCCTCGGCAAGGCGCTCGACGTGGCCGGGACGCCGAAGCTCCAGGCCGGCACCTGGCGCCTCGGCCCGGCGCCGGACGGCTCGGGCCCCTCGCTGGAGGTGACCGGCAAGGCTCCGGGCACCTGGACGTACGCGCGCTACGCAGGATCGGCGAGCGGGAAGAAGTGTCCGTCCGATGCCGCGTGCGCGGGCGGGGTGGGCAGCGGGAACGAGCGGGACGCGGTGAGCGAGGCGGCCGCGAGGAAGGCCGCGGCGCCCGTCCTCAAGGCGCTCGGGCAGGACTCCGCGAAGCTGGACGCGAGCCAGCTCATGGGCGCCACCCGGGTGGTGAACGCCGATCCCGAGGTGGGCGGCCTGCCCACGTACGGCTGGTCGACGGGGATCCAGATCGGCGCCGACGGCCAAGTGGTCGGCGGCAGCGGGCGGTTGAAGACGCCGGTCGAGGGCGCCACGTATCCGACGGTCGGCGCGCGGGAGACGCTGAAGCGGATGAACGGCGCGGCGGCGGGCGGGCGCGTCCCGGCCGACGCCTGCGCGAGCGCGGTGCCGCTCGACGGTGACTCCCCCGCCGCGGACGGCGGTTCGGGCTGTACGCCGTCGTCGCCGAGGCCGCCCGCGTCGACGACGGTCGACGTCACCGGCGCCACGTTCGGGCTCGCCGCGCACGCCACCGGCGACGAGCAGGTGCTCGTACCGTCGTGGCTGTTCACGGTGGAGCAGCCGGGGACCGAGCGTCCGATGACCGTGACCCGGCCGGCGGTCGCGCCGAAGTACCTGGTCGCGCCGGGGAGTTCGACGACCGCACCGGAGCCGTCGGCGTCGTCCTCCGCCTCGGCGTCGGGCGGGCCGGGGTTCGAGGTGGGTGATGTGCGGGTGCAGGGGTACCGCGCGGACTCGTCGGGGAAGACGCTGACCCTGCACTTCACCGGGGGCGTGTGCGCGACGTACGCGGCCGCGGCGGACGAGTCGGCGAAGACGGTGACCGTGCGGGTGACCGCGACGCAGAAGAAGGGGACCGTCTGCATCAAGGTGGCGAAGTCCTACACGCTGCCGGTGACGCTCGACGCCCCGCTGGACGGGCGGAAGGTCGTCGGCACGGACGGGAGCACGGTGACGGCCGCGGAGCGGAACCGGCCGGGCAGCGGTCCCGCGCCCCGCGGCTAGGGCAGGACAGGACAAAGGGCTGGGGCACCCCCGTGGGGGTGCCCCAGCCCTTTGTCGTGCTCTTGTGGCGCTCGCGCTGTTTAGCTGAACGAGTCGCCGCAGGCGCAGGAGCCCGTCGCGTTCGGGTTGTCGATCGTGAAGCCCTGCTTCTCGATGGTGTCGACGAAGTCGATCGAGGCGCCGCCCAGGTACGGGGCGGACATGCGGTCGGTGACGACCTTGACGCCACCGAAGTCCTTGACGACATCGCCGTCGAGCGAGCGCTCGTCGAAGAAGAGCTGGTAGCGCAGGCCGGAGCAGCCACCCGGCTGAACAGCCACACGCAGGGCCAGGTCGTCACGGCCTTCCTGGTCGAGCAGAGCCTTGACCTTGGCGGCGGCTTCGTCGCTGAGGATGATGCCGTCGCTGACGGTGGTGGTCTCGTCCGATACGGACATCTACATCTCTCCCGGGTTGTACGGAGACTGCTTGCCGACCATTGCAACCGGCAAAGGCCCGGATCCATTCCGGATCCGCCGAGGGTTTTGCATTTCCTCTTTTCATGCTCGCACACCTGGGGCGGACGGGGCACGGGCCGTCCCACGCGGATTGCGTCACATCGACGACATCGGCATCGTCAAACTGACGTGAAGCACGTATGATAGATAGCGTCATTTCGACGAGAAGTGTTCTGCAGAACTCAAGAAAGGGTGCGTGACGTGACCACGGCCCAGACCCCCGTTGACCTGGATGTGTCGCCCACTCCGCTGGCGCTGCTCCTGCTCGGCCGCGAGGCCGACACCCGGAGCGAGCGCGGTGTGGAGTGCCCCGGCGACCTGCCCTCCCCGTCCGACCCGGACCTGGTGGAGCGCGCCCGCGCGGCCAAGGAGAAGCTCGGCGACAAGGTGTTCGTGCTCGGGCACCACTACCAGCGCGACGAGGTCATCCAGTTCGCCGACGTCACCGGCGACTCCTTCAAGCTGGCGCGGGACGCCGCCGCGCGCCCCGAGGCCGAGTACATCGTGTTCTGCGGTGTGCACTTCATGGCGGAGTCGGCCGACATCCTGACCGGCGACGACCAGAAGGTCGTGCTGCCGGACCTCGCCGCCGGCTGCTCGATGGCCGACATGGCCACCGCCGAGCAGGTCGCCGAGTGCTGGGACGTGCTGACCGAGGCCGGGATCGCCGAGTCGGTCGTCCCCGTCTCGTACATGAACTCCTCGGCCGACATCAAGGCGTTCACCGGCAGGCACGGCGGCACGATCTGTACGTCGTCCAATGCCGAGCGCGCGCTGAACTGGGCGTTCGAGCAGGGCGAGAAGGTGCTCTTCCTGCCCGACCAGCACCTCGGGCGCAACACCGCCGTGCGCGACCTCGGGATGTCGCTGGACGACTGCGTCGTCTACAACCCGCACAAGCCGAACGGCGGGCTGACCGCCGAGCAGCTGCGGGACGCCAAGATGATCCTGTGGCGCGGGCACTGCTCGGTGCACGGGCGGTTCTCGCTGGAGTCCGTGGAGGACGTGCGGGCGCGCATACCCGGGGTGAACGTCCTGGTGCACCCCGAATGCAAGCACGAGGTCGTCGCCGCGGCGGACCACGTCGGTTCGACCGAGTACATCATCAAGGCGCTGGAGGCCGCGCCCGCCGGGTCGAAGTGGGCCATCGGGACCGAGCTGAACCTGGTGCGGCGGCTCGCCAACCGGTTCGCCCCCGAGGGCAAGGAGATCGTCTTCCTCGACAAGACGGTCTGCTTCTGCTCGACCATGAACCGGATCGATCTGCCGCACCTGGTCTGGACGCTGGAGTCCCTGGCCGACGGTCAGCTCGTGAACCGCATCGAGGTCGACCCCGAGACGGAGCGCTTCGCGAAGCTGGCCCTTGAGCGGATGCTGGCGCTGCCGTAGCGGGTGCTTTTGTGGGGCCGCACCATCCGGTGCGGCCCCACTGTGTTTCGGGCGCGAGCCTCGCTGAAGCGCCCCGTCAGGATTCTCCGGCGCGGGCCTCGCAGTAGCGCCCCGTCAGGATTTTCCGGCGCGGACCTCGCAGTAGCGCCCCGTCAGTGCTTTTCGGCGCGGGCCTCGCAGTAGCCCCGTCAGGGGCGCGGGGAACTGCGCGACCAGCCCCCACCGGGGCCGCACCCGCCAACGGCGCTGCACTGGCCGCCCCTTGAAGCGCTCACCCCGCACCGGGGCGCCGCCTTGCCCACCCTGCCGCCCCAGGCGGCAGACTGCCCAAGGCGGGGCGGCGCGGCGGGACCCGGGGTGTCAGACCTGGGCCGGCTCCGATTCCGGGTCCGGGGACGGAGCCTGCGGCGGGACCTCGGTACCGCCCCGCTTGGCGGCACGCTTGCGGGCCCGCTTCTCCTTCCGGAGCTCCAGGATCGCGTAGAGCGTCGGCACGAGCAGCAGGGTCAGCAGCGTCGACGTGATCAGACCGCCGATGACGACCACCGCCAGCGGCTGCGCGATGAACCCGCCCTCCCCGGTGACGCCGAGCGCCATCGGAAGCAACGCGAAGATCGTCGCCAGGGCCGTCATGAGGATCGGCCGCAGACGGTGCCGGCCGCCCTCGACCACGGCTTCGACGACGCCCAGGCCCTGACTGCGGTACTGGTTGATCAGGTCGATCAGCACGATCGCGTTCGTGACCACGATGCCGATGAGCATCAGCATGCCGATCATCGCCGGGACACCCATCGGGGTGCCGGTGGCGACGAGCAGACCGATGGCGCCGGTCGCGGCGAACGGGATCGAGACCAGCAGGATCAGCGGCTGCGCCAGCGAGCGGAACGTGGCCACCAGCAGCATGAAGACGATCGCGATCGCCGCGAGCATGGCCAGCGCCAGGTTCTTGAACGCGTCGTCCTGGTCGGAGGTGACACCGCCGATGGTCGCCGTGGCGCCCTTCGGCAGATCCAGCGCCTTGATCTTCGCCTGGAGGTCGGTGCTGACCGCGCCGGTGTTGTCCCCGGTCGGCTTGGCCGTGATCGTCGCGGCGCGGGCGCCGTCGATCCGGGTCATCGAGACCGGCCCGTCGACCAGCTTCACGGTGGCGATGTCGCCGAGGGTCAGACCGCGCGGGCCCATCGGCAGCTTCTTCAGCTGAGCCGTGGTCTCGGCGGGCTTCGCCGACTTGACCACGATGTCGCGCTCGGTGTCGTCGAGCGTCGCCTTGCCGCTCGTCGTGCCGCGCACCGCCTGGGTGACGGCGGCGCCGAGCGTCGTGTCGTTGAACCCGGCCGCGGCCGCCTTGGAGTTGGCCCTGACCGAGATCCGCGGGACGGACTGCGACAGGTCGCTGGTGACGTCCGTGACGTCGTCGAGCTTGCCGACGGCGCCCTCGACCTGCTGGGCGGCCCGGTCCAGGACGTCTCCGTCGGCGGCCTTCACGACCACGCTCAGGTCCTGGCTGCCGAAGCCGTCACCGGCCGAGATCGTCGTCGTACCGATGCCGTCCAGGTCGCCGAGCTCGCGCTCGATGCGGTCCTGCGTGTCCTCGTACGACGCCTTGTCCTTCAGGGTCACCGAGTACGAGGCCTGGTTGGTGTCGGTGCCGCCGCCGAAGGCCGCCATGAAGCCCGACGAGCCGACGGTGACCTGGTAGTCCTCGACCGCGTCGATGCCCTGGAGCACCTTCTCGACCTTCTTGGCGGACGCGTCGGTGGCGGCCAGGCTGGTGCCGGGGGCCAGCTCCTGCTTGATGGAGAGGACCTCCTGCTCGCCCTGGTCGAAGAAGTTGGTCTTCAGCAGGGGTGCCATGCCGAACGTGCCGATGAGGATCACGACGGCGAGCGCCAGGCTGGTGAGGCGGCGCCGGGTCGCGAAGCGCAGCACCGGGACGTACGCCCGCTGCAGCCACGACCTGGCCTCCTTCTCCTCGGCGAGGCGGCGGGCCTCCTCCGGGTCGACGCCCCGGACGGCCTTGGGCGCGCGCAGGAACCAGAAGGACAGCACCGGGACGACCGTCAGCGACACGAGCAGGGACGCGAGGAGCGCCGCGGTGACCGTGAGGGAGAACGAGCCGAACAGCTCGCCCACCATGCCGCCGACCAGGCCGATCGGCAGGAACACGGCGACCGTCGTCAGGGTCGAGGAGGTGACCGCGCCGGCCACCTCGCGGACCGCGGTGAGGATGGCCTCCTTGCGCTCCTCGCCGTAGCCGAGGTGGCGCTTGATGTTCTCCAGGACGACGATCGAGTCGTCGACGACCCGGCCGATCGCGATGGTCAGCGCGCCGAGCGTCAGCATGTTCAGCGAGAGGTCGCGGGTCCACAGGACGATCAGGGCGAGGACCACGGACAGCGGGATGGAGACCGCCGTCACCAGGGTCGAGCGCAGCGACGCCAGGAAGACCAGGATGACGATGACGGCGAAGAGCAGGCCGAGCGCGCCCTCCGTGGTCAGGCCCGAGATGGACTTGGAGACCGCCGGGCCCTGGTCGCTGACGACCGTCAGGTCGGCTCCCTTGCCGAGGTCCTGGCGCAGGCCGGGCAGCTTGTCCTCGACCGCCTTGGAGATCGTGACGGCCGAGCCGTCGTGGTCCATGGTCACGGCGACGGCGAGGCTGGGCCGGCCGTCGGTGCGGGTGAGCGAGTCGGCCGTGGACGGCTGCTGCTTCACGGTGGCGATGTCGGCGAGGCGTACGGGCTTCTTGATGCCCTCGCCCGTGACCATCAGGTCCTTGATCTGGGCCAGCGAGGTGAAGCCGCCGCCGACCTGGACCGTGCGGTTCTTGCCGTCCTCGTCGAAGGAGCCCGCGGGCAGGGTGGCGCCGCCGGCCTGGAGGGACTGGCCGATCGCCTGGACGCCGACACCGGCGGCGGCCATCTTCTTCGGGTCCGGCGTGACGTTGATCTGGAGGTCGCGGACGCCGTCGACCGAGACCTGGCCGACGCCGTCGATGTCCTTCAGCGACGGCACGACGGTCTTGTCGAGCTTGTCGGCGAGCGCCTGCTGGTCCTCGTCGGAGGTGACCGCGAGGACGACGGTGGGGATGTCGTCGGTGGAGCCCGCGACGACCTGCGGGTCGACGTCGTCGGGCAGTTGGGCACGGGCCCGGTTGACGGCCTGCTGGACGTCGGCGACGAGCTGCTTGGTGCCGGTGCCGTAGTCGAACGAGGCCATCACCAGGGCATTGCCCTCGCTGGCCGTCGACGTGACACCGGTGATCCCGGAGACGGCGTCGAGGGAGTTCTCCAGCGGTTCGACGACCTGCTTCTCCACCACGTCGGGGGACGCGCCCTGGTACGGGGCGATCACCGACACCATGGGCAGCTCGATCGTGGGCAGCAGCTGCTGCTTGAGCTGGGGGATCGCTATCGCGCCGAAGACGATCGCGATGATCGACATGAGGCCGATCAGGGCTCGCTGGGCGAGGCTGAATCTCGACAGCCAGGACATGAAGGCAGGTCTCCCCGGTGGGCGATGAGCGGTGGGCAGGGGCCCGGCGCGAAGACACGCGGGGGCCCGACTACACCTTGGGGTACGCGGAAGGCCCGGGACGTCGCTCCCAGGTGCCGTTCTCACACGCTCCCTACTGCGCCCGTAGTACGTGACCGGTGCGGGTCACTCCACCCGTGGGCGGACCAAGCCCGATTCGTAGGCAATGACGACGAGTTGGGCCCTGTCGCGGGCGCCCAGCTTGGCCATCGCGCGGTTCACGTGGGTCTTCACGGTGAGCGGCGAGACTTCGAGCCGCTCGGCGATCTCGTCGTTGGAGTGGCCGCCGGCGACCTGCACCAGGACCTCGCGCTCGCGCCCGGTGAGCGCGGCGAGCCGCTCCGCGTGGGCGCCCGCGGTCCGGCCGTCCTCGTCGTAACCCTCGCCCTGGGCGAGGAACTTGGCGATCAGCCCCTTGGTCGCGACGGGCGACAGCAGGGCATCGCCGGCGGCCGCGATCCGTACGGCGCCGAGCAGTTCCTCCGGCTCGGCGCCCTTGCCGAGGAACCCGGAGGCGCCGGCCCGCAGGGACTGCACCACGTACTCGTCGACCTCGAAGGTGGTCAGCATGACCACGCGGACGGCGGCGAGTTCGGGGTCCGCGGTGATCTCGCGGGTCGCGGCGAGGCCGTCGGTGCCGGGCATCCGGATGTCCATCAGGACCACGTCGGGCCGCTCGGACCTGGCGAGCCGGACCGCCTCCGCGCCGTCCGACGCCTCCCCCACCACCTCCATGTCCGGCTCGGAGTCGACGAGCACCTTGAAGGCGCTGCGCAGCAGTGCCTGGTCGTCGGCGAGGAGGACACGGATCGTGCCGCTGGTCATGTGGTGGCGTCCCCTGAAGTGGTGTCGGTGGCCAGGTCCTTGACGGGAAGGATCGCATGAACGCGGAAACCGCCGCCGTAGCGCGGCCCCGCGCTGAGGGTGCCGCGCAGGGCGGTGACCCGCTCGCGCATGCCGAGCAGCCCGTGTCCGCCGTTGCCGTCCTGCGGCCCGGGGGCGCCGCCCGGTCCGTCGTCGAGGACGCTGATCTCCACGTCGGCTCCCACCCGGACGACGCTGACCTCGGCCTTGGCGCCCTGGCCCGCGTGCTTCTGTACGTTCGTCAGCGCTTCCTGCACGATCCGGAACGCGGCGAGGTCGACGGCCGCGGGCAGCGGCGGGGCCTCCTCGGCGCGGGCCACCTCCACGGGCAGGCCCGCGTGCCGGAAGGTGTCGACGAGGTCGTCGAGCCGGTCCAGGCCCGGGGCCGGTTCGGTGGGCGCCTCGGGGTCGCCGGTCTGCCGCAGCAGGCCGACGGTGGCGCGGAGTTCGTTGAGCGCGGAGCGGCTGGCCTCGCGGACGTGGCTGAGGGCTTCCTTGGCCTGGTCGGGGCGCTTGTCCATGACGTGCGCGGCGACCCCGGCCTGCACGTTGACCAGGGCGATGTGGTGGGCGACGACGTCGTGCAGATCGCGGGCGATCCGCAGCCGCTCCTCGGCGACCCGGCGGCGGGCCTCCTCCTCGCGGGTGCGCTCCGCTCGCTCGGCGCGTTCCCGGATGGCGTCGACGAAGGCGCGCCGGGAGCGGACCGCGTCGCCGGCCGCGGCGGCCATGCCGGTCCAGGCGAAGATGCCGAGGTTCTCCTGCGCGTACCAGGGCAGTGGTCCGGCGAGCATGGCGACGCCGGTGAGCGTCGCCATCGTGGCCAGGCCCACCCGCCATGTGGTGGGCCGGTCGGTGTGGGCGGCGACCGTGAACAGGGCGATGACGGCGGACATCACGACGGGGGTGCGGGGTTCGCCGGTGGCGAGTTCGGCCAGGGAGACGGCGGCCGTCGCGCCGAGTACGCACATGGGGTGGGCGCGCCGGAAGACGAGGGCGGCGGCGCCGAGCACCATCAGGACCAGGCTGAGGGGGTTCGGGGTGCGGGCGCCCCAGGTGTAGCTGCCTCCGTCGGCATTGCTGTGGTCCACGAAGGAACCGGCGATCATGCAGACGAGCACGGCGAGGGCGAGGGTGGCGTCGAGGGCCAGGGGGTGGGTTCTGGCCCAGCGTACGAGGGGGGTCACCGGGGTCACGGTAACGGTCCCCTTTCGTGCAGGTGCCCGCGGGCGCCGTCTCCGGGGGCCGGTCGCGGCGTGGTTCTTCGTCCGCGGGCCGGTGGCCGCTTCTCGCGCAGTTCCCCGCGCCCCTGAGATGCGCACTTCGTGCGGCATCTCATCGAGGGAGGCGCGGCTGAGGCGCCGCCTCCAGGGGAAGGCGCGCGCAGCGCATGCCTTCAGGGGCGCGGGGAACTGCGCGACCAGCCCCCACCGGCCGTCAGCCGGGGAACGACTACGGTCAGCCCGGGATCAGGCCGTCGTCGGAGAGCATGTCGCGGACCTCTTCGAGCGTCGCGTCCGGGGCCGGGAGGATCAGCTCGGACGGCTCCAGGGAGTCGTCGGGGAGCGGCTCACCGAGACGGCGAACGGCGTCGAGGAGGGCGGCGAGGGTGCGGCGGAAGCCCTCCTCGTCGCCGGTCTCCATCTCGGCCAGAAGCTCGTCGTCCAGCTTGTTGAGCTCGGCGAAGTGACTGTCGGCCAGCTTCACCTGGCCCTCCCCCATGATCCGTACGATCACGTCGGCCTCCTCGGGGCTGCTGCTACTGCTTGTCGAAGCGCGGGGCGTCGGTCGGCTGCTGCGTCTGCTGGGGCTGACCCTGGCCGCCCTCGATCGCCTGCTGCGACGCGGACGAACCGCCGGCCAGCTCCTGCTTCATCCGCTGCAGCTCCAGCTCTACATCCGTACCACCGGAGAGCCGGTCCAGCTCGCTCTGGATGTCGTCCTTGGCGAGGCCGGAGGAGTCGTCGAGGGCACCGGAGGCGAGCAGCTCGTCGATGGCACCGGCCCGCGCCTGGAGCTGGGCCGTCTTGTCCTCGGCACGCTGGATCGCCATGCCGACGTCGCCCATCTCCTCGGAGATGCCGGAGAACGCCTCGCCGATGCGGGTCTGCGCCTGGGCCGCGGTGTACGTGGCCTTGATGGTCTCCTTCTTCGTGCGGAAGGCGTCGACCTTGGCCTGGAGCCGCTGGGCCGCGAGAGTGAGCTTCTCCTCCTCGCCCTGCAGCGTCTGGTGCTGCGTCTCCAGGTCCGTGACCTGCTGCTGGAGCGCCGCGCGCCGGGAGAGCGCCTCACGGGCCAGGTCCTCGCGGCCGAGCGCGAGCGCCTTGCGGCCCTGGTCCTCCAGCTTGGAGGACTGGCCCTGGAGCTGATTGAGCTGCAGTTCCAGGCGCTTGCGGCTGGTCGCGACGTCCGCGACGCCACGGCGCACCTTCTGCAGCAGCTCCAGCTGCTTCTGGTACGAGTAATCGAGGGTTTCGCGCGGGTCCTCGGCCCGGTCAAGGGCCTTGTTCGCCTTCGCGCGGAAGATCATCCCCATACGCTTCATGACACCGCTCATGGGCTTCGCGCGCCCCCTTCTACTGACTGATCAAGCCGACGGTCCAGCTCCGGCACTGCGACACCACCCACAGTACGGGTCCTGCATCTATTACCGCACTGTCCAGGTGCGGATGCGCTCATCCCCAAGGACGACTGCGTACGGTCCCGCTCCGGCGCAAGGAGTAGGTGTCCCCCCAATGGCTGTCCGGACGCACCCGGTGTGTCCTCATGTGCCTCTATGGACGCAGGGTGTTGCCGGATCGTTCCCCATGGGCCTGTGGTCCATGCACGACCACCACGTACCCTTGGCTTTTGTGTTCCGTAGCCGATCCAAGGACGACAAGGCGCCGGCCGACAAGGCCCCGGTGACCTCTCTGTCCAAAGAGACCCGTGACCCGCAGGCGCCCAAGGGCCGCCCCACGCCCAAGCGCAGCGCGGCCCAGTCGCAGCGCCGCAGCGTGGCCAACACCAAGATGACGCCGAAGGAGGCCCGCTCCCGCCAGCGGGACGAGCGGCGTTCCGCGATGGAGAAGCAGCGCGCCGCGCTCGCCAGCGGTGACGAGCGCTATCTGCCCGCCCGCGACAAGGGCCCGGTGCGGCGCTACGCCCGGGACTTCGTCGACTCGAAGTTCTGCATCGCGGAGTACTTCCTGCCGATGGCGGTGATCATCCTCGTCCTGAGCATGGTCCGCGTCGGCTCGCTGCAGAACATCGCGCTGCTGCTGTGGCTCTTCGTCATCGTCGCGATCGTGATCGACTCGGCCCTCACCGGCTTCCGCCTCAAGAAGCGCCTCGCGGAGAAGTTCCCCGACGAGCGCCGCAAGGGTGCCGTCGCGTACGCCCTGATGCGCACGCTCCAGATGAAGCGGCTGCGGCTGCCCAAGCCCCAGGTCAAGCGCGGAGAGCGGCCCTGAGCACGGAGGCCTTCGCCGGGGACGCGCCGGGCGCCTGGCTGGAGAAGCTGGGCGGCCTGCGCAACGTCGTACGGCAGGAACTGGTGTCCCGGCAGCTCGACGAGCAGATAGCCGGGCGCTTCCCCGTCGGGCAGCGGCTGCGGGTGCTCGACGTGGGGATGGGCCAGGGCACCCAGGCGCTGCGCCTGGCGCGCGCCGGGCACAAGGTGACCGGCGTGGACCAGGACCCCGCGATGCTCGCCGTCGCGCAGGCCGCGCTCGCCGCGGAGCCCGCGGGCGTGCAGGAGCGGGTGCGGTTCGTCGAGGGCAGCGGCATGGAGACGGGGGTCCACTTCCTGCCCGGCAGTTTCGACGTCGTGCTCTGTCACGGCGTCCTGATGTACGTCGACGAGCCGGACGCGCTGCTCGCGGGACTCGCGCGGATGCTGGCGCCGGGGGGCCTGCTCTCCCTGCTCGTACGGAACGCGGACGCGCTGGCGATGCGGCCGGGGCAGGCCGGCGACTGGGTCACGGCGCTCGGCGCCTTCGACTCGCTGAAGTACACCAACCGGCTCGGCCTGGACGTCCGGGCCGACCGGCTCCACGCGCTGACCGAGACCCTCGCCGGGATCGGCGCGCCGCTGCACGCCTGGTACGGGGTGCGGGTCTTCACCGACCAGGCGGGCGACGATACGGCGGTGCCGGAGCGCGGGGAGCTGCAGACGCTGCTCGCCGCCGAGGAGCGCGCCGGGCGCACCGAGCCGTACCGGCGGGTGGCCGCGCTGCTGCACCTGTGCGGGGTGCGGGGCTGATCCGGGGCTGACCCCCGCGCGCCGGGGGTCCGCTGTTCGGCCGCGCAACGGGGGCGCCCGTCCGGGGCGAACGTGACAATCCGGGCATGACTGCTTCTGCGTCCTCCGCACCTTCTTCGCGACCTTCGCGTACGCGCCTCGTGCTCCCCGTGGCCGCCGTCGTCTGCTCGGCGGCGCTCGTCGGGGGCTGCGCGAGCTCCGACTCCGGTTCCTCGAACGCCGAGGCGTCGGGGGACGGCTCGACCACGCAGGCCGCCGCGGCCTCGGGCGGCAACGATCTGCAGGACGCGTACCAGGACGTCATCAAGGACGTCCTGCCGTCCGTCGTCCAGGTGCAGGCGTCGTCCGACCTCGGTTCCGGTGTCGTCTACGACGACAAGGGGCACATCGTGACGAACGCCCATGTGGTCGGCGACGAGAAGACGTTCAAGGTGACGACGTCGACGAGCGAGGACGAGCTGACGGCGAAGCTGGTCTTCGCGTATCCGGAGCAGGATCTGGCCGTGATCAAGCTGGACAAGGTGCCGGACGGGCTGAAGGCGGCGAAGTTCGGGGACTCCTCGAAGGTGGCGGTCGGGCAGATCACGCTCGCGATGGGCTCGCCGCTCGGGCTGTCGTCGAGCGTCACCCAGGGCATCGTGTCGGCGACCGGCCGGACCGTGAGCGAGGGCCGCTCGGGCGGCGGCACCGGCGCGACCATCGCCAACATGGTGCAGACCTCGGCGGCGATCAACCCCGGCAACAGCGGGGGCGCCCTGGTCGGCCTGGACAGCCGGGTCATCGGCATTCCGACGCTGGCGGCGACCGATCCCGATCTCGGGGGCAGCGCGGCGCCGGGCATCGGGTTCGCGATCCCCGCGTCGACGGTGACGGACATCGCCGACCAGATCGTCGAGGACGGCAAGGTGACGGACTCCGGCCGGGCGGAGCTGGGCGTCACCGCGCGCGCGGTCGTCGACGGTGACCTTCGGGCGGCCGGGGTGTCCGTGGTCTCCGTGACCGACGGCGGCCCCGCCGACAAGGCCGGGCTCCGGCCCGGTGACGTCATCACCGGACTCGGCGACGAGAAGATCACGACCATGAACTCCCTCCAGGAGGCCCTGGCCGACGAGAAGCCCGGCGACCAGGTCGAGGTGACCTTCACCCGCGACGGCGACGAGAAGTCCGCCGACGTCACCCTCGGGGAGATGTAGCAAAGCCCCGTAAGGGGCGCGGGGAACTGCGCGAGCAACCACAGAAAAGCCGCGGTCGCGTCTGCTCACGTACCGAGCAGACGCGACCGCGGCTTTCGTCGTGGCTGGTTACGGGGCGCTCTCCTCGGCGTGGAGGCTCATGGGGCCGTAGATCTCGCTGGTGTCCTCGAAGAGGGTGACCTGGTCGGCGCCGCCCTCGGCGAGCTCCTTCCAGTACTCCCCGATCCAGGACTCAGCGTCACCCTGGGTGGGGAACTCCTCGGGCTGAACCGCCGGAGGCACCTCCGTCCCGTCGGACTTCTCGAACCGCCACGTCCACGCCGCCATGTGAGCCTCCCGGTATCGGATGTCCGATGCGCGATGTCCCTGGAAGCCTAGCCGGGCGAGCGGCACCCGAAGCCGCGCGGGAGGATCTTCCTGTGGAACTGACACTGCTCGGCACCGGTGCCCCCGAAGGACTGCCCCGCCCCGACTGCCCGTGCGCGGCGTGCGCGGGCGCGCTCGGCACGGACGCCCGCGGCGCGACGGCGGTGCTGATCGACAGGGTGCTGCTGCTCGATCTGACGCCGGGCGCGGTGTTCGCGGCGGCTCGCGCGGGGCACAGCCTCGCCGGGGTGCGGCAGGTGCTGCTCTCGCACCCGCACGACGGGCCCGCCGTGGAGGTCCCGGCGGGGCTGCCGCAGCCGGCGCGGGTGCCGGACGGCCGCGATCTGGCGCTGATCAGCGGGCACCGGGTGCGGGCGCTCGCCCTCGACGCCCCCGGCACCGGCTACGAGGTCACCGGCCCCGACGGCGTACGGGTGCTGTATCTGCCGCCGGGCGCCGCGCCCGCCGGGCTGGACGCGGCGCGGGCACCGTACGAGCTGGTCCTCACCGATGTGGTGGGGCGGCCGGACGCGCTGGCGCGGCTGCGGGCGAGCGGCGCCGTCGGGCCGACCACGGATGTCGTCGCCGTGCACCTCGGGCACGACGTGCCGCCGGGCGCCGAGCTGACCCGGCGGCTCGCGGCGGCCGGTGCCCGCGCGGTGCCGGACGGGACGACCCTGGACGTCGGCGCGTACGAGGACGTGCCCGACGTGCCGCGCAGGACGCTGGTCCTCGGCGGCGCCAGGTCGGGCAAGTCGGTCGAGGCCGAGCGGCGCCTGGAGTCCTTCCCCGATGTGCTGTACGTGGCGACGGGCGGCACCCGGGGCGGCGACGCCGAGTGGGCGCAGCGGGTCGGCGCGCACCGGGAGCGGCGGCCCGGATCGTGGCGGACCGCCGAGACCTGCGATCTGGAACCGCTGCTCGCCGACGCCTCGGACCCGGCGCCGCTGCTCGTCGACTGTCTGTCGCTGTGGCTGACGTACGCCATGGACGAGGTCGGGGCCTGGGACGACGCCGAGTGGGCGGGCGGCGGCGAGAAGGCGCTGCGGGAGCGGGTGGCCGGGCTGGTGGCCGCCGTGCGGAACACCCGGCGCACCCTCGTGGCGGTCTCGAACGAGGTGGGCTCGGGGATCGTGCCCGCCACCGCCTCCGGGCGGCGCTACCGCGACGAGCTGGGCCGGCTGAACGCGGCGTTCGCCGCCGAGTGCGAGCACGTCCTGCTCGTCGTGGCCGGTCAGGCGCTCGCCCTGCGCGGCTGACCGGGAGCGTTCAGGACGGGTCGGGGTTGCGGCGCGCGACGACCCGGTAGGCGTTGGAGAAGCCGGTGCGGCCGGCCAGCGGGGCGAGGAGCCGGTCGGCACCCCGGGCGGCGACGAGCGCGGGGGTGCCGGCGCAGGTGAGGGCCCGGCGCAGGCGGCGCTGGAGCTCGCTGGGGGCCTTGGTGCGCCACGGGTCGTCGGCGGCGGGCAGCCAGTGGCCGAGGAAGAGCGCGCAGGCCGCCGTCAGGTCGTGCGGCAGATGCGGGGTGCGGCGGTCGACGGCGACGACCGTGTAGCCGAGGGCGGCCAGTTCGGTGCGCAGGTTGGCGAGCGGGATGAGGTGCAGGTGCTGCGGCTGGAAGTACGAGACCCACCACTTGCCGAGCAGCGCCGCCCAGCGGCTCTCGGGGTCGGGCAGCTCGATCATGAGGTGGCCGCCGGGACGCAGGACGCGGCGGGCGGCCTTCAGCTCCTCGCGCGGGTCGAGGGAGTGCTCCAGGTAGTGGAACATGCTCATCGCGTCGTAGCGGCCCGCGAGGCGGGGCGCGAGTTCGGTGAGGAAGCCGCGGTGGGCCTCCTCGATCCGGCCCGCCCGGCGGCCCTCCTCGACGCCGTCGCCGATGTCGAGGCCGTCGAAGGCGGTGTAGGGCAGGACCTCCTTGGCGGCGGCCGGGAAGTGGCACGGGCCGGTGCCGACGTCGAGCCAGCTCTCGGGTTCGATGTGCCGGAACATGGCGTGGGCGGCGGCCCGGTGGCGCCTGGCGGAGGTGCGGCCGCCGAAGACCTTCTCGGCGTGGCCGGCGCGCAGGCCGTCGTAGAAGTCCCGGTAGTAGAAGTTCAGGCCCTCGGGGGTCAGCCGCGGGTTCTGGAAGGAGTGGTCGCAGGCCCGGCACTGGTCGACGGTGAACGTGCCGGGCTTGTGCTGGAGGAGGTCCGTGGTGCGCAGCCGGGTGCGCAGCTTCGTGGAGCCGCACCAGGGGCAGTCGGGGCGGCGCGGCTCGTGGAAGCGTTCGGTGCCGCGGGCGAGTTCGGTGAGATAGGCGGGGCGGCGCTCGGCGACGGCCTGGGCGGTGGGGGGCATGGGACTCCTCCGGCTCCACGGGCGGGGCGACGGCCGCGATACGACAATCCGAACGGCAATCCGATACGAAAGGGAACGTAAGGGATCGGCGACGGCCGATCAATGACGCTGCGCGTTCGACACATCGCATGGCGTAACCGGCCGGACGGGGGCCGTCGGGACCCGCCCCGTGACAGGTGGGACACCAGGGACTCGCGGCGAGTGCGGCCGGTACTGTTCGGCGAATGAGCTCGCTGAATCTCGACGACTTCACCGACCTGATCGAGCGTCCCGACGGCGGTACGCGCCGCGACGCCGAGGAGCGCAGGGCGCGCTTCGCCGTGCCGCCCGGCGGGCTCGGCCGCCTGGACGAGCTGGGCGAATGGCTCTCGGCCGCCCAGGGCACCGTGCCGGTGCGGCCGGTGGCCCGACCGCGGGTGATCGTCTTCGCGGGCGATCACGGGGTGGCCGGTCTCGGCGTGTCGAAGCGGGCCGGCGGCACGGCGGCGGAGCTGGTGCGCGAGGCCGTCGAGGGCGCGTCCCCCGGCGCGGTGCTCGCGCGGCGCCTGGGCGTCGGCGTACGGATCGTCGACCTGTCCCTGGACTGCGAGCCGGACGAGCTGCCCGAGGCCGTGGAGAACCGGCGGGTGCGGCGCGGCTCCGGCCGGATCGACACCGAGGACGCGCTCACCCCGGAGGAGGCCGAGCAGGCGTTCCGCGCGGGCATGGCCGTCGCCGACGAGGAGGCCGACTCCGGTACGGATCTGGTGGTGCTCGGCGATCTGAGCGTCGGCGGCACGACGGCGGCGGCCACGCTCGTCGCCGCGCTGTGCGGCACGGACGCCTCCGTGGTCACCGGGCGCGGCGGCGACCCGATCGACGACCTGGCCTGGATGCGCAAGTGCGCGGCGGTCCGCGACGCGCTGCGCCGGGCCCGCCCGGTCCTCGGCGACCAGTTGCAGCTGCTCGCCACGGTCGGCGGCGCCGACCTGGCGGCCGCGACCGGTTTCCTGCTCCAGTGCGCGGTGCGCCGTACGCCGGTGATCCTGGACGGGGTCGTCTCCGCGGCCTGCGCGCTGGTCGGCCAGCGCGTCGCGTTCCGCGCGCCGGACTGGTGGCTGGCCGGGCAGACCAGCGGGGAGCCCGCGCAGGCCAAGGCGCTGGACCGGATGGCCATGGAGCCGATGCTCGACCAGGGCGTGAAGGTCGGCGGCGCGGCGGGGGCCCTCCTGGCCCTGCCGCTGGTCCAGGCCGCGGCGGCGCTCGCCGCCGAACTCCCCGAGGTCCAGTAGGGCTCCAGTCACAAAAAGCCGCGGACGCGTCTGCCCAGGTACCGGGCCGGCGCGTCTGCGGCTTTTCGTGGGTTGCTCGCGCCGTTCCCCGCGCCCCTGACGGGGCACGACAAATCACCCCATAAGCTCCCGACATGGGAGCCGTACGGACAAGCACTGTCACTTCACGTCGCGCCGCGAGTTTCACCGTCTGGTACCTGCGGATCGTCACCTGCATCAATCTGCTGAGCGCCGTGTGGGTCTCCTTCGGCAACGATCTGCGCCGCCACAACTCGGAGAACTACTTCACCCCCTACCTGCTCGCCGCGGGCTTCTCGTCGGCGGTCGTCGCCTGGTTCCTGGCGATCACGATGCGCCGCCGCAAGCGCGCGGCCTGGATCCTCAACCTGGTCCTGAGCGGCCTGTTCCTGCTGCTGTTCGCCCTGGTGATGGTCTTCCCCGAGGTCCGGCAGTACGCGCAGAACTGGATCTCGCTGGTCCTGACCGCCGTGTTCGTCGTGGCACTGCTGCTGGGGCGGCGCGAGTTCTACGCGAAGGGCGACCGCTCGAACGCGAAGCTGGCGGCGGCCGTCGCGGTCGGCGGGCTCCTGGTGACCTCGCTCTTCGCGACGTTCCTGGTGACGGTCACCAACGACGCGCACGACCCGCACCGCTCCACGTTCCTGGAGCGCTGGCGCTACGGCACGCTGCGGCTGATCTCGGTCGCCACCGACGACTCCCGCTTCCCCGGCATCGCCACCCCGAACTGGGTCAACGTCGTCATCAACATCCTCTCCACGGCCCTGCTGATCGCCGTGGTCTACGCCGCGTTCCGCTCCCGCCGCGCCGTCGACCCGCTCACCGCGGACGACGAGGCGGGGCTGCGCGCCCTGCTGGCCAAGGAGGGCGAGCGCGACTCGCTGGGCTACTTCGCGCTGCGCCGCGACAAGAGCGTCGTGTGGTCGCCGACCGGGAAGGCCGCGGTGACCTACCGGGTGGTCGGCGGGGTCTCGCTGGCCTCCGGCGACCCGATCGGCGACCCCGAGGCCTGGCCCGGCGCGATCGAGCCCTGGCTCGCCGAGGCGCGCGCCCACGGCTGGCTGCCCGCGGTGATGGGCGCGAGCGAGGAAGCGGGCACCATCTACGCCCGGCACGGCCTCGACGCCCTCGAACTCGGCGACGAAGCCATCGTCGAGACGGCCGAGTTCACCCTGGAGGGACGGGCGATGCGCACCGTCCGCCAGGCCTACAACCGCGTCAAGCGCGCGGGCTACACGGTCCGCGTCCGCCGCCACGAGGACATCCCGGCCGACGAACTCGCGTACCTCCTGAAGCGCGCCGACGACTGGCGCGACGGCGCCACCGAACGCGGCTTCTCCATGGCGCTCGGCCGGCTCGGCGAACCGGACGACGGACAGTGCATGATGCTCGAATGCACCGACGGCGAGGGCGAGTTGAGAGCACTGCTCTCCTTCGTGCCGTGGGGCCCGCACGGACTCTCCCTCGATCTGATGCGCCGTGACCGCGACGCCGAGAACGGCCTGATGGAGTTCATGGTGATCGAACTCCTCCAGCGCGCCCCCGAGATCCAGATCACTCAGGTCTCGCTCAACTTCGCCATGTTCCGCTCCGTCTTCGAACGCGGCGCGCGACTCGGCGCGGGCCCGGTGCTGCGCCTGTGGCGCGCGCTGCTCAGCTTCTTCTCGCGGTGGTGGCAGATCGAATCGCTGTACCGGGCCAACGCCAAGTACCGGCCCATCTGGGAACCCCGCTTCCTGCTCTTCGAGAAGAGCGCCGACCTGCCGCGCATCGGCCTGGCCTCGGCCCGCGCCGAGGGCTTCCTCGAAGTGCCGGGACTGCCGAAACGGCTGGCGCGCCGGTGAGGGAAGCGGCCCGCGCGGAGTGGGGACCGCTCTTCGCCGCCGTACGGGACGGGCTCGTCGCCCGGCGGTGGCGGGCGATCCCGCTGACCCTGGCCGCGGTCTGCCTGACGGCGCTGTTCCAGTACGTGCAGAACCAGTCCTGGGGCTACCGGATCGTGCAGGACCTCGGCTCGGTCCGGGCCGCCGACCCGCTGCCGCTCGCCCTGCTGCGCACCCCGCTGTCGCTGTTCGTCCCCGCCCTCGACCTGCCCGTGTGGGGCGCGCTCGTCCAGGTCCTGGTGGTCTTCGGGATCGCGGAGATCACCCTGGGCCGCCCGCGCACCCTGGGCATCGCCTACGCGGCGACGCTCGGCGGCACCCTGTACGCGCGCCTGGCCATCGCCGCCGGCTGGCTGCCCGCGTCCGACGCGCAGATCGTCGACACCGGCCCGTCGGCCGCGGTGGTGGGGCTCGCGGTGTACGTCTGCTGGCGCTACCGCGCCTGGTTCACCGGAGCGCTGGTCGTCGTCACGATGATCGTCGAGTGCGCGCTCAAGCCGAACCTCGCGGGCTGGGAGCACCTGGCCGCGATCGCCGCCGTCCTCATGGTGTGCGCTGCGCGGTCGTTGGTTCGCGGAATCCGCCGACCAGATCCTGGAAGCGCCGGCTGATCCGCAGCCAGCGGCGGTCGTGCCTGTAGGCCCTCAGGATCGAGCGGGCCCGCGCCCGGTGACGGCGGCGGTACCAGCGGCGGGCCCAGGCGGAGTCGGGCCGGGCCAGGCGGATCGCGCCCCACCAGGCGACGAACGGCACCAGGACGCCCACGAGCGCCATCCGCGGTTTGCCCTTGAACATGGTCACCACCACGAACAGGAAGTTCAGGCTGAGCGACACGATCAGCGCCGCCCGGTCGTGCTGCTCGTCCTGCGTCATGTCGTTGACCCCGAGCGGCGAGAACCCGCTGACCACCAGGCCGCCGAGGGCCGCCGCGAGCACCACCACCTCGACGCTCTGCCGCCCCTGGTCGGTCCAGTAGACGTCGTCCAGGTGCAGGACGAGCGCGAACTCGTCGAGCACCAGGCCCGCCCCGACCCCGAACAGGACGGCGAAGAGGCAGGCGCCGAACCCGTGCCGGTTGCTGCCGACCGCGCCGAACCCGCCGACGACCATCAGGACGATGCCGGGCACCACGTGGTGGATGTGCAGTCCGCCCGGCGAGATGTCGCGGAACGGGCCGCGGCCCGCCCGGATCAGCCGGGTGACCGTACGGGTGATCAGGAACGTGAGGATGAACGTGACCAGCGCCAGGAGCACCGGCAGCTTTCCCGGTTCCGTGATGTTGCGGTGCCACCAGTCGCCCATGGACCCATCCTGCGGGCGGCGGGCGGGTGCCGCCCACCCTGTGGGCCACCCCGGGTAATCTCCCCCGGTGTCCGCAACGAACCCCCGCGCCTCCCTCGCCGACGGCATACGTTTCGCCTTCGGCACCCTGACCGTGCTGCCCGTCCGGGTCACCCGCTGGGACCGCGCCGCGGCCCGCGCCGGAATGCTCTCCGCTCCGCTGGCGGGCCTGGTCGTCGGTCTGGGCGCGGCCGCGCTCGGGGTGGCGCTGTCCTTCCTCGGCGCGGGCGCCCCGCTCTGTGCCGTCGCCTCCGTCGCGGTGCCCGCCGCCCTCACCCGGGGCCTGCACCTGGACGGGCTCGCCGACGTCGCGGACGGACTGGGGAGCGGTAAGCCGGCCGAGGACGCGCTGCGGATCATGAAGCAGTCGGACATCGGGCCGTTCGGCGTCGTGACGCTGGTCCTCGCGCTGCTCGCGCAGGTCGCCGTGGTCGCGCAGTTGTACGCCGAGTCGTGGGTCCGGGGGGCCGTCGCGGTGGTCGTGTGCGCGGTGACGGCCCGGCTCGCGCTGACCTTCGCGTCCCGGGCGGGGGTGCCGGCCGCCCGCCCGGAGGGGCTCGGCGCGGCCGTCGCCGAGACGGTGTCGGTGCGGGCGGCGCTGATCACCGGGGTCGTGGTCGTCGCGGTGGCCTGCGGGGTCTCCTTGCAGGGGGCGGCCGGGGTCGTACTGGGGTGTGGCGCCGGGGAGTTGATGCTGCGGCGGTGTGTCGCGCGGTTCGGCGGGGTGACCGGCGACGTGTTCGGCGCCGTCGCCGAAATCGCCGGGACGGCGACGCTGGTGATCCTGGCTCTTTGACCCCGACCGCAGGCCGGTGGGGGCTGATCGCGCAGTTCCCCGCGCCCCTGGGCAGTTCGTCACGCGCGGCCCGGTGGCCGCTTCTCGCGCAGTTCCCCGCGCCCCTGAGGCATGCGCTGACGCGCAGCCTCCCCGACGGGTGCCGCACGGGGCGCGCCCCTCTCGATGAGATGCCGCACGAAGTGCGCATCTCAGGGGCGCGGGGAACTGCGCGAGAAGCCCCACCGGGGCGCGGACGAAGGGCCACCCCGAGGCGCCCCTGACCTCGGCGGCGCGTTCTCGCCAACCCGGCGTAGGCTCGACCGAGGGCCACACCCCCATGGGCACGGCAACGATGCCGGCCCCACCGATGAAAGAGAGACCTCACCACCGTGACTGCTCTGACTCTCAGCACCGCCGCGGCCGCCGGCCTGCGCGCCGACGCGATCGTCGTCGGTATCGCGAAGGGCGCCGCCGGCCCGGTCGTCGCACCCGGCGCCGAGGCCGTCGACAAGGCGTACGACGGCAAGCTCGCCTCCGTCCTGGAGGCCCTCGGCGCCAGCGGCGCCGAGGGCGAGGTGACCAAGGTCCCCGCGCCCTCCGGGTTCAAGGCGCCGGTCGTGCTGGCGGTCGGTCTCGGCAGCGAGCCCGAGAAGGACGAGATCTTCGAGGCCGAGGCGCTGCGCCGCGCCGCCGGTGTCGCCTCCCGCGCGCTGAGCGGCGCGAAGAAGGCCGCGTTCGCGCTGCCCGTCGAGGACGCCGAGGACGCCGGTGCGATCGCGGAGGGCGCACTGCTCGGCGCGTACTCCTTCGACGCCTACAAGGCCTCCGCCCAGGACGCGAAGAACGCCAAGGCGCCGCTCGCCGAGATCGCGATCCTCGGCGGCAAGCCGCGCGACAAGGCGTACAAGGCGGAGATCGAGCGCGCCCTCGCCCTCACCGAGGAGCTGAACCGCGCCCGCGACCTGATCAACACCCCGCCGAACGACCTGAACCCGGAGGCCTTCGCCGCCGTCGCCACGGCCGCGGCCAAGGAGCACGGCCTCAAGGTCCAGGTCCTCGACGTGAAGGCGCTGGAGAAGGGCGGCTACGGCGGCATCCTCGGCGTCGGCGCCGGTTCCGCCTCCGGCCCGCGCCTGGTGAAGATCTCCTACTCGGCCGGGCGCGGCAAGAAGCACCTCGCCTTCGTCGGCAAGGGCATCACGTACGACTCGGGCGGCATCTCGCTGAAGCCGGCCGGCCACAACGAGACGATGAAGTGCGACATGGCCGGCGCCGCCGCCGTGTTCGCCGCCGTCGTCGCCGCGGCCCGCCTGAAGCTGGACGTCAACGTGACGGGCTGGCTCGCGCTCGCCGAGAACATGCCGTCCGGCTCCGCCACCCGTCCGGGCGACGTGCTGCGCATGTACTCGGGCAAGACCGTCGAGGTCCTTAACACGGACGCCGAGGGCCGTCTGGTGCTGGCCGACGCGATCGCCAAGGCCTCCGAGGAGACCCCGGACGCGATCGTCGACGTGGCGACGCTGACCGGCGCGATGGTGCTGGCGCTCGGCAACCGCACCTTCGGCATCATGGCCAACGACGACGCGTTCCGTACGTCGATCCACGAGGTCGCCGAGGAGGTCGGCGAGCCGGCCTGGCCGATGCCGCTCCCGGCCCACCTGGTCAAGGGCATGGACTCGCCGACCGCCGACATCGCCAACATGGGCGAGCGGATGGGCGGCGGCCTGGTCGCCGGTCTGTTCCTGAAGGAGTTCGTCGGCGAGGGCATCACGTGGGCCCACCTCGACATCGCGGGTCCGGCCTTCAACGAGGGCGGCCCGTTCGGTTACACGCCGAAGGGCGGCACGGGTTCCGCGGTCCGCACGCTGGTGCGGCTCGCCGAGCGCACCGCCGCGGGCGACCTCGGCTGAGGCGGAAGTCACTGGTGACAGCCCCGGGGGTGATCCCCCGGGGCTGTTCGCTTTCGACGAAATCCGCAGGAATGACGTCCTTGTCACTCGTGTTTCGGATGTAACAGGGGTCTCACCCCCCGGCCCGACGTCCCGCATGCCTTCGACAAGTGCGAGGATGGGGGGCGGCAGGACAGGGCCCCACCCGAGGGCCGAATCATCGAGCGGCCGAACACCAGCCGCCGCGCGGTCACTGGAGACCGGCGTACGGCGCACATGCATGGAGGACGTGACGTGGCGAACGACGCCAGCACCGTTTTCGACCTAGTGATCCTCGGCGGTGGCAGTGGCGGTTACGCCGCGGCCCTGCGCGGAGCGCAGCTGGGCCTGGACGTCGCCCTGATCGAGAAGAACAAGGTCGGCGGAACCTGCCTGCACGTCGGCTGCATCCCCACCAAGGCGCTGCTGCACGCCGGTGAGATCGCCGACCAGGCGCGCGAGTCCGAGCAGTTCGGCGTGAAGACGACCTTCGAGGGCATCGACATGCCCGCCGTGCTGCGGTACAAGGACGAGGTCATCTCCGGCCTCTACAAGGGCCTGCAGGGGCTCATCGCCTCCCGCAAGGTGACGTACATCGAGGGTGAGGGCAAGCTCTCCTCCCCGACCTCCGTCGACGTCAACGGCCAGCGTGTCCAGGGCCGCCACGTCCTCCTCGCGACCGGCTCCGTGCCGAAGTCGCTGCCGGGCCTGGAGATCGACGGCAACCGCATCATCTCCTCGGACCACGCGCTGACGCTGGACCGCGTCCCGAAGTCCGCGGTCATCCTGGGCGGCGGCGTGATCGGCGTCGAGTTCGCCTCGGCGTGGAAGTCCTTCGGCACCGACGTCACCATCGTCGAGGGCCTCAAGCACCTCGCCCCGCTCGAGGACGAGAACAGCTCCAAGCTTCTTGAGCGCGCGTTCCGCAAGCGCGGCATCAAGTTCAACCTCGGCACCTTCTTCGAGAAGGCCGAGTACACGCAGGACGGCGTCCGCGTCACCCTGGCCGACGGCAAGACCTTCGACGCCGAGGTCCTCCTCGTCGCCATCGGCCGCGGCCCGGTCTCCCAGGGCCTCGGCTACGAGGAGCAGGGCGTCGCGATGGACCGCGGCTACGTCCTGGTCGACGAGTACATGCAGACCAACGTGCCGACCATCTCGGCCGTCGGTGACCTCGTCCCGACCCTCCAGCTCGCGCACGTCGGCTTCGCAGAGGGCATCCTGGTGGCGGAGCGTCTGGCCGGTATCAAGACCGTCCCGATCGACTACGACGGCGTGCCGCGGGTGACGTACTGCCACCCCGAGGTCGCCTCCGTCGGTATCACCGAGGCCAAGGCCAAGGAGATCTACGGCGCGGACAAGGTCGTCGCTCTGAAGTACAACCTGGCGGGCAACGGCAAGTCCAAGATCCTCAAGACCGCGGGCGAGATCAAGCTGGTCCAGGTCAAGGACGGTGCCGTGGTCGGCGTCCACATGGTCGGCGACCGCATGGGCGAGCAGGTCGGCGAAGCCCAGCTGATCTACAACTGGGAAGCGCTGCCGGCCGAGGTCGCCCAGCTCATCCACGCCCACCCGACGCAGAACGAGGCGCTCGGCGAGGCCCACCTGGCGCTCGCGGGCAAGCCGCTGCACTCGCACGACTGAGCCCCGCCCCCCGTCGCAACTGGGCGCGACGACCGACCACCAGACTTCCGCACTGCGTTGCCGCGCACTGCACATCGTTAAGGAGCAACAGAAACCATGGCGGTTTCCGTATCCCTTCCGGCGCTCGGTGAGAGCGTCACCGAGGGCACTGTCACCCGCTGGCTGAAGGCGGAGGGCGAGCGCGTCGAGGTCGACGAGCCGCTGCTCGAGGTCTCGACCGACAAGGTCGACACCGAGATCCCCTCCCCCGCCGCCGGCGTCCTGGCCTCCATCAAGGTCGCCGAGGACGAGACGGTCGAGGTCGGCGCCGAGCTGGCCGTCATCGACGACGGCTCGGGCGCCCCGGCCCCCCAGGAGGCCCCGCAGCAGGAGGCCGCTCCCGCCGCCGAGGCCCCCGCCCCGGCGCAAGAGCAGGCCGCTCCCGCGCAGGAGGCCCCCGCCGCCCCGGCCGCCTCCGGCGGTTCCGCCGAGGGCACCGACGTGACGCTGCCCGCGCTGGGCGAGTCCGTCACCGAGGGCACCGTCACCCGTTGGCTGAAGGAGGTCGGCGAGGAGGTCGCGGAGGACGAGCCCCTGCTCGAGGTCTCCACGGACAAGGTCGACACCGAGATCCCCTCCCCCGTCGCCGGCGTTCTCCTGGAGATCGTCGTCGCCGAGGACGAGACCGCCGAGGTCGGCGCCAAGCTGGCCGTCATCGGTGCTCCCGGTGCCGCTCCGGCCGCCGCCGCTCCGGCCGCTCCGGCTCCGGCTCAGGAGGCCCCGGCGGCGCCCGCCCCGGCCCCCGCGCAGCCCGCCGCCCCGGCTGCGGCCCCCGCTGCCCCGGCCGCCCCGGCCGCCGCCGCTCCGGCTCCGGCCGCCCCGGCCGCGCCCGCCCCGGCCCCCGCGCAGCCCGCCGCTCCGGCCGCCCCGGCCAAGCCCGCCACCCCGGCGGACGACGGCGCGTACGTGACCCCGCTGGTGCGCAAGCTGGCGTCCGAGCAGGGCGTGGACCTGTCCGGCGTCCAGGGCTCCGGCGTCGGTGGCCGGATCCGCAAGCAGGACGTCATCGCCGCCGCGGAGGCCGCCAAGGCCGCCGCCCCGGCCCCCGCCGCCGCTGCCCCGGCCGCCGCGTCGAAGGCCCCGGCCCTGGAGGCCTCGCCCCTGCGCGGCCAGACGGTCAAGCTGCCGCGCATCCGCAAGGCCATCGCGGACAACATGCACAAGGCGCTGCAGGAGCAGGCTCAGCTGTCCTCGGTCATCGAGGTCGACATCACCAAGCTGATGAAGCTCCGCAACAAGGCCAAGGACGGCTTCGCCGCCCGCGAGGGCGTCAAGCTCTCCCCGATGCCGTTCTTCGTCAAGGCCGCCGTCCAGGCGCTGAAGGCCCACCCGGTCATCAACGCCCGCCTGAACTACGACGAGGGCACCATCACCTACTTCGACTCCGAGAACGTCGGCATCGCCGTCGACTCGGAGAAGGGCCTGATGACCCCGGTCATCAAGGGTGCCGGTGACCTGAACATCGCGGGCATCGCCAAGAAGACCGCGGAGCTGGCCAACAAGGTCCGCACGAACAAGATCGCCCCGGACGACCTGTCGGGCGCCACCTTCACGATCTCCAACACGGGGTCGCGCGGTGCGCTCTTCGACACGGTCATCGTCCCGCCGAACCAGGTCGCCATCCTGGGCATCGGTGCCACGGTCAAGCGCCCGGTCGTCGTCTCCGACCCGGAGCTCGGTGACACGATCGCCATCCGTGACATGACGTACGTGACGCTCTCCTACGACCACCGTCTGGTGGACGGCGCGGACGCCGCCCGCTACCTGACGACGGTCAAGCAGATCCTCGAGGCCGGCGAGTTCACCGCCGAGCTGGGTCTGTAAAGACGGCTTCACCAGCGACGAGGCCCCCGTCCGGAGTTCCGCTCCGGACGGGGGCCTCGTCGTGTCCGCGCCCACGGTTTCGTGACGCGGCATCAGAATGGGGGCGCGCCCTGCCGGGCACCTCTCTGTAACCGGCATCACCCGTGGCAAGCGCGACCGTGCCCTTTCTGTCCAGGGGCCCGGCCGTATTGTCTAAGGGTCCCTGCCGAGCCACCGGGTCCAACAGCCCAAGGAGCCCACCATGACCGCGCCCGTCATCCACTCGCTGCGCGAGCAGATCCGCGAGCACATCGTGGAGGGGATCGTCAGCGGCCGCTGGAAGCCGGGCGAGCGGATCGTGGAGCGCCGCATCGCCACCGAGCTGGAGGTGTCCCAGACGCCCGTACGGGAGGCCCTGCGGGAGCTGGAATCGCTGCGGCTGATCGAGTCGGCGCCGAACAAGGGCGTGCGCGTACGGAACCTCTCCGCGGCGGACCTGGAGGAGAGCTACCCGGTGCGGGCCGGTCTGGAGGCCATCGCGGCCGAGCTGGCCGCCGAGCGGCTGGCCGAGGACTGCTCCGCGCTGGAGCCGCACGTCGCCGCGCTGCACGTCGCCGACCAGGAGGCCGACGGGACCGCCCAGGTGCGGCACACCGTGGGGTTTCATCGCGAGATGGTGCGGGCCGCCGGGAACTCGGTGCTGCTGCACACCTGGGAGGGGCTCGGCATCGAGGTGTTCACGGCGCTGTCGATTCGGTGGCTGGGGACCGTTCAGCAGTCGTACGCCGAGGAGCACGCCGATCTCGTCGCCGCTTTCCAGCGCCGGGATCCGGATATCGCCGCGCTGGTCAAGGCGCATGTTCTGGGGTGTGCTCCGCGCGCGTGAGCTGGGTCTCGTCTGCCGTGAGCGGTGCGTCGCAGGGTGATCGCCGTGTGTGGCTGATCGCGCAGTTCCCCGCGCCCCTGAAGGGGCACTGCGTGCCCTTCACCAGGGCACTCTGTGCCTACTTTCTTGATCTGAAGAGGTTTTGCCCTTCAACCCTTTGATCGATCATCGATCAGGGAGTTACAGTCGCCGACGGGTCCCCACCGGGACCTCGCCCTGTCCTGCCAAAGACAAAGGGCACCCCCAACCCCACCCCCTTCGACACAGGAAGGCGTGCGGCGACTATGACCGACCCCATGCGCATCCAGCCGAGCGAGCTCGACCAGCTCCCGGACCGCGACCCCGAGGAGACCGCCGAATGGCAGGCCTCCCTGGACGCCGTTACCCAGGCGGCCGGGCCGCACCGTGCCGCGCAGCTGATGCGGCGCACGCTGGAGCGCGGCGAGGCCGGCGGCCTGCCGCTGCCCAAGCTGCTGTCGACCGAGTACCTCAACTCGATCCCCACCTCCGCCGAGCCGGACTTCCCCGGTGACGAGGAGCTGGAAGCGAAGATCACCGCGTACAACCGCTGGAACGCGGCCGCGATGGTGACCCGTGGCTCCAAGGCCGGCGTCGGCGGGCACATCGCCACCTTCGCCTCGGCCGCCTGGCTGTACGAGACCGGCTTCAACCACTTCTTCCGCGGGAAGGAGGGCGACGGCTCCGGCGACCAGCTGTACATCCAGGGCCACGCCTCCCCCGGCATCTACGCCCGCGCCTTCCTCGACGGCCGCCTCTCCGAGGCGCAGCTCGACAACTTCCGCCGCGAGGCCGGGGGCAACGGCCTGCCGTCGTACCCGCACCCGCGCCGCCTGCCGTGGCTGTGGGAGTTCCCGACCGTGTCGATGGGCCTCGGCCCGCTCTCCGCGATCTACCAGGCGCGGTTCAACCGCTACCTGACCGCGCGGAACATCAAGGACACCTCGAACTCCCACGTCTGGGCCTTCCTCGGCGACGGCGAGATGGACGAGCCCGAGTCGACCTCGGCGCTCACGCTCGCCGCCCGCGAGGGTCTCGACAACCTGACCTTCGTCATCAACTGCAACCTGCAGCGCCTGGACGGCCCGGTCCGCCCGAACTTCCGCGTCGTGCAGGAGCTCGAGGCGCAGTTCCGCGGCTCCGGCTGGAACGTCATCAAGTCGATGTGGGGCAACGCGTGGGACGAGCTGTTCCAGCTCGACACCACCGGCGCGCTCCAGGAGCGGCTCCGTGAGGTCCCGGACGCCCAGTTCCAGACGTACCAGACGCGCGACGTCGCCTACATCCGCGAGAACTTCTTCGGCACGAACCCGGCGCTCATCGAGCTCGCGAAGGTCCTGTCCGACGACAAGATCTCCGAGTGCTTCCACGTCTCGCGCGGCGGCCACGAGCCCCGCAAGGTGTACGCGGCGTACAAGGCGGCCGTCGAGCACAAGGGCGCCCCGACGGTCATCCTCACGCAGACCGTCAAGGGCATCACGCTCGGCAAGGGCTTCGAGTCCAAGAACGCCAACCACCAGATGAAGAAGCTGACGATCGACGAGTTCAAGGACATGCGTGACCGCCTTGACCTGCCGATCCCGGACAGCGACTTCGTGGACGGCGTCGTGCCGTACGCGCGTCCCGCCGAGGGCTCGCCCGAGCTGCGCTACCTCGCCGAGCGCCGTGCCGCCCTGGGCGGTCCCGCCCCGGCCCGCCGTACGCAGCCGCTCGCGCCGCTGCCCGCGCCCGCCGACAAGGCGTTCGCCTCGTTCGACAAGGGCTCCGGCAACCAGCAGGTCGCGTCGACCATGGCGCTCGTACGGCTCCTGAAGGACCTCGTACGGGACAAGACGTCCGGCAAGCGCTGGGTGCCGATCATCCCCGACGAGGCGCGCACCTTCGGCATGGAGTCGCTGTTCCCGTCGCTGGGCCTGTACTCGCCCAAGGGGCAGACGTACGACCCGGTCGACCGTGACCAGCTCATGTACTACAAGGAGTCGACCTCCGGCCAGATCCTCAACGAGGGGATCAACGAGGCCGGTTCGCTCGCCGACTTCATCGCCGCCGCCACGTCGTACTCGACGCACGGCGAGCAGATGATCCCGCTGTACATCTTCTACTCGATGTTCGGCTGGCAGCGCACGGGTGACCAGTTCTGGCAGCTCGCCGACCAGATGGGCCGCGGCTTCGTCGTCGGCGCCACCGCCGGTCGCACGACGCTGACCGGTGAGGGCCTCCAGCACGCGGACGGCCACTCGCCGATGATCGCGGCGACCAACCCGGCGGCCCTGTCGTACGACCCGGCCTTCGCCTACGAGATCGCCACGATCATGAAGGAGGGCCTGCGCCGTATGTACGGCGAGGCCAAGCCGGGCGAGGACCAGGACGTCTTCTACTACCTGACGGTCTACAACGAGCCGATGCCGCAGCCGGCGAAGCCGTCGGTGGCCGGTCTCGACGAGGCCATCATCAAGGGCCTCTACCGGTTCAACACGGCGGAGACCGCGGGGGTGGACGTGGCGGCCGCGAACGCCCCGCGCATCAACCTCGTCGGTTCCGGTACGGCGATCCACTGGACCCTCAAGGCGCAGCGGCTGCTCGCCGAGGAGTGGGGCGTGGCCGCCGACGTGTGGTCGGCCACCTCGTGGACCGAGCTGCGCCGCGACGCCCTGGAGGCCGACGAGGCGCTGCTGAAGGGCGAGGAGCGGATCCCGTACGTGCGTCAGGCGCTCGCCGGCGCGCAGGGCCCGGTCCTGGCCGTCTCCGACTACATGCGCCAGGTCCCCGACCAGATCGCGCAGTGGGTCGAGCAGGACTACACCTCGCTCGGCGCGGACGGCTTCGGCCTCTCCGACACCCGTGAGGACGCCCGCCGCCACTTCGGCGTCGACGCCGAGTCGATCGTCGTCGCGGCCCTCGCCCAGCTCGCCCGCCGCGGCGAGGTCAAGGCGACGGCCGTGAAGGAGGCGCGCGAGCGCTACGGCCTGTAGGACCTCCGGTTCTGCGCAGTGCCCCCGCCGGTGACGGCGGGGGCACTGTCGTACCCGGACGGCATGATGGCGGCATGCGTGCTGCCCGCCTGATCAAGATGGTGCTCCTGCTCCAGTCGCGGCCGTCGATGACCGCGGCGGAGCTGGCGCGCGAGCTGGAGGTCTCCGAGCGGACCGTCACCCGGGACGCGCAGGCGCTGAGCGAGGCGGGCGTGCCCGTGTACGCGGATCGCGGCCGGGCCGGGGGCTACCGGCTGATCGGCGGCTACCGCACCCGGCTGACCGGGCTCGCGCGGAGCGAGGCGGAGGCGCTGTTCCTGTCCGGGGTGCCGGGCGCGCTGCGCGAGATGGGCCTGGACGACGCGGCGTCGGCGGCCCGGCTGAAGGTGTCGGCGGCGCTGCTGCCGTCCCTGCGGGACGCGTCGCGGACGGCGGCGCAGCGGTTCCATCTGGACGCCCCCGGCTGGTTCCACGAGCCGCTGACGCCCGAGCTGCTGCCCGCGATCGCCGAGGCGGTCTGGGACGACCTTGTGCTGCGGGTCTCGTACGGCCGGCGGGACGCCGTCGTGGAGCGGGAGCTGGAGCCGTACGGGCTCGTGCTGAAGGCCGGGGTCTGGTACCTGGCGGCGCGGGTGCGCGACGACGCCCGCCCCGATTTCCGGGTGTACCGCATCGACCGGTTCCTGTCGGTGGCGGTGCCGGCCGACGCCCGGCGGTTCACGCGGGACGCGGAGTTCGAGCTGCCCGCGTTCTGGGCGGAGCGGGCCGATCAGTTCGCCCGGGAGATCCTGCGGGCCGAGGTCGTGGTGCGGCTGACGGCGTCGGGCGTACGGCAGCTGCCGTACGTCACCGGGCGGGTGTCCGCGCGGGAGGCCCTGGATTCGGCCGTGGAGGAGGCCGACGGGCGGGTGACCGTGACGCTGCCGGTGGAGTCGGAGGACGTCGCGTACACGCAGCTCATGGAGCTCGGGCCGGAGGCGGAGGTGGTGGCTCCGGGCGCGCTGCGGGAGCGGTTCGCGGTGGCCGCGCGGCGGATGCGCGGGTGGTACGGGTGAGCGGCCGGTGCCCTGGGCATGTGCATGCATAACGAAGTGGCGTTCCTCGTCCGCTCCGCGTGCGCCCCCAGGGCCCAGGGCCGATGCTTGTCCCGTGATGGACGAGACCGAGTTCTGGGAGATCGTGGACAGCACCCGCGAGGCCGCCGAGGGCGACCCCGAGGACCATGCCGAGCTGCTCGTCGACAGACTGCTCCAGTCCGATCCCGACGCGGTGCTCGATTTCGCCCGGCACTTCGAGTCCCGCTACAACCGGGCGTACCGGTGGGATCTGTGGGGGGCGGCCTGGGTGCTGCTCGGCGGTGCGAGCGACGACTCCTTCGACTTCTTCCGGTGCTGGCTGATCGGGCAGGGCCGGGAGGTCTTCGAGGGGGCGCTGCACGATCCCGACTCGCTGGCCGAGCTGCTGGGTGAGTTCGACGACGAGGTGGACGGGGACGGGGAGGAGCTCGGGTACGCCGCCGACGAGGCCTACGAGGAGCTGACCGGCACCGTCGCCGCCGATCTCGGCATTCCTCCGGCCCCGCCCGAACCGGAGGGCACCCCGATCGACTTCGAGGACCCCCCGACCCTGGCCCGCCTGTATCCCCGCCTGACGGCCCGTTTCGAGTAGCCCCTGGTCTCTTCGTCCGGCTGACGGCCGGTGGGGGCCGGTCGCGCAGTTCCCCGCGCCCCTGGAAGCGGAAGGCGCGCGGAGCGCAGCCTTCAGGGGGGAAGGCTGCGCGCCAGCGCATGCCTTCAGGGGGCGCGGGGAACTGCGCGACCGGCCACGACGAGAGCCGCGGCCGCCGACGAGACCGGCTCACGCAGCCCGGATGGCGTCCTCCAACCCGGGGAACGCGAAATCGAACCCGGACTCCAGCAGCCGCGTCGGCACCGCCCGCGTCGACCCGAGCACATCCCCCGCCATCTCCCCCAGCACCGTGCGGAGCACCACCGCCGGGACGGGGAACACCGCAGGCCGCCGCAGCACCCTCCCCATCGCGGCGGTCACCTCCCGATTGGTGGCCGGATGCGGCGCCGCCAGATTCACCGGCCCGGCCAGCGACTCCGTGTCCAACAGATGCCGCAGCGCCGCGACATGATCGTGCAGCGCGATGTACGGCCAGTACTGCCGCCCGTCCCCGAGCCGCCCCCCGAGCCCCGCCCGGAACAGCGGAAAGAGCTTGCCCCAGGCCCCGCCGTCCCGGGAGACGACGAGCCCGGTCCTGGCCAGCACGGTACGGATCCCGGCCTGATGGGCGGGCGCGGTGGCGGCCTCCCACTCCACGCACACCCCCGGCAGGAACCCGTCCCCGGCCGCCGCGCTCTCGTCGACGGCCCGCGAACCGGTGTCGCCGTAGTAGCCGACGGCGCTGCCGTTGAGGAAGACGCGCGGGGGCTCGGGCAGCGCGGCCGCCGCCTCGGCAAGCACGGTCGTGCCCAGGACCCGGCTGTCCCGGATCTCCTGCTTGTACGCCGCCGTCCACCGGTGGTCGCCGACGCCGGCCCCCGCGAGGTTGACGATCGCCTCGCACCCGGCGAGCCGGGACGCGTCGAGCTCACCGCCCTTGGGGTCCCAGCGGACCTCGTCCGCCGCCCGGGGCGCGCGTCGCACCAGGCGCAGCACCTCGTGCCCGTCACCGGCCAGGGAGCGGACGAGCGCCGAGCCGATGAGTCCTGAGGCGCCTGCCACCGCGATACGTGTCATGGTTCCATCCTGCCGGTCATACAGTGGCCCGCATGTCTCAGCCACAGCCTCGGATACGTTTCGCCACTCTGGACGACGACGACGCCCTCGGCCGTCTCGACCGCGCGACGTGGTCTCCCCTGCACGCGGTGACGCCTCCGGAGCGGCAGCCGTACCAGCCGTTCTTCTCCGACCGGTTCGGCCCGCGGGACCACATCGTGGCGGAGCTGGACGGCACTCTGGTGGGCTACGTACGCCTCGGCTACCCCACGGGGCTGCCGACGAACGCGCACGTCCGGCAGATCCAGGGCCTCGCCGTCGCGGACGCGGCGCGCGGCCGCGGTGTGGGCAGGGTGCTGGTGCGGGCGGCGATCGGCGAGGCCCGGCGGCAGGGCGCGCGCCGGATCACGCTGCGAGTCCTAGGCCACAACGCCCCGGCCCGGGCGCTGTACGCGTCGGAGGGCTTCGTCGTGGAGGGGGTGCTGCCCGGGGAGTTCCTGCTGGACGGCGCGTACGTGGACGACGTCTTGATGGGCCACACCCTTTAGGGCGCCGATCAGGCCCCTGCCGGAGCCGATTTCGGGGTGCCGGTGGTGCCCCCGGGAACACGGGATGTGAACGTAGAGCACATGAATCACCTGCGACCCCCGCGGCGCCCGGGACACCGCCGCTCCACGGCGACCGCCTCCGTCCTGCTGCTGCCGCTCACCGTGACCGCTCTGGCCGCCTGCTCCGACGCCGGCGACACGGCCGCGCCGCCGGTGGCCTCGCCCGCCGCGACGGCGTCCGGGGAGCGCTGCGCGACGAAGCCGATCGTGCCGGAGACGGACGCGGCCGACGCGGCCGGGCAGTCCGCGGCGACGGGCGTGTACACGCTGGACAAGGGCGCGGTGAAGGCGCCGCGCAAGCAGACGTTCACGGCGCGGCGGGCCGACCGGTCGGCGATCCTGGTGTCGGGTTCCGGGCGGCTGTCGACGTACGACTCGAAGGTGACGAAGAACGGCGGCGCCTCGTCGCTCGCCGCGGCGGGCGGCCACGGTGTCAACGCGGGGGTGCTGGCCCGCGACGGCGGCCGGCTCGATCTGTCCGGCGGCCTGTACTACACCACCGGCAAGGGCTCGTCGGGCGTCGCGGCGACGGGTGAGGACACGCGGGCCACGCTGAGCGGGGGCGGCATCAACACCCAGGGCGCGTCCTCGGACGGCGTGTTCGCGTCGTACGGCGGCGTCCTCGATCTGACGTACGTCCAGATCGTCACCATGGGCGCGCAGTCCGCCCCGGTCGCGACGGGGCCCGGCGGCGGGAAGGTGACGGTGTCGGGCGGAACGATGACCTCGGCGGGCTGCGGTTCGCCGGGGGTGCACACGTCCGGTGACGTCTCGCTGTCCGGCACGCTGTTCGACCTGGCGAACTCGGAGGCGTTCACGGTGGAGGCCGGCGGTTCGCTCGCCCTGAAGAACGTCCGGGCGACCGCGGCGGCCGGCGGTGTCGTGCTGCGCGGCGACGGCAAGACCTCGTACACGATGGAGGACGGGGCGCTCCTGGCCACGGACGGCGATGTGTTCAGCGTCCGGGGCGGCGCGGCGGAGGTGGAGCTGTCGGGCGGCGCCGAGGTGAAGACCAAGAGCGGGGCGCTGCTGCGGGTCAAGGGGATGAGCGACGCGACGTTCCGCGCGGACGACGAGAAGCTGACCGGCGATGTCGTGGTCGCGGACGGGTCCACCGCCGACCTGGAGCTGACCGGGTCGACCAAGCTGGACGGCAAGGTCAAGGGGGCGTCGCTGACGCTGTCCGACCGGGCGCGCTGGTCGGTGGCCGGGCCGTCGACGCTGTCGGGGCTGTCGTTCGGCGGCGGAAGCGGGTCGGACGGGAGCGGGTCGGACGGCGTGGCGAAGAAGGTCGCCAAGATGATCGACGGGCACGGGTACGCGGTGACGTACGACGAGGCGTCCAGCCCGCAGCTGGACGGCAAGTCCTACCGGCTGAAGGGCGGCGGCACGCTGAAGCCGGCCTGAGCCGCCGTCTCAGCCGCGTCCCTGGAGGCGGGCGGCGCGTTCGCGGATCGCGGGCAGCTCCGCCATCAGGGCCAGGCCCGGGCAGAACGTCTCGTAGCCGTCCCGGTGCCCGGAGACCGCCAGGAAGTCGGCGGTGCTGCCCGCGGGGAAGCGGCTGTGGCTGTTGCTGGAGACCAGGTGCGCCGTGGAGCGCGGGTCGATCCCGGACAGGCCCAGCTTCCACGCGGCCACGGCGGCGATCGCGTCGGTCATGGCGCGCGGCACCGGGGTGCCTTCGGTGAAGGTGCCGACGGCGGCGATCCCGGCGGTGTTCTGGTTGAAGCCCTGGGTGTGGGCGCCGACGACGGGCCGGTCGGCGCCGCCCGCCCGGCCCTCGTAGACGGTGCCGCAGCGGTCGACGAGGAAGTTGTAGCCGATGTCGTCCCACGCCTTGCCGCCCGCCTGGCCCGCGTACAGATAGCGGATGATGCGCGGGGTGTCGGCGCAGTCGTAGCCGTTCGGCGAGTCGGTGTGGTGGATGAAGACCGCCTCGACGCGGTCGCCGTAGCGGACGGGGTCGCGCCGGTAGGTGTCGGCCTGTGCGAGCCACCGGTCGCGCGGCACGATCCGCGGTGCCGCGCTCGCGTGGGCGCCTGAGGCCGCGCGGGCCCGCACCGGGAGCGCGGCCGCCGGCATCACCGAGTCCGCCACGGTCCTCGACGGCGCGGGTCCGGTCCGGTCGGCGCCGACGGCGCACAGCACGAGCAGCCCGAGGGCCAGGCCCCCGGGCACACAGCACAGCACCCTTCGCAGCACACGCACGTCTCCACTGTCCGGCCGGGCGGGCTGTGCGGTCGGCCACATGTCTGCCACTTGGCGGAACCACCAGTGGGTTCTCAGTCGTTTGTTACCGATATGGACCTGCACCTCCGTGTACTCGACGTGGCGCTGATCGTGGTGGCCGTGGCCTACGCGGCTTCCGGTTACCGCCGTGGCCTGCTCGCGGGCTGTGTGTCGCTGGCCGGGTTCGTCGGCGGCGCCGCCGTCGGGGTGTGGCTGCTTCCGTTCCTGATGGACACCGTCACGCCCGGCACGTCGGCGGCGACCCTCGTCGCGGTGCTCACGGTGCTGCTGCCCGCGCTGGCGGGCCATGCGCTGGCCGGGCTGCTCGCCGCGCGCGTGCGGTTCGGGATGGACCGGGCGCCGGGGCCGCTGCGGGTGGCGGACGGGATCGGCGGGGCCGCGGCCGGCACCGTCGCCGTCCTGGTCGTGGCGTGGGTGGCGGGCAGCGTCCTGGCGTCGTCGTCCTCGACGGCCCTGAACCAGGCGATCCGCGGCTCGTCGGTGCTCGGCGCCGTGCAGGACACGATGCCGTCGACGACACCGGCGTGGTTCTCGCGGGCCAGCGGGGCGCTGACGTCGGCCGGGTTCCCGCAGGTCTTCGACCCGTTCTCGCACGAGCCGTCCGCCGAGGTCGCCGAGCCCTCGGGGGACAGCGTCACGCCCGCCGCGACCCGCGCCGCGGCCCGGAGCACCGTCAAGGTGGAGGGCGCGTCGGGCACCCAGGGCCGCGAGGGCAGCGGCTTCGTGTACGCGTCGCAGCACGTGATGACCAACGCGCATGTGGTCGCCGGCATCGACGATCCGACGGTCCGGGTGGGCGGGGTCGGGCGGGCGTACTCGGCCCGGGTGGTGTTCTTCGACCCGGACAAGGACGTGGCGGTGCTGTACGTGCCCGGGCTCGCCGCACCCGTCCTGAAGTTCGACGGGGACGCGGCGCGGGGTGACGCCGCGGTGGTCGCCGGGTATCCGCAGAACGGCGGGCTGGATCTGCAGGCGGCGACGGTCGCCGACACCATCGACGCCGGCGGGCAGGACATCTACGGGCAGGGCAGCGTCACCCGCGAGATCTATTCGATCCGGTCCACGGTGCGGCCCGGTAACTCCGGGGGGCCGCTGCTCACCACCTCCGGTGAGGTGTACGGGGTTGTGTTCGCGCGGTCCACCACGGATGCCGGGACCGGGTATGTGCTGACCGCCGGTGAGGTGGCGGGGGATGCGGCGCGGGCGGCTTCCGCCACGTCGCCGGTGGACACCGGGGACCTGGTGTCGTCGTAACAGGCCCACCTCGGTCGCGACCGTCGGCGCAGTTCCCCGCGCCCCTGAGGTGGTTCGCCAGGTGCGGCCCGGTGGCCGCTTCTCGCGCAGTTCCCCGCGCCCCTGAAACGAGCTCCGCTCGTCCAGGGGAGGCTGCGCGTAGCGCATGCCTCAGGGGCGCGGGGAACTGCGCGACCAGCCCCCACCGGAGCCGCCGCCGACAACCCACCAGGGCCCCCGTCTGGCCCGCGCGCAGCAGACCGGCCTAGTAGTGCGTACCCCCGTCGATACGAACCTCGGTACCCGTGATGAAGCGGCCGTCGTCGGAGGCCAGCATCGCCACCACCCCGGCAACCGCCTCGGGCCCGGCGAACCCCCCGTCCCCCAGCGCGGGCGACAGCTTCGCGAAGAGGGTCCAGTCGGTGTCGGCGGGCAGCCCGGGCCCCTGGCTCTGCCTGCTCTCGCCGGAGCCGTCCGTCATGCCGGAGGAGATCGAGCCGGGCTGCACGGCGGTGAACCGTATGCCCTGCTTGCTGTACTCGGCGGCCAGCGCGTGCGTCATGGACTGGATGCCGCCCTTGCTGGCCGCGTAGGCCGCCATGTACGGGTGGGCGAACAGCGCCGACGTGGAGCTGAAGTTCACGACGGCGGCACAGTCGCTCTCCAGGAGCGCCGGGACGGCCTCGCGGATCATCAGGAAGGTGCCGGTCAGATTGACGGCGACGACCTGGTTGAAGTCGGCGAGCGACGTCTCATGGGTGTGCGAGGAGCGCAGGATGCCGGCGGCGTTGACCAGCACGTCGAGGCCACCGAGCGCGCCCAGCGCGGCGGCGACCCCGTCACGTACGGACGCCTCGTCGGCGATGTTCACGACGACCGTGGTGAGCCGCCCGGCGTCGGCGCCCGCCTTGGCGACGGTGTCGGCGAGGCCGGCCTCGCTGACGTCGGCGGCGACGACCGTGCCGCCCTCCGCCAGCATGCGCAGCACGGTGGCCTGGCCGATGCCCGAGCCACCGCCGGTGATGAGTGCGCGGCGGCCTTCGTAACGGTTCATGTCGACTCCCTGAGGGGCTTGTTCTGAGATGCGGCGTTCACCGTACGCCCAGGTGGCACGTTTTGCCATGTTGGCGTTCTGCGCCGACCTGGCTTCCGCCGGTTACGCTTGCTCGGGTGAGCCGACCCGTGAACCCGCCCCTCTCGCTGACCGAGCGCCGCAAGGCCGCGACCCAGCTCGACATCGCGCACGCCGCGGCCGAGCTCTTCACCGAGCAGGGCCCCGACGCCACGACGGCGGAGGAGATCGCGGGCCGCGCCGGGGTCGCGCTGCGCACCTTCTACCGGTACTTCCGCAACAAGCAGGACGCGGTGGCCCCGCTGCTCTCCACCGGCGGCGCCCAGTGGCGCGAGCTGCTGGCCGCCACGGAGCCCGGGACGCCGCTCCCCCGGGCCCTGGAGGCCGCGGCGGTGGCCTCGCTGACCCAGTCCGGCGAGGCGGCGGCGGAGGCGCTGCGCTGGACCCGTGGGCTGCTGCGGGCGGCGCAGGACGATCCGGCCCTGCGCGCCGTCTGGTACCGGGTCAACCAGGAGTCCGAGGAGCAGTTGCTGCCGGTCGTCGCCCGGCTCGTGGGCCCCGGCGCGGACGACCTGGAGCTCCGTCTGATCGCGGCCGCCGCGACGGACGCGATCCGGGTGTCCCTGGAGGTCTGGGCGGCCTCGGACGCCGACGTCGCCGGACCGGGCTCCCCCGGGGACCTGGTGATCCGCGCCCTCAGGGGCGCGGGGAAGCGCACGACCGGCCAGGACGGAGCCGCGGCAGCGTCGAGCGAGTAACCCGGCAGACAGACTCGCGGCCCGTCGGGGCCGGGCGAACGACCCCCGTACCCCTGACGGGGCGCACTCCGCAGAGGAGCCGTGCGCCCGTGTCGCCCCCCGTGCGCGGCCCCTTCTTCACGGGAACCCCACCTACCCTCGACCCGAACTCAGGTATTCCGGGGCCGAGTCCGGGGCATATGCCTCCAACTGACAGCCGCGCAACCTCGGGGAGGCGCACGTGCTTGAGCCCGCACACGCAGCAGCAGGAACCGTCGTCGTCGTGGGAGCCGGGATCGCCGGACTCTCGGTGGCCCAGCACCTGACCAGGGTGGGCGTGAGGACTCTGGTCCTGGAGGCCGCATCGGGCGTCGGCGGACGCATGTCCACGGAGAAGGTCGACGGATTCCGGCTCGACCGGATCGGGCGGCTGCTCTCCACCTCGTACCCGGAACTGCGCCACACGCCCGGCCTGGACGGCCTCGTCCTGCGTCCCTTCTCCCCCGGCGTGCTGGTGCACAGCGAGGGCCGCAACCACCGCGCCGGAGAACCGGCCGGCCCCCGGCGCGCGAGGGGCGCGCTGAACGCGGCGCGCGCCCTGGCGAGCGCCCCTCGTCCGGTCCGGGGCTCCAGACCGCCGCTGGGCGGCCCGCTCGACCACGCGCGGCTCGGCGCCGCGCTGGCCCGGATCGCCGCGACCGAGCCCGCACGCCTGCTGGCCCGGCCCGAACTGCCCGCGGACCGCGCCCTGTCGGAGCGCGGCCTGTCCTCCAGAACGCTGCACGGCTTCCTCCGGCCGCTGCTCTCGGCCCTGCTGTGCGACCCGGATCTGACGACGTCCGGCCGGTGCGCGGAGCTGGCCCTGCACGCGTACGCGAACGGCCGTCTGGCGGTGCCCGAGGGCGGCGCGGACGCCCTGCCCGAGCTGCTCGCGGCCGGGCTCCCGCCGGGCACCGTGCGCACGGGGGTCCGGGTCACCGCCGTCGCGGCGAACCGGATCACCACCGCCGAGCACGGCGAGTTCCCGTGCCGGGGCGTGGTGCTGGCGACCGACGCGGCCGCCGCCGCGGAGCTGCTGCCGGGTCTGCGCGTGCCCCGCTTCCATCAGGTCACCGTGGTGCATCACGCCGCGCCCGAGCCGCCGCTGGCCGAACCGGCACTGCTGCTCGACGCGGACCGGATCGGGCCCGTCGCGCACACCGCCGTGATCAGCCAGGTGGATCCGACCCGCGCCCCGGTGGGCCGCGCGCTGGTCTCCTCGACGGTGCTCGGCCCGCCGCCCCGCGAGGGCGAGCTGCGCACCCAGCTCGCGGTGCTCTACGGCACGTCGACCCGGCGCTGGGAAACCCTCGCCGTGCACCACGACGCGCACGCCGTGCCCGCGATGCCGGCCCCGCACGACCCGCGCCGCCCGGTGCGCCTGCTCGACGGCCTGTACGTGTGCGGGGACCACCGGGACACCAGCACCGTGCAGGGCGCCCTGCACTCGGGGCGGCGGGCGGCGCGCGCGGTCCTGGCGGACCTGGGCGCGGCACCGGTCCCGGCACCCGAGGAGGGGGCTCACGTGGGCGAAGCCGCTTGAGCCCACCGCCCCGGTCTGGTTCGATCCGACCGGGACACCCAAGATCGCGCCCGTCTCCGTGGCACATTCCGGAGGCGGGCGCCCCCAACTCCCGTCGCCGGCGCGGGTCGTCAGCCCAGCGCCGCGACCTTGTCCCGGTAGCCGCGGACGGGCCCCGCGTCCCGGTACGGCTCCAGCCGCCGCTCGAACTCGCGCACGTACTCGTGGGCCCGCACGGAGCGCATGTCGGCGGCCGCGGCGGCCGCCTCCGCGCCCAGCGCGCACGCCGCGTCCAGCTCGCCGAGCCCGAGCCGGGCCGAGGCGAGCACCACCCGGCAGAACAGCCGGCTGCGCGCGTATCCCGGCGAGCGCAGTTGCAGCGACCGCTCCGCGTGCTGGGCGGCCGCCCGGTACTGCTGGAGATCCCGGTAGCAGTGCCCGAACTCGTCCGCCATCTGCGCCTCGTCGAAGAAGCGCGCCCAGTGCGGGACCTCGTCGCCGGGCCGCACCGCGTCGAGCGCGCGCTCGGCCCGTACGAGCGAGGAGGTGCAGGCCCGCACCTCGCCGAGGACGCCGTGCCCGCGCGCCTCCACGGAGTGCAGCATGGCCTGGACGGCCGGGGGCGCCGAGGTGCCCACCCCCTGCTGGGCGACCCGCGCGAGCTGCACGGCCTCCCGCCCGTGCCCCAGGTACACGGCCTGGCGGCTCATGGTGACCAGGACGTACGAGCCGTACATCCGGTCGGCGGCGGCCTGGGCGAGCCGCAGCGCCTGCACGAAGTAGCGCTGGGCGAGTCCGTGGGCCGCGATGTCGTACGAGGTCCAGCCGGCGAGCCGGGTCAGATCGGCGACGGCGTCGAAGAGGCGCCGCCCGGTCTGCTCGCCGTAGGTCCCGCGGAGCATCGGCTCGGCCTCGTGCTCCAGGTACCGGACCAGGGCCTGCCGCGCGTGCCCGCCGCCGTAGGCGTGGTCGAGGGCGCGGAACAGCTCGGCGACCGAGCGCAGCGCCGCGATGTCGCCGCCGGTCACCTTCTGGCCGGGCCCGCGCTCGGTCTGGGTGCGCTGGCGCGGCACGCCGGGCCTTCCCTGGGGCGGGACCCGGGGCGGCAGTTCGCCCCGGCCCACCCGGTCGTCGGCGCGGCCGATCAGCCAGTCCCGGCTGGGCACCACGAGCCCGGCCGGGGTGAACGCGATCTTGCGCAGTTCGACATGGCTGCCGGAGTCCTTGCGCCACAGGCCGCTGACGATGTCGACGGCCTCCTCGGGCGATCCGGCGAACTCCAGGCCCGCGTACACGGGCGCGCACGCGTCGAGCCCGAGGTCCTGGGCGGAGAGGCGGCGGCCGAGCCGCCGGGTGAACACCTCGGCGATCAGTGCGGGGGTGGTCCCCCGCGGCTGCTGCCCGCGCAGCCATCTGGTCACCGAGGTCTTGTCGTAGCGCAGGTCGAGACCGTGTTCCAGCCCTAGCTGGTCCACGCGGCGCGCGAGCCCCGCATTGGAGAATCCCGCCTCCGCGATGAGCGCGGCGAGCTGGCGGTTCGGGGTGCGCTGCGGAGGTCGTTCCGTCATCAGCTGTGCGGTCTCCTGCCTTCCGGGCCGGGGTGCAGCCCTCATGGAACGGCGCGACTGTAACGACGAAATTCGGCCTCGACAGGGGCTTCCGGCACCCTTCATCCGATCGTGTGACGAACGGTGGGGAAGGTGGACAGGGGGCCGTGAGCGGCCCGGCCGGAAACAGTCATACGATGCGTGTGCGCTACACCGGAAGGTTCAAGGTTCCCCGTGCCTCATATCGACATCGACTACTCCGACCGTCTCGTCGGCGCGGACGGCGGCCTCGACGTATCCGCCCTGGTGGCGGAGCTGCACCCGCTCGTGGTCGACCGGGTCCGGTCGGTCGGGGTCGGCAAGACGTTCGCACGGCCCTCGGCCTCGTACGTGGACGGGGAGGCGGCTCCCTTCGTCCATGTGTCGGTCGGCCTGCTGCCCGGCCGTCCACAGGCGGTCAAGAACGCGCTCTCCGAGGACGTACTGGCTCTGCTCGACAAGCATCTGTCCCCGGTCCCCGGAGTGACGTACTCGGTCGAGGTTCGCGATCTGGACGCCTCGTACCGCCTCTACCCGACACATTGACGCGCCGTACGCTTGCCGTGGGCGCGACATGTGCACGGTGCAGGTTCTGTTCTTGAGGAGGCGCTTGCCGTGAGTGAGTTCCGGTTCGTCCGGCTGGGGTTCGGTGCGGACATGGTGGATTACCAGGCCGCGTGGGACGAGCAGCGCCGGGTGCACGCCGCCCGCTTCGCCGACGAGATCCCCGACACCTGTCTGCTCCTGGAGCACCCGCCGGTCTACACCGCGGGCCGCCGCACCGCCCCCGAGGAGCGCCCGCTGGACGGCACGCCCGTCATCGACGTGGACCGCGGCGGAAAGATCACCTGGCACGGCCCGGGCCAGCTCGTCGGCTACCCGATCCAGAAGCTGCCGCGCCCGGTGGACGTGGTCGCGCACCTGCGCCGCCTGGAGGACGCGGTGATCGCGGTCTGCGCCGAGTTCGGCATCGAGGCCGCGCGCGTGGAGGGCCGGGCGGGCGTCTGGGTCCTCGGCGACCCGATCGAGCGGCGTACGAACCTGGGCGGTTTGTCGCTGGACTTCAACCCCCGCCTGAGCAGCGAGGACGAGGAGTTCGACCACCGTCTGGTCGGCCCCGAGTACGCGCCCTCGAACGCGGGCCAGCGGCACGAGGACCGCAAGATCTGCGCGATGGGCATCCGGGTCGCCAAGGGCGTCACGATGCACGGCTTCGCGCTGAACGTGAATCCGGACACGTCGAACTTCGACAAGATCATCCCGTGCGGCATCCGGGACGCGGGCGTCACCTCGCTCTCGTACGAGCTGGGCCGCGAGGTCACCATGGACGAGGTGCTGCCGGTGGCGGAGAAGCACCTCCAGCACGTCCTGGGCGGAGCGGATCTCAAGCCGCGCTTCGTAGAGAAGGCCGAGCGGGCCACCGCCTGACCGCCCGGCGGGGAATGCACCCCGTTGGCCAGAGGTTGGCCACCCGTGAGGGCCATGCACATCACGGGCGTACCCTGATGTACGCCGAGGAATCGAAGCTGTAGGGAGCCGGTCGTGTCCGCAGTCGCACCCGACGGACGCAAGATGCTGCGCCTGGAGGTCCGCAACGCCCAGACCCCCATCGAGCGCAAGCCCGAGTGGATCAAGACCCGGGCGAAAATGGGCCCCGAGTACACCAAGATGCAGAACCTCGTGAAGTCCGAGGGTCTGCACACGGTCTGCCAGGAGGCGGGCTGTCCCAACATCTACGAGTGCTGGGAGGACCGCGAGGCCACGTTCCTCATCGGCGGTGACCAGTGCACGCGGCGTTGTGACTTCTGCCAGATCGACACCGGCAAGCCCGAGGCCCTCGACCGCGACGAGCCCCGCCGGGTCGGCGAGTCCGTCGTCACGATGGACCTGAACTACGCCACGATCACCGGCGTCGCCCGCGACGACCTGGAGGACGGCGGCGCCTGGCTGTACGCGGAGACGGTCCGCCAGATCCACGCGCAGACCGCCGAGCGGGCCGAGGGCCGCACCAAGGTCGAGCTGCTCGCCCCGGACTTCAACGCGGTGCCCGAGCAGCTGGCCGAGGTCTTCTCGTCCCGCCCCGAGGTCTTCGCGCACAACGTGGAGACGGTGCCGCGCATCTTCAAGCGCATCCGCCCCGGTTTCCGCTACGAGCGCTCGCTGAAGGTCATCACCGAGGCCCGCGAGTTCGGCCTGGTCACCAAGTCGAACCTGATCCTCGGCATGGGCGAGACCCGCGAGGAGATCTCCGAGGCGCTGCGCCAGCTGCACGACGCCGGCTGCGAGCTGGTCACCATCACGCAGTACCTGCGGCCGTCCGTGCGGCACCACCCCGTGGAGCGGTGGGTCAAGCCGGCCGAGTTCGTGGAGCTGAAGGACGAGGCCGAGCAGATCGGCTTCTCCGGCGTCATGTCGGGCCCGCTGGTCCGCTCCTCGTACCGCGCGGGCCGCCTCTACCAGATGGCGATCGAGAAGCGGGGCGCGTACGTCGCCTCTCAGGCGGTCTGACCGTCCGGTGAGAACGCGGGCCTCCGCCCGTGTGAATTCACGCACAAACCCCTACCGGCCAGTAGTGGCCGGTACGACGCGGCCCGCGCCGTCCTCGCAGATGAGGGCGGACGTCAGGGCCGCGTCAGCGTTTGCGGCGCGGGCGTCAAGGTTTCATGGGTGTTTGACCGTCCGGTCACGCCCTGGTAACACCAATCAGTGACCCTGAAATCACCGCTCGTGCACACCTGGCCGTCGCACCGACCGCACTGAACCGTCTCTGAGGGGGGACCTCAACCATGCAGGCCGCGCCCGTTCGCGCCACCGCCATCCCGACGTTCACCGACGCGCTGCGCGCCGTGGAGTCGCTGCTGATGAGCGGCGGCCAGCGTCACGCCCGCCGCAACGCCTGGACCTCCGTCCTGGAGGACCGCCGCCGCGCCAAGGACCGCGTCGAGGCCCAGCGGGTGCTCGAGGCCGTCTCCGCCCGCGGCTGACACTCGCCGGACCGTACTGCTGTTCATGCCCCGTCCCCGGCCACGTAGACTTCAGCACATGGCGAGGAAGGACACGGCAGCGGACGCTGCGAATCCAGGGCGACTCAAGCAGATCGCTCTGACCTACAAGATGACCAGCAAGGCCGACCCCAAGATCGGTCTTGTACTCGCGGCTGTGGGAATCGTCACCTTCGGTGTCCTTCTCGCGATCGGCTTCTTGATCGGTCACCCCATCTATCTCGGAATTCTCGGGCTCCTGCTCGCCTTCCTCGCGATGGCGATCGTCTTCGGACGCCGGGCCGAGCGAGCGGCCTTCGGCCAGATGGAAGGCCAGCCCGGAGCGGCGGCCGCGGTGCTCGACAACATCGGCCGCGGCTGGACGACGACCCCGGCGGTCGCGATGAACCGGAGCCAGGACGTCGTGCACCGCGCGGTCGGCAAGGCCGGCATCGTGCTCGTCGCGGAGGGCAACCCGAACCGGGTGAAGTCCCTGCTCGCGGCCGAGAAGCGCAAGATGGCCCGCATCGTGGCGGACGTCCCGGTGCACGACATCATGGTGGGCAACGGCGAGGGCCAGACCCCGCTGAAGAAGGTCCGCACCACGATGCTGAAGCTGCCCCGCGTGCTGAACGGCCCGCAGGTGACGTCGACCAACGACCGGCTCCGCGCGATGGGCGACCTGATGTCGAACATGCCGCTGCCGAAGGGTCCGATGCCCAAGGGGATGCGGATGCCGAAGGGTGGCGGCAAGGCTCGGTGACACCGCCGCTGTCTCCACGTGAATAAAGGCGGGCCGGAACCTTCGGGTTCCGGCCCGCCTTGTGTCTTCTGGGCCCCTGGAAGCGAGCGGAGCTCGCTTCCAGGGGCGCGGGGAACTGCGCGAGAAGCCCCACGGCCGTCAGTCGGCCGACAACGCTCAGATACGGACCTCGACGGACCTCGCGAGCCGATCGTGCAGCCCGCGGCCGTCCCGGTCCCAGATCAGCGCGGGGATCGCCACGCACAGGAGCAGCGTCCGCACGACGACCCACCCGATCCCGAGCCGCCCACCCCGCTCGGAGACGACCCGCAACCCGAACAGCCGCTTGCCCGGCGTGCAGCCGATGGTCCCGACGGTGAGCACCCCGAGCGCGAAGAAGATGAGCAGCGCCCAGTTCCCCGTAGCCTGGTTGTAGCCGTGCGTGACAAGGCCGTATGCGATCAGCATGCACAGCGCCCAGTCCACGACGAGCGCTCCGATGCGCCGCCCCGGCCGGGCGATCGAGCCGGGCCCGGACTCCGGGAGCCCGAGCTGTTCACCGCGGTAACCGAAGTCCGCTCCCGCGTTCTCCAACGCCTCACGCGGCCCCGACAGCCACGAACCCATTGCTTCCCTGTTGTCCACGGCTCCACGGTACTGCGCCGCGTCCCTCACCCGGCCTCGGGCCCTGGTCCGGTTAACTTCTGCGAAACAAATGGGTCATGCTTGAGAAATCACGTCTGCCTATGGTCGGGTCCCAGCGTGTGCCACCGCACTGGCCGCACCCCCGAGCAGCAACCCCGCCCCTCCCCGGGTGGGAGTAGGAGGAGTTGGATGTTCCAGAACGCCGATGACGCCAAGAAGTTCCTCGCGGACGAGGACGTCAAGTTCGTCGACGTCCGCTTCTGCGACCTGCCCGGGGTGATGCAGCACTTCACGATCCCGGCGGCGGCGTTCGACCCGACGGAGGAGCTCGCCTTCGACGGCTCGTCGATCCGCGGCTTCCAGGCGATCCACGAGTCGGACATGGCGCTGCGCGCGGACCTGTCGACGGCCCGGGTCGACCCCTTCCGCCGCGACAAGACCGTCAACATCAACTTCTTCATCCACGACCCGATCACGGGCGAGCAGTACAGCCGTGACCCGCGCAACGTGGCGAAGAAGGCCGAGGCCTACCTCGCCTCCACCGGCATCGCCGACACCGCGTACTTCGGCCCCGAGGCCGAGTTCTACGTGTTCGACTCGGTCCGCTTCGAGACCTCCGCGAACCGTTCGGTCTACGAGATCGACTCCGAGGCGGGCGCCTGGAACACCGGCGCCGTCGAGAACAACCGCGGTTACAAGGTCCGCTACAAGGGCGGCTACTTCCCGGCCCCGCCGGTCGACCACTTCGCCGACCTGCGCGCCGAGATCTCCCTGGAGCTGGACAAGAACGGCCTCCAGGTCGAGCGCCAGCACCACGAGGTCGGCACGGCCGGCCAGGCGGAGATCAACTACAAGTTCAACACGCTGCTCGCCGCGGCCGACGACCTGATGCTCTTCAAGTACATCGTGAAGAACGTCGCCTGGCGCAACAACAAGACCGCGACCTTCATGCCGAAGCCGATCTTCGGTGACAACGGCTCGGGCATGCACGTCCACCAGTCGCTGTGGTCCGGCGGCGACCCGCTGTTCTACGACGAGCAGGGCTACGCGGGCCTCTCGGACATCGCCCGCTACTACATCGGCGGCATCCTGAAGCACGCCCCGTCGCTGCTCGCCTTCACGAACCCGACGGTGAACTCGTACCACCGCCTGGTCCCCGGCTTCGAGGCCCCGGTCAACATGGTCTACTCGCAGCGCAACCGCTCCGCGGCCATGCGTATCCCGATCACGGGCTCGAACCCGAAGGCCAAGCGCGTCGAGTTCCGCGCGCCGGACCCGTCCTCGAACCCGTACCTCGCCTTCTCGGCGCTGCTGATGGCGGGCCTCGACGGCGTCAAGAACAAGATCGAGCCGGCCGAGCCGATCGACAAGGACCTGTACGAGCTGGCTCCCGAGGAGCACGCGAACGTCCAGCAGGTCCCGACCTCGCTCCCCGCGGTCCTCGACGCCCTGGAGGCGGACAACGAGTACCTGCAGGCCGGCGGCGTCTTCACGTCCGACCTGATCGAGACGTGGATCGACTACAAGCGCACGAACGAGATCGCCCCGATCCAGCTGCGCCCGCACCCGCACGAGTTCGAGCTGTACTTCGACATCTAGAAAACGCACGGGCCGGAGCAGCTTCACAGCGCTCCGGGCCGCGCAGGGTCCGTGGGCCGTGTCCTTCCCCGTAGAGGAGGAGGACACGGCCCACGGTCGTTGGACACGAGTGCGCTCGGCAGCCGCGGCCCTCTTCCTGAAATCCCGAAAGGCGTAAAACAGGCAAAAGCCTTAAACTCGGGCACGTCGCACACGCTGAAGCAGCCTCGGAGGAGTGCCCCATGAGCAATCTGTTCGTCGTCGCGTACAACGACCTCGCCACCGCCAATCAGGTCCGCGACAAGGTCCTTTCGATGACCCGGGAGCACCTGGTCGAGCTGGAGGACATCGTCGTGGTCGAGCGGCGTGAGAGCGACGGGAAGATCAAGCTGCATCAGGCCGTGAACCACACCGCGACCGGGGCCGCGGGCGGGGCGCTGTGGGGCGGGGTCATCGGGATGCTGTTCCTGGTGCCGTTCCTCGGCGCGGCCGTGGGTGCCGCCGCCGGGGCCGCGGGCGGGGCCGTGACGGACACCGGGATCAACGACGGCTTCATGAAGGAACTCGGGCAGAATCTGCGGCCGGGTGCCGCCGCCGTGTTCGCCCTGGTGAAGCAGGCGGCCCGGGACAAGGTCGTGCCGGAACTCGTGGTGTTCGGCGGCCAGTTGGTGCAGACGTCGCTGAGCACCGAGGAAGAGGAGGCGCTGCGCGAGATGGCGCAGGCGGCTCAGCGCAAGGCCCAGCAGCAGGCGCCGCAGGAGGAGCGGGTTCAGGACAGCGCTCAGGGCGCCGGGGCCTGATCGGCCCTCACTGGAACGGCAGTTCGTCCGGGCGCTCGGTGATCTGCCGGGCCACGTGCGCCACCTTCAGCTGACGGGAACGCGCGTACCTCCTTAACCGCTCGAACGCCTCGTCCAGCGGGATGTCGTGGCGGGCCGAGACGATGCCCTTGGCCTGTTCCACGACGACCCGGCTGGACAGCGCGTGCTCCAACTGGCCTGCCAGTACACGGCTTTCGGTCACTTCGCGCTGGAGCGCGAGAGTGTGCGCGGCGGCCTCGGCGAAGTGGCGGGCCAGGGTCAGGGCCCGCTCGTCCAGGCGGCGCCCCTGGGCGTCGAACAGGACGAGGGCGCCGGTCGGGCCACCCTTCGCGGGCAGCGGCAGCGCGGTGACCCGGCCGTGGCCCAGCGACGTGACGCGCGCGGTCCAGCGCGGCCAGCGGACGCGCGTGGGCGTCGTGGTCACGTCCACGTCGATGAGGGCGCAGCCGGTGGTGCGCGCGTCGTGGCCGGGACCCTCCTGCCAATCGGTGGCGTCTTCCTCCAAACCGCGCAGGGCGACGGCCGTGCCCTCGGTCTGGACGGCCCGGCCGGCCGCGGAGAGGTAGTGGACGCTCGCCCCCCGGGCGCCGAACAGCTTGCTGCCCCCTTCCACCAGGGCGGTCAGCAGATTCTGCGTGTCGAGCGGATCGCGGGCGGCCTCGCCCGTCAAGTGGGCGAAGATCGAAGCGAGTTCCTGCTCATGCAGCGCCACGGTACAAACCCTTCTCAGCCGAGTTCGAGTTGCCGGTCGACGATATCGGTCGCCACATCGCCGATGGGGCGTCCGTCGGCGAACGCCCGTGCTTTGACCAGTTCCAGTGCATCGCCGACGGAGCAGCCGACCTGGACGGCGACCACCCCCGCGGCCTGGTGCACCACCGCCCGGTGGTCGATGCCGCCGAACAGGCCGGGGACGGCGTCTCCGCCGAGCAGCACGCTGCGCGTCAGCGCGTCGGCGATCCGGCCGAAGAGTGCCGTGGACGCGATCTCCGGGAGCGGGTCGAAGACCGCGAGGGCGCCTATGCACTCACCGGGCGCCTGCAGCGGCACGGCCACCACCTTGCGGATGCCGAGGGCGGCGACGGCCGGACCGTATGCGGGCCAGCGGCGGCTGAGCGCGGCACCGGACGCCTCGATCGGAGCGCGGGCCGCCACGGCCTCCTGTGCGGGCCCTTCCCCCATGACGAACTCCAGGTCCTGCGCGTCGTGGGAGGACTGGTCGGACGAGGCGGTGGCGACCTGATTGCGGTCGTCGTCGACGAGGGTCACGGCGACGCTCCGGGTGCCGCACACCTCGGCGACGCCGGTCATGAAAAGGGGTGGCGGCCCCTCACCGACGGTCCACTGGGCGATCCGTCGGGCATGGGCCTCCAGGAGGTCCGCGGCGACCCGGTGGCGGGATGCGGTGCCGTGGTGGATCTCGGCCAGCCGCCGGAAGACGCCGCCGGCGGCACCTCCCGACAGTGACTCATAGCGCTCGGCGAGCAGCGAAGCGCGGTCGGCACGCTCACGCGCGCGAACCGAGCGCTGCCAAGCCAGCGCGGCCTGAGCGGGCGAATCGCCCCCGAGGTCCATGCCCCTCAGCGTACGCCTTCGGACCCCTCCGCACCCGAGGCACGGCCCTCTTCCATCAAAAGGACGACACCCCCGCGGTGGCCGTCGAACGGGCTGCACTGGACGAGGCAATTCATGCTGCGGCCAAGGCGGTTGACCGCGGCGATGTCCACGGGAGCACCGCGCCTGCGGGTCTTGACGCACTCGTCCACCACGGCGCGCAGCGACTGGGTGGGCAGCCCGAAGTCCAGGCCGAAGAAGGGCTCGTCGATCACTTCGTCCTGGCGCAGGCCCCACAGGTCGGCGGCGCCCCGGTTCCAGCTCTTGACGTTGAGTTCCTTGTCGAGGACGACGACGGCGGCGGCGATGGAGGTGAGGACGCCCTCGAGGAAGGCGCGGGTCTCGTCCAGTTCGTCGCTGCGGATCCGCATCTCCTCGTTCATGGTCTCCAGTTCCTCGTTCCCGGACTGGAGTTCCTCGTTCGTCGTCTCCAGTTCCTCGTTGGTCGACTGGAGTTCCTCGTTCGTCGTCTCCAACTCCTCGATGGAGGACTGGAGTTCTTCGTTCGTGGTCTCCAGCTCCTCGTTCGTCGACTGGAGTTCCTCGTACGCCGTCTCCAGGTCCTCGCGTACGCGCTTGACCTCGGCCTTGAGCTGGGTGGCGACGGTGACGTCGGTGAACGTGATGTTGGTGGCGGCGGGGAGTCCGCCGCCGCCGACCAGTGGCTGGACCAGGATGTCGAAGAACTGGACGTCCTCGCCGACCCTGCGCTCCGCCCCGTTGACCCGCAGGGTGCGGCGCTCGTGCGTGGCCTGGTCGATCAGGGAGCGCAGCTCGACCGGGCGGTAGGAGATCTCCAGGTCCTGGAAGGGGCGGCCGATGTCGTTGGCCGTCAGGCCGAACTGGACGCGGGCGTGGTTGTTGATGAGGACCACGATGCCCTCGGAGTCCACCGCGAGGGCGGCGCCGGGCGAGGCGTCGAGGATCAGATCGCGCAGCTGCCGGTTGCGCGCGACGTTCTGCATCTCGCCGGGGGCGCCGGGGCGCAGCTTCAGCGGGGCCGGCTGGTACGGCGTGGTGGCGCCGCCGGGGCGCCGGCGGAAGATGCGCTGGCGCATGCTGATCACGTCGAACCGGTCGGCGTCGTTGAGCAGCATCTCGGCCTTGCCGAGGAACAGGAAGGCGCTCTCGCGCAGCGCGAAGTGGAACCGGTCGATGATCTGGGTCTGCGCCTCCACGTTGAAGTACATCAGCGTGTTGCGGCACACCAGCAGGTCGAGCCGGGAGATCGGGGCGTCGCGGGTGATGTCGTGGCGGCCGAAGATGACCCGGCGGCGCAGGTCGGAGCGGAAGCTGTACTGCGAGCCGTTCTGCTCGAAGTACTTGTCGCGCAGTTCGGACGAGAGCGGTTCCAGGGTCCTGGCCGGGTAGAGGCCGGAGCGGGCGTCGCGCAGCGCCTCGTCGTCGATGTCGGTGCCGTAGATCTTCACCCGGTGCAGGGCTTCCTCGACGCCGAGGGCCTCCGCGAACATGATGGCCAGCGAGTAGGCCTCCTCGCCGCTGGAGCAGCCCGCGCTCCACACCCGGATCTCGTCCTCGGGGGCGAGCGAGGAGAGGATCTCGGGGACCACCTCGCGCTGGAGGTAGGTCCAGGCGTCGGTGTCGCGGAAGATCGAGGTGACGTTGATGAGGATGGTGTTGAAGAGCGCGCCGAACTCGTCGGCGTTCGTCTCCAGTTGGTCGCGGTAGTCCGCGTACGTGCTGATGCCGACGTCGGACATGCGCTTGCGGATCCGGCGGCCCAGGGACGACCGCTTGTACCCGGTGAAATCGAAACCACGGGCGTCCCGCAGAAAGCCGAGCAGCTCCTCGAGCTCCTCGTCCGTCTCCACGTCGCGCGGCGCCTCGCTCATCGTCCTCTACCTACTGCCTTCATCTGTCGACAAGTCCACGGATCACCGCGGGGATCTCCGCCAGAGGTAGCACAAAATCGACTGCTCCAGTGCCCACTGCGGCGTCCGGCATGCCCCCGAATTCGGCCGTTCTCGGATCCTGGACGATCACGGTACCGCCTCGTGACCGCACGGCGTCCACGCCCATCGCGCCGTCGTTTCCGGTGCCGGACAGGACCACCGCGACGGCGCGTGCGCCGTAGGTCCCGGCGACGGACTCGAAGAGCAGGTCGGCGGAGGGGCGCAGGAAATGGACGAGTTCGCTCTGGGAGAGCGAGAGGACGCCGTCGCTGCCGACCAGGAGGTGCCGGTCGGGCGGTGCGATGTAGACGGTGCCGGGGCGGGCCGTGTCGTCCTGCTCGGCGAGTTTGACCTGGAGGACCGTGCGGCGTCCCAGGATCCCGGCGAGCACCGTGCGGTGCCTGGGGTCCAGGTGCTGGACGACGAGGACGGGGACGGGGAAGTCCGCGTCCAGGCCGCCGAGGAACACGGTCAGGGCATGGATGCCGCCGGCCGACGCCGCGACGGCGACCACCTCGAAACTGTCGGAAGTGCGGTGTTCGGACTGCGGCACATCACTCAGGGTAGCGCTCCGGACGTGCCGTACGCAGGCACTACAGGCCGGTGTTCGCGCTCAGCACGCCGTCGGCGATGGCCCGGCGCAGGGCGGTGTGGTCGCGGGCGGTCTGATCCGCGTAGCGCAGGGCGAAGGAGGCGACGGCGCGGTCGAAGGTGTCCGCGCCGCCCAGATAGGCCGCGATGGCGATGCGGTCGCCGGAGCGGGCGTGGGCCCGGGCGAGGGCGGTGCCGCAGAGGCGGGCGTAGGCGAGGAGTTCGTCCGGGGGCATGCCGGCGACGTCGGCCGAGCCCTTCATGTCGCGCAGTTGCCGCCAGTAGAAGGCGCGGCCCTGCGGGCCCGTCATCCAGCCGAGGAAGATGTCGCCCGCGGCCTGCATGAGGCGCTGCCCGGAGACGACGCGGTGGCCGGGGTGGAGGGCGGCGCCGGTCTGCGGGACGTACTCCTCGACGACCGACCGGGTCGCCTCCTTGATCTGGAGGAAGAGCGGGTCGTCGGCGTCGCGTCCGGCGAGGAGGACGATGAAGCAGCGGGTGCCGACGCTGCCGACGCCGACCACTTTGCGGGCGGCGTCCACGAAGCGGTAGCGGTCGAGGAGGCGGCGGCGCTCCTCGGCGAGCGTGGAGCGGTAGTCGCCGAACATCTTGCGGATCGCGGCGGCGTCGGAGATGCCCGCCGGTTCGAGCAGCGGCGGGTCGTGGACGATGCGGCGGCGGCCGTCGGGGGTGGTCTCCGTGAGGCGGGCGAGGGCCTGCAGGCTGGTGCGCCGGGTGGCCTGGGCGAGGGTGCGCTCGGCGCGGGCCCGGTGGCGGGCGGAGCGGACCAGGGGCAGCAGCTCCTGGGCGTCTATTCGCTCGTACCAGACGGCGAGTTCGCCGAGGGCGGCCAGCCGCCGCATGGTGGTGCGGTACGCGGCCGTGCCCGCCCGTGCGGCCTGGTGGGCCTGCTTGTCGCTGTGGCCGTTGTCGCGGGCGGCGACGGCGACCGAGGCGGCGAGCCGTTTGACGTCCCACTCGAAGGGGCCGGGGCAGGTCTCGTCGAAGTCGTTCAGGTCGAAGAGCAGGGCGCGTTCGGGCGAGGCGAACAGGCCGAAGTTCAGCAGGTGGGCGTCGCCGCAGAGCTGGACGGTGAGGCCGGTGTGCGTACCGGTCGCGAGGTCTCCGGCCATGACGGCGGCGGCGCCCCGCAGGAACGCGAACGGGCCGGCCGCCATCCGTCCGTACCGGATGGGCAGCAGGTCGGCGAGGCGGTCGGCGCCCTGGCGTTCCAGGACCACGACGGGGTCGAGGCGGTCGGCGGACGGGATCCAGGGCGCGTGGGAGGAGCGGGGAACGGACTTGCGGGCGCGTCTTCCCTGGGCTGCCCGTTCGGCGGGGCTGCTCACGGCGGGCGCCCGGCCGCTCAGTGCTGCAGCGCGCGGGCGACGTCGGCGCGGACGTCGCCGCCGAGGGAGCGGTTGCTTTGGGCCGTGGCCTTCTCGCTCTTGCCGGCCGCGACATCGCTCACCGTGACCGCGACCGTGTCCAGCCGGTTGCCGCTGCTGTCCTTGAAGTCGACCTGGACCAGGAACGACTTGGTGGACGAGGCCTTGTTGGTGACGTTCACCGGCACCGCGGCGTAGCCGTCCTTGGTCTCCACGCTGCCGAGCGTCACGTCGTCCTTGGCGTTGACGCCGTTCTTGAACTCGTCGAACTTCTTGCCCGCCTCGGCCGTCGCGGACGCCACCGCGTCGCCCGCCCGGGAGGCCGCCGACGAGACGGCGGACGCCGCCTTCGAGGCCGAGCTGGAAGGACTGTTGTTGTCACTGTCGGAGCAGCCCGCCGCGCCGACGGCCAGGGCCGCCGTGAGCAGGGCCGCGCCCGTCGCTCGTACGCCACGCATGCTCGTCATTCCGAACACCTCCGCTCGCCGGTCCACTACCGGTCGACTCAGTCAACGGTGCGCCCGGCGGAGCCCGCATGCCAAGTGCGGCAAACAGGTGACGGCTCCGGCAGGATGAGCAGCATGACCACGAGGCACATCGGCACCGAGGAGCGGCGCGTTCGGCTCGCTCTCGCGCATCGTCTGTCCCCCGCGGCACGGGCCGCCGACGCGGAGGAGGTGGCCCGGTCCCTCGTGGCGCTGCACGGCACGGACCCGGCCACCGTGTATCTCGCGGTCGGCGCGCGGCTCGCGGACGCGGCCGGGACGGTCGCCGGCGTGGAGCGGGCACTGTACGAGAACCGGACGTTGGTGCGGATGCACGGGATGCGGCACACGGTCTTCGTCCTCCCGGCGGAGCTCGCGGCGACGGTCCACGCGTCGACCGGGCTCGCGGTCGCGGCGAAGGCGCGGGCGGCGCTGCACAAGGACATGGTGAGCGGCAGCGACGGACGGCTCACGCCCGAGTGGCTGGCGGAGGTGGAGGAGTCGGCGCTCGTCGCGCTGGCCCGGCGCGGGCAGGCCACGGTCACCGAGCTGGTCGCGGACGAGCCCCGGCTGCGCGAGCGGTTCACGTACGGCGTCGGGACGCGTCACGAGTCGCCGCACACGGTGTCGTCGCGGCTGATGCGGGTGCTCGGGGTGGAGGGGCGGGTGGTGCGGGGGCGGCCGCTCGGCTCCTGGACCTCGACGCAGTTCCGCTGGGCGGTCGCGCCGCCGCATCCCGAACTCCCGGTCGCCGAGGCCCAGTCGGAGCTGCTGCGGCGCTGGCTCGCGGTGTGCGGGCCCGCCACCGAAGCGGATCTGAAGTGGTGGACGGGGTGGAAGGTGACGGAGGTGCGCAGGGCGCTCGCCTCGGTGGGGGCGGTGGTGGTGTCCCTGGACGGGGGCGGTACCGGGTACGTCCTCGCGGAGGGGCTGGAGGCCCCGGCCGAGGCGCCGGAGCCTTGGGCGGCGCTGCTTCCCGGGCTCGATCCGACGGCCATGGGGTGGCAGGAGCGGGACTGGTACTGCCCGCCGGAGATGCGCTCCGCGCTCTTCGACGGCAGCGGGAACATCGGGCCGACCGTGTGGTGGAACGGGCGGATCGTGGGCGGGTGGGGGCAGCGGGACGGGGGTGAGGTGGTGTGGCGGTTGCTGGACGAGTCGGGCGGGACGGGTGCTGCGCGGGCTGTCGCGGAGGAGGCTTCCCGGCTCGGGGCGTGGCTCGGCGGGGTGCGGGTGACTCCGCGATTCCGGACGCCTCTGGAGCGGGAGCTTGCGGCGGGGTGAGGGCGGGTGCGGGTCGAGTGTGGCTGGTCGCGCAGTTCCCCGCGCCCCTGGTGGGTTGTCGTTCGGCTGCGGGCCGGTGGCCGCTTCTCGCGCAGTTCCCCGCGCCCCTGAAGGCATGCGCTGCGCGCAGCCTTCCCTGATGAGATGGCGCACGCAGTGCGCATCTCAGGGGCGCGGGGAACTGCGCGACCAGCCACGACGGTGGCGCGCGTGAGGGGCCCCGCCGGGGGCGGGGCCCGGACGGTCAGCGGCTGTAGCGCATCAGGGCTCGGACCATGTGGCACGTCGTGTCGGACGGCGGATGGATGCCGATGAGGTCGGCCGTGGAGCGGATCCTTCGGTTGTGGGCCTGCTGAGGGAGGTAGACGCCGGAGTCGAGCAGGGCGATCGCCAGGCGCATGGCCTTGAGGCGACGGTTGTGCGTGATGTACCAGTCGCGGGGCTGCCCCGCGGGCAGCGCCTTCTTCGCCATCGGTGTGTACGGAAGGTCGATCAGCACGGGTGCGGCAGCGGGCACGGGCATCCTCCTGTCGCGCATTCTCAAGAGCCCCCGAAGCTCTCGAACACTGCTTCTATTCTACTGCCCACCACTGACAAAAGCCGCTGGCCAAGCCCCAGTTGACGGCTTCCCTCGCGTACCTTTGGCCCCATGGAAATCTGGATCAACCCGGCCTGCTCGAAGTGCCGCAGCGCGCTCTCCCTGCTCGACGCGGAGGGCGCCGACTACACCGTCCGCCGGTACCTGGAGGACGTCCCCGCGCCCGACGAGATCCGGGCCGTGCTGGACCGGCTCGGGCTCGAACCGTGGGACATCACCCGCACCCAGGAGGCCGCCGCGAAGGAGCTGGGCCTCAAGGAGTGGGCGCGCGACGCGGCCGCCCGGGACCGGTGGATCGAGGCGCTCGCCGCGCACCCGAAGCTGATCCAGCGCCCGATCATCACCGCCGACGACGGCACCGCGGTGGTGGCCCGCAGCGAGGACGCGGTACGGGACGCGCTGGGCCGGCACGGCTAGGCACCCGGCACCCGATACCCACGGCGCGCGGGCATCGCATACGAGATCACGGGCAGTCCGGTGCCCCGCGCGACCCCGGTAACACGGGGTTCACAAACGGGCAACGGACGGGAAATCGCCTGTTGACAGGATCCCGGTCAGATAGAGACCCGCTCCTGGAGGATGTGGCCCGTGACGTTCAAGGCTGAGTACATCTGGATCGACGGCACCGAGCCGACGGCCAAGCTCCGTTCGAAGACGAAGATAATCGCCGGCGAACCGCAGGGCCTGGACGCGCTGCCGATCTGGGGCTTCGACGGGTCGTCCACGAACCAGGCCGAGGGCCACGCCTCGGACCGCGTCCTCAAGCCCGTCGCCGTGTACCCGGACCCGATCCGCGGCGGCGCGGACGTCCTCGTCATGTGCGAGGTCCTGAACATCGACATGACCCCGCACGAGTCCAACACGCGTGCCGCGCTCGCCGAGGTCGAGGAGAAGTTCGGCAGCCAGGAGCCGATCTTCGGCATCGAGCAGGAGTACACCTTCTTCGAGGGCGACCGCCCGCTCGGCTTCCCGGTCGGCGGCTTCCCCGCCGCGCAGGGCGGCTACTACTGCGGCGTCGGCACCGACGAGATCCACGGCCGTGACGTCGTCGAGGCGCACCTGGACAACTGCCTGAAGGCGGGCCTGGGCATCTCCGGCATCAACGCCGAGGTCATGCCCGGCCAGTGGGAGTTCCAGGTCGGCCCGCTCGCCCCGCTGGAGGTCTCCGACCAGCTGTGGGTGGCCCGCTGGCTGCTCTACCGCACCGCCGAGGACTTCAAGGTCTCCGCGACCCTCGACCCGAAGCCGGTCAAGGGCGACTGGAACGGCGCGGGCGCCCACACGAACTTCTCGACGAAGGCCATGCGCGAGGGCTACGACGCGATCATCACCGCGTGCGAGTCGCTGGGCGAGGGTTCCAAGCCGATGGACCACGTCAAGCACTACGGCGCCGGCATCGACGACCGCCTCACCGGCCTGCACGAGACCGCCCCGTGGAACGAGTACTCGTACGGCGTCTCGAACCGCGGCGCCTCGGTCCGCATCCCGTGGCAGGTCGAGCAGGACGGCAAGGGCTACATCGAGGACCGCCGTCCGAACGCCAACGTCGACCCCTACGTCGTGACGCGGCTCCTCGTCGACACCTGCTGCTCCGCGCTGGAGAAGGCCGGACAGGTCTGATTCCGGCCATGTCGCACTTGTGGGCGCCCGCACTTTCCGCGGGCGCCCTCTGCTTTACGTACTCCATCTGCTTCAATAAGGGCATGGCCAGCTTCCAGAACATCACCGCGCGGGGTCGTCGTCACGACCTCGAGCCGTTCTGGCCTTCCCGCCAGCACCACGACTTCGACCGGGTGTGTTGCCGCGTGTGAACGCGCAGGCCCTCTAAAGCCGCCGCTCCCTCCGCGAGCAGGACGGCCTTCGGTCCGCGCGCACGACGTACGTCTTCTCCCTGACGGCCTCTCGCGCGAAGGTTGACCACTCATGGCTCACGCCCGCTCCCTCTCCGTTGCCCCCTCTCCCGCCCGTACCCGGCTGCGTGCCGTCGGCAGTGACGAGGTGGACCGCCTGGTCGATGTGTCCGAGTTCCTGCCGCCGGGCGCCACGCTGCTGCCCGCGCCGGCCCACACCCTGCCCAGCCTGCCGGGCAACCCGCCGATGATCGGCTACCTGGTCCTCGTACCGGCCGACCAGCAGCCGCTGCTGCCGCCCGCGCCCGCCGCCGCGGAGCCGCCGGCCGTCCGGCCGGACGGCGACGGTCTCATCGGCATCGACGGCGCGGAGCGCACCGCGAGCGTCGAGGGGCGGCAACTCGACCTGACCTACCTGGAGTTCGAACTCCTCGCGCATCTCGTCGCGCATCCGCACCGGGTGCACTCCCGCGACCAGCTGGTCACCACGGTGTGGGGCTACGGGCACGTCGGCGACGGCCGCACCGTGGACGTGCACGTCGCCCGGCTGCGCCGCAAGCTGGGCGCCGAGCACCGCAAGGTGATCCAGACGGTGCGCCGGGTCGGCTACAAGTACGCGCCGCCCGCCGGCCGCTGAGCCCTCACCCGCCCGGGGGTAGTGCTGGCTACACCCCGGGACGGGTGTCCGTCCCACTGTTCAGGACCACCGCGGCAGCCACACTGTGAGGACAGCGACGGTGGAACGGGACGGGGTGCGGGATGGGTGCGCGGGTGCGGAGTGCCGTCATGGCGGGGGTGCGGGGCCTGGTGCTCGCCGCGGTCGGGCTGGCCGGGTCGATCACGTTGTTCGTGCTGTCCGTCCTGTCGGTCGTCCTCATCGTGCTGGGGATCGGGGCCCTCACCACGCCCTGGGTGCTCGGCCTGGTCCGGCACTGGGCGAACTGGCGGCGGGTGGTCGCCGCCGAGTGGTGCGGGGTGCGGATCCCGGCGACGTACCGGCCGTTCCCCGACGGCCCGCGCGGCGGGATCCTCGGGCAGGCCGAGCGGTGCCGGCTGATGCTCGGCGATCCGGCGACCTGGCGGGATCTGCGGTGGCTGCTCGTCGACATGACGGCAGGATTCGTCACGGCTCTGCTGCCCGCCGCGCTGGTCGTCTATCCGATCGAGGGGTACGCGCTCGCGGCCGGCCTGTGGCGGGTCTTCACGGACGGCTCGCGCGTCGGCTGGTGGTACGGGTTCGTGCCGATCAGCGGCCAGGGCACGGCACTGCTGGCGGCCGTGCTGGCGACGGCACTGCTCGCCACCGGGCTCTGCACCGCCCCCGCGCTGCTGAGAGTGCACTTCCTCCTGACCCGGGCCGTGCTGGCCCCGGCCGACGGCGAACTCGCCGAGCGGGTCAGGGTGCTGACCGAGACGCGGCGCGACGCCGTGGACACCTCAGCGGCCGAGCTGCGCCGCATCGAGCGCGATCTGCACGACGGGGCGCAGGCCAGACTCGTCGCCATGGGCATGGATCTGGGCACCGTCGAGGCGCTGGTCGAGAAGGACCCGGCGCGGGCGAAGGAGCTGCTGGCGAAGGCCCGGCAGTCGTCCGCCGACGCGCTCACCGAGCTGCGCGACCTGGTCCGCGGCATCCATCCGCCGGTGCTCGCCGAGCGCGGACTCGGCGACGCGGTCAAGGCGTTGGCGCTGCGGCTGCCCGTCGCGACGGAGGTGGAGGTGGAGCAGGCCGGGCGGGCCGAGGCGCCCGTGGAGTCGGCGGCGTACTTCGCGGTCAGCGAAGCACTGACGAACGCGGTGAAGCACGCGGACGCGGACCGGATATGGGTCGACATCAGCCACACCGACGGCCATCTGCGGATCGCCGTCACCGACAACGGCAGGGGCGGCGCCGTGCTCCGGGACGGCGGCGGGCTCGGCGGGGTGGAGCGCAGGCTCGCTACATTCGACGGTGTCCTCGCCGTCAGCTCCCCCGCGGGCGGTCCGACCATGGTGACCATGGAGATCCCTTGCGTGTTGTCCTAGCCGAAGACCTGTTCCTGCTGCGGGACGGGCTCGTGCGGATGCTCGAGGCGTACGACTTCGAGATCGCGGCCGCCGTCGAGAGCGGGCCCGAACTGACCAAGGCACTGGCGGAGTTGACGCCGGACGTCGCCGTCGTCGATGTGCGGCTGCCACCCTCGCACACCGACGAGGGGCTGCAGTGCGCGCTCGCCGCGCGGCGGGCGCGGCCCGGGCTGCCGGTGCTCGTGCTGTCCCAGCACGTGGAGCAGTTGTACGCGCGCGAGCTGCTGGCGGACGGGAACGGCGGGGTCGGGTATCTGCTGAAGGACCGGGTGTTCGACGCCGAGCAGTTCGTCGACGCGGTGCGGCGGGTGGCCGCGGGCGGCACGGCGATGGATCCGGTGGTGATTCAGCAGTTGCTCGCGCGGCGGGCGGTGCGGGAGCCGCTCGGGGGGCTCACTCCGCGCGAGCTGGAGGTGCTGGAACTGATGGCGCAGGGCCGGTCGAACGCGGCGATCGCGGCCCAACTGGTCGTCACCGAGCGCGCGATCGCGAAGCACACCTCCAACATCTTCACGAAGCTGGATCTGACGGTCTCGGACGACGACAACCGCCGGGTCCTGGCCGTTCTGGCCTACCTGGACCGAGCCCCGTAAGGAGCGCGGGGAACCGCGCGGGCGGCGCCTCGGCAAAATCCCCGGCCCCGTTGAACACGCGGGCCCACCGTTGCGTACGTAGTCCCATGGGACGCACCTCACGGAAAAGGCGCTCATCGCTGGCGACGCGCATGACCATCGCGTCGGCCGCACTGCTCCTGGGCGGAGGTGGGCTGGTCGCGGTGAACGTGTACGCGCAGGCCCACGAAGAGAACTCCGCGGACACCGGACGGCAGAGCGGCAGCGGCGTCGTAGCGAAGACGACCACCATCGACTGCCCGGACGTCGGCACCGCGCTGCCCGACGTACCGGACGGCGCCCGCGGCCGGGTGGACGGCGAACTGGCCGCCATGGACACCCAGATCACGCAGGCCTACCAGCGCCTCGCGCAGAACCGGGACGCCGCCGCCCAGGACCCCGGCTGGGTCCAGAACAGCGTCCTGGGCCCGCTGAAGGCCAAGCGCGGCGCCGCTCTCGACCGGATCGGGCAGGACATCCGGCGCTCGGGCGGCAGCGCGCCGCAGGGCCTCGGCGGGATGGCGCAGTGCACCCAGCGCGCCACGGACGACAACGGCGGCGACTCCCCCGCACCGCCCGCCGACCCGTCGGCCGACCCGTCCGGCGGCGCCCAGGAGCCGGCCTCCCCCGCGCCGCCCGCCTCGTCGGCGCCGCCCCCGCAGGGCGGGACCAGCGGCGGCCCGGTGGCCGCCGACTTCCAGGACATCACCAAGGTCCGGCCCAACGTCCAGCAGCCGCGCAACGGCCGCGGCGCGTCCACCGGCACCTTCACCACGGCGTGCGGCACCAACGCCAACAAGCTGCGCAACAGCGACAACGTGATCGTCGCCCCCGGTGTCACCAACGGCGCGCACCACATGCACGACTACGTCGGCAACCAGAGCAACAACGCGTTCGCGAGCAACGACACCTTCGCGGGCGCCGCCACCAGCTGCCGCAACCAGGGCGACAAGTCGACGTACTACTGGCCGGTGCTGCGCGTGCAGGACGGCACGCAGGAGGCCGACGCGAACCAGGACGGCGGCGGCAAGGAGGGCAACATCGGCAAGATCCTCCAGGCGCGCACGGCGAGCATCAAGTTCGTCGGCAGCCCGCGCGGCAAGGTCGTCGCGATGCCGAAGTTCCTGCGCATCATCACCGGTGACGCGAAGGCGTTCACCAACGGCACCGCGAACGCCAACGCGCACTGGAGCTGCACCGGCTTCGAGAACCGGCAGCTGACGGACAAGTACCCGATCTGCCCGCGCGGCAGCCAGGTGGTGCGCAGCTTCAAGTTCCAGAGCTGCTGGGACGGCCAGAACACCGACAGCGCCAACCACCGCACACATGTGGCGTTCGCCGACGCGCAGGGCAACTGCCCGGCCAACTTCAAGGCGATCCCGCAGCTGACGATGCGGCTGGTCTACGACGTGCCGGCGCCGCGGATCGCGAACGGCCAGGTGAAGAACCCGTTCGCGGTCGACGGCTTCCCCGAGCAGCTGCACAAGCCGATCACCGACCACGACGACTTCATCAACGTCTTCTCCGACCAGCTGATGCAGCGGGCGACGAACTGCATCAACCGGGGCGACCGGTGTAACTGACCGGCCGCCCCTCCGGGCCGCTGCGCGGCCGGTTCAGTGGTGACCCGTGTGCCCGGAGCCGGGCACCTCCTCGTGACCCCCACCACCGCTACTCCCCGAGTGGTGCGAGGAGACCCGCTCCACGGTCCCGCCGAGCCGGCCGCGCAGCTTCGTCACGACCGCGTCCGGGCCGACCACGATCCACTTGGCGCCCACGAGATAGTCGCCGCCGTAGTCGTCGGCGACGTCCAGCCATTCGGCCTGGCCGCGGTCGGTGGCGAAGGTGGCGAGAACGTAGCGGCCGGTGCCGGAGCCGCAGGTCGCCTGGCGCAGTTCGGCGGCGTCGGTCTGGACCTCGGGGTCGCAGCCCGCCCGGCGGGCGATCTGCTCCAGGGTCCCGGTGGCCGTTCGGGGGATCTTCGCGTCGTCGCCGTGGGCTCCGCCCGTGGTGCATCCGGCCGCGACCGTGGCCAGTACGGCCCCTGCCACCAGCAGCTTCCTCATCGCACTCTCCTGTCCGGTACGTGACGGGCAATCCGCCCGGTTCCCGCCAGCTCCGCGCGCACCGTTGAGCACGGACGTGCACCCGGTTAGCGTGCGCCGCACCATCCGTGACGCACAGGGGGTAGCAGGTATGTCCGCGCCAACGCGACGCACGGTCATCGGCACGGCAGGTGCCATCGGTCTCGGCTCGGCCCTCGGGATGGGCCCCGGCGCACCGGCCGCACTTGCCGCTCAGGCCCTTGATACGTCGGCGGCGCTCGCCGCGCTCAAACGGCGGCTGCCCCACCACGCGGACCAGTTCCGGCTCACCCTGGTCCCGGCGCGGGGCGGCGCGGACCGTTTCCGGGTCTCCGGGACACGGGGCCGCATCGAGGTGTACGGGACGACCCCGGCGGTGCTGCTCGCCGGGGTCCACTGGTACCTGAAGTACACGTGCGGGGCGCAGATCGCCTGGAACGGCAGCCAGCTGGAGCTGCCCCGGCGGCTGCCGGCGCCGGACCGGCCGCTGGAGAGATCGACGTCGCTGCCGCACCGCTTCGCGCTGAACGACACCAACGACGGCTACACGGCACCGTTCGCCGACTGGTCGTACTGGGAGCGCGAGCTGGACATCCTGGCACTGCACGGCTGCAACGAGGTGCTGGTCGTCGCCGGCATGGAAGCCGTCTACCACCGCGTACTGAAGGACTTCGGCTACAGCGACGAGGAGTCGCGGGCCTGGCTGCCCGCGCCCTCGCACCAGCCGTGGTGGCTGCTGCAGAACCTGTACGGGTACGGCGGCCCGCTCTCCCCCGAACTGATCGCCGAGCGCGCCGCGCTGGGCCGGAAGATCGTCGACCGGCTGCGTGAGCTCGGCATGAGGCCGGTCATGCCGGGCTACTACGGGCACGTGCCGAAGGAGTTCGTGGAGCGCAACGGCGGGGACGCGCACGTCGTCCCGCAGGGTGTCTGGCACGGCTTCCAGCGGCCCGACTGGCTCGACCCGCGCACCGAGTCGTTCGGGCAGGTCGCGGCGTCCTTCTACGGGCACCAGAAAGACCTGTTCGGCGACATCGACGCGTTCAAGATGGACCTGCTGCACGAGGGCGGCACCGCGGGCGACGTGCCGGTGCCGGACGCGGCGCGCGGGGTGGAGACGGCGCTGCGCACGCACCGGGCGGACGCGACCTGGGTGATCCTCGGCTGGGAGGCCAACCCGCTGCCCGCGCTGATCGACGCGATCGACAAGAAGAAGATGCTGATCGTCGACGGGGTCTCGGACCGGTACACGTCGGTCACCGACCGCGAGAAGGACTGGGCGGGCACCCCGTACGCGTTCGGCACCATCCCGAACTTCGGCGGCCGCACCACGATCGGGGCCCGCGCGCACATCTGGCAGGAGAAGTTCTTCGCCTGGCGCGACAAGCCCGGCAGCGCGCTCGCGGGCACGGCGTACATGCCCGAGGGCACCGACCGCGACCCGGCCGCCTTCGAGCTGTGGTCCGAACTGGCCTGGACGGACGGCGGCCTGGACCGGGCGCGGTGGTTCGCCGGGTACGCCGACTTCCGGTACGGCGCCCGGGACAGGGACGCCCGCGCCGCGTGGCAGGCGCTGCACGAGACGGCGTACCAGCACAAGGCGGTGGAGCGCTCCGACCCGCACGACTCGCTGTTCGCCGCCCGCCCCGACCTGTCCGCGGACCGCGCCGCCTACTACGCGCCGCGCGCCCTGACCTACGACCCGGCCCGCTTCGACGCCGCGCTGACCGGGCTGCTGGGCGTGGCGGCCGGGCTGCGGGGCAGCTCCGCCTACCGGTACGACCTGGTGGACGTGGCCCGTCAGGCCCTCGCGCACCGCAGCCGCCAGCTCCTGCCCCAGCTCAAGGCGGCGTACGCGGCGAAGGACCTGCCGACGTTCAAGGCGCTCGCCACGCTGTGGCTGAAGCTGATGCGGCTCTCGGACGACGTGACGGGCACCCATCCGGCGTTCCTGCTCGGCCCGTGGATCCAGGACGCCCGCGACCTCGCGACGAACGCCGCCGAGCGCGCCGAGTTCGAGCGCTGCGCGAAGGTGCTCATCACCGTGTGGGGCGACCGGGCCACCTCCGACCCGGGCAATCTGCACGAGTACGGCAACCGCGAATGGCACGGCCTGATGGCCGACTTCTATCTGCCGCGCTGGCAGAAGTGGCTCGACGAACTCCAGGACGCGCTGGCGGCGGGGCGCGAGCCCGCGGCGGTGGACTGGTTCGCGTTCGAGGAGCCGTGGACGCGCGAGACGAAGGACTATCCGCTGCGGCCGTACGGCGACGCGTACCGGACGGCGGCCCGGGTCCGTGACGTGCTGGCGGCCGCCCCCTACCAGGGCTCGGTGACGGTCACGGCGGAGCCGCCGGCGTTCCCGCCGAACGGGCACGCGCGCGTGGCCGCCACTTTCCACAACGTCAACGGGCTGCGCGCCACGGGCCGTGTCGACTTCACCCTGAAGGGCATCGACGCCGAACCGGAGGGCGCCACCCACCTGCGCGCCGTCGCCGCGGGCGGCGAGGGCACGGTGGCCTGGCGGGCGAGCGCCCCGGCCGCCCCGCTCGACAAGCCGCTGCGCCCGCTGCCGTACGAGATCGACGTCGCCTACGGGCCCGCGGGCGCGGACCGGATCACCGCCGTCCACCGGGGCACCCTGTTCGAGGCGGGGCCGCTGGACGCGGGCTGGAGGACGTACACCAACAACGGTGCCTTCTTCGGGCAGTTGGGCGACGCGTTCGCCATCGACGGCGGCGGCGCCGACCTGTGGAAGGGCACGACGGAGTTCGGGACCGTGTACCGGCCGGGCGCTTTCACGGACGGCACGTCGGTGGTGCTGCGCGTCGACAGCCAGGCCGTGACCGGCGCCTGGGCGCGGGCCGGGATCATCGTGCGCAACGCGCTGGCCACGCCCGGGTCCGCGGGCTTCGTCAATCTGTCGGTCACGCCGTCGAACGGTGTCGTGCTGTCCTACGACACCAACGGTGACGGCACGCTGGACACGTACAAGCGCATCACGGGGATCAAGGCCCCGGTGCTGCTGCGGCTGACCCGCTCCGGGGGTTCCGTCACCGGCGCGTGCTCGACCGACGGAGGCGCGACCTGGCGGACCGTGGCCACGGCGGCCGTGCCGGGAGCGGCGGCCGCCCAGGACGTGGGCCTGTTCATGAGCGCGACGAACGGCGGGAACGGAGGTCGCGGCACCGTGGAGTTCAGCGGCTGGCGGCTGACGTAGGGGGCGAACGGCTGTGACCATCCCACGATTCGCTCGTTCAGCTGAACGTGCAGTCAAAGGTGCAGCAGTCCGAGCCCGCGTCCCCCGCCGCACCCGTCCCGGCCGACGTGATCGACGTCGAGCGGGCGGAAGCGGCCCTGGTGGAGCACTATCCGCGCCTGGTCCGTCTCGCCTATCTGGTGCTGCCGCCGGGCCTGGGCCGCAACCGCCGGGTGCTCACCGCCCACTCCGTCGTCCAGCGCGCGCTGCCCCGCGGCCGGACGGCGCCCGCGCCGGCGGCCGGCGGCGATCCGGGCTACGCGTACGTACGGCTGCGGGTGCTGCGCAGCGCGCTGGAGGCCGGGCTTCCGCTGCGCCGCGCGGCCTGGCCCAGGCGCGCCCAGCTGCCGCCGCTGCTGCCGCAGGTGTGGGGGCTCCGGCTGTTCCCCAAGTCCGGCGGCGCCGATGAACTCGCCCTGGACCAAAGGCTGTCGGCGCTCGACGGCCCGGCGCGCGCCGCGTACGTGCTGCGCGGTCTGGAGCGGCTCGACGACGCGGCGATCCGCTCGACGCTGCTGGCCGCGGGCTGCGCTCCCGACGCCGTCGCGACGGCGCTGACCACGGCGGCGACGGTCGAGACGCAACCCGCGCTGCTGGCCTCCCCCGAGTTCGACCCGTGCTCCCTGCACGCCCGCCCCACCGACCTGATGCGCCGCCGCCAGCACGCGAAGGCGGCCGTCGCCGGGCTCGCCGCGCTCGTGGTGTGCGGGGCGCTGCTCGGGCTGCCCGGCGGCGAGAGCTGGGGGCCCGACGGCGCGGCGGCGCCCCCGTACGCGCGCAACCCGGCGGGGCAGGCCGCGCTGGACCCGGCGAAGCTGACGCGGATGGCCCCGACGGCCTGGGAGAGTTCCGCGCGCGTCGACTTCTCGGTGTGGCCCGCGCGCGGGTCGCTCACCGGCGACCAGGACCTGCTGCGCCGGGCCCTCGCGGTGTGGGCGCGGCCCGGTGCGTCCGTGCAGGTCTCGGCGACGCCCGGCACCGCCGCGGGCGCTCCGCCCGGTCCGGCCCAGCTGCTGTACGCGGGCGAGATCGACCAGGCGCGCGTCGTCGTCCTCTACGACGGTCTGCGCGTCGTCCGCTACGCCGAGCCGCGGGACGGGACGAGCGGCGCCGCCCTCGACTTCGCACGGGTCGACGGCGCGGACGCCGCGCAGTCGGGCGCGGTCGTCCTGGACCGCTCCGACGGCAACGTCCGCTATCTGACGGCCCCTTGGGTGACCGGCGCGGCCGTCCACGATCTGCTGAAGCCGGACGCGCCGGCCCAGAAGGTGTCCCGTGCGGCGGACGGCACCACCGCGCCGTTCGCCGGTCCTGCCCTGTCCGGGGCCTGTACGTCGTGGAACGCGCTGGCGCTGACCGACGCCACCGGCACCCGGCTCACCACCGACCTGGGCGAGCTCGTCCCCGCACGGCTCACCTCGGGCAGCCCGGACGCGCCGCACGACTCGGCGCCCGCGGACTGGTCCGCCGGCGCCTGCTCGCTCGCCGCGGCCCGCTCGCACGGGGTGCGCTCGGTCAACTCCTGGCCGTACGCCCGGCAGCCGCTGCCCGAGGCCGACGGCACCGCGGAGTGGGTGTGCACCCGCGCCGAGACCTGGCAGGGCGGCACTCCGCGCACCCTCGCCCTGTTCCGCACCCCGGGCGCGACCGCCGCGGTGGTGGCCGCGAAGTCGCAGACCTCGCCCGCGTGCGGCTCCCGCGATCCGCTGGTCCTGGCCGGGGTCCGCTGGAAGTCGCGGGCGGGGGTCTGGTACCTGGTCGCGGCGGGCAGCAAGAAGGTCGGCTCGGTGACGGCGGCGGGTTCCACGGTGCCGGGGAATCTGCTGGCGGTGAAGGTGGCGCGGGGTGCGAAGGTGTCGCTGACCGGTCGCACCGCCGCCGGCACGAAGGTGACGACGCTTAAGTGAAGGCCGGACCGCCCTTGCTGACGATCAAGTAAAGAAAGTCCCGCAGGGGGCTGTACCCCCGCGTCTACCCGTCAGTACATTGACGCCATGTCTAATACGCGCGTCACGCTGAAGGCACGCCAGGTGTCCTTCGCCTGGGACAAGACCCCGCTGCACTGGCTCCCGGACGACCCGTTCGCCACGCACACCATCAACGTGCTGCACCTGCTGCTTCCGGCCGGTGAGCGCTGGTTCGTGCACGTGTACAAGCAGGTCCTGCCCTACATACGGGACGACCGGCTGCGGGAGGACGTCATCGGGTTCATCGGCCAGGAGGCCATGCACTCGCAGGCCCACGACGAGGTACTGCCGCACCTGCGCGAGCAGGGTCTCGACCCGACGCCGTACACGGCCCAGGTGGACTGGTTCTTCGAGAAGCTGCTCGGCGACCGGACGCTGCCGCCGGGCAGGGCGCGCGAGTGGTGGCTGATGGAGCGGGTCGCGCTGATCGCGGCGATCGAGCACTACACGGCGTTCCTCGGCGACTGGGTGCTGAACGCGGACGAGCTGGACAAGCGGGGCGCCGACCCGACCATGCTCGATCTGCTGCGCTGGCACGGCGCCGAGGAGGTCGAGCACCGCTCGGTGGCCTTCGAGCTGTTCGAGCACGTGGACGGCGGCTACCGGCGCCGGGTGCGCACCTGGGCCACCGCCTTCACGGCGCTGGTCTTCCTGTGGCAGCGCGGGGCGCGGTTCTTCATGGAGAACGATCCGACGCTGGTCGACGGCAAGGCCTCCTTCAAGGACTTCTACCGGGGCGGCAAGCAGGGCGTGCTGCCGTCGACCGGGGCGATGATGCGGTCCATCCCCCGCTATCTGAGCCGGAGTTACCACCCGGAGCAGGAGGGCGACACCGCGCAGGCCGTCGCCTATCTCGCCGCCTCCCCCGCGGCGACCGCCGCCGAGGCCCGTACCGCCGCCCGCACGGGAGCAGCCGGATGAACGCCCGCACGCTGACCAGGGCCGCCGTCGTCGCGGGCGCCGCGCTCGTCGTCCGGCGCGCGCTGCGCCGCCGGGTGCAGGGCTCGCCGCTGTGGCCGATGCCCGCCCTGGAGGAGCCGGTCTCGGGACGGCCGCGGGCCCGCGCGCTGCGGCTGCTCGTCGCCGGGCACGAGGAGATCGCCGACGGCGTGGTGCAGCTCCGCCTGGAGGGGTACGACCTGCCCGCCTGGCGGCCGGGCGCCCACCTCGACCTCGTCCTGCCGTCCGGTCTCGTCCGGCAGTACTCGCTGTGCGGCGACCCGGAGGACTCCTCGTCGTACACCGTCGCCACCCGGCTGATCCCGGAGGGCGAGGGCGGGCGCGGCGGATCGCGCGAGGTGCACGAGCAGTTGCGGGAGGGCGCCGAGGTGGAGGTGCGCGGGCCGCGCAACCGCTTCGCGCTGGACGCGGACGCCCCCGCCTATCTGTTCGTGGCGGGCGGCATCGGCATCACGCCGATCCTGCCGATGCTGCGCGAGGTGGAGGCGCGCGGCGCCGCGTGGCGGCTGCTGTACGGGGGCCGCAGCCGGGCCTCGATGCCGTTCCTGGAGGACGTGGCGAAGCTGGGCGGCGACCGGGTCGACATCGTCGCCCAGGACGAGGCGGGCCCGCCCGACCTCGCCGCCGCGCTCACCGCCACCGCGCCCGGCACCGCCGTCTACTGCTGCGGGCCCGAGGGGCTGATGGCGGCCGTGGAGGCGGCGCTGCCGGAGGGCCGGACCCTGCACCTGGAGCGGTTCGCGCCCCGCAACACGGCCGACGGGAACGGCGCGTTCGAGGTGGAGCTGCGGCGCAGCGGCAAGGTCGTCGACGTCCCCGCCGGGTCGACGGTGCTCGCGGCGGTCCGCGCGGAGGTGCCGAACGTCTCGTACTCCTGCGAGCAGGGCTTCTGCGGGACGTGCCAACAGCGGGTCCTGGGGGGCGAGATCGACCACCGCGACGAGCTGCTCACCGACGCCGAGCGGGACGACTCGATGCTGATCTGCGTGTCGCGGGCGCGCGGTGAACGTCTTGTGCTCGACCTGTAGCGACCACGGCGGCGACCGGCGTGATCCGCTCGGTAGAGTGTTCGGTATGGCTACCGGGGTGCGGCGCAGAATGGGAGTCGAGGAGCGGCGACGGCAGTTGATCGGGGTCGCCCTCGAACTGTTCAGCCACCGCTCCCCCGACGAGGTCTCCATCGACGAGATAGCGGCCGCCGCGGGGATATCGCGGCCGCTCGTCTACCACTACTTCCCGGGCAAACTCAGCCTGTACGAGGCGGCGTTGAAGCGGGCCGCCGAGGATCTGGCGGAACGTTTCGAGGAGCCGCGCGAGGGGCCGCTCGGGGCCCGGCTGCTCCGTGTGATGGGCCGGTTCTTCGAGTTCGTCGACGAGCACGGCCCGGGGTTCTCGGCGCTGATGCGGGGCGGCCCGGCCGTCGGTTCCTCGGCGACGAACGCGCTGATCGACTCCGTGCGGCAGGCCGCCTACGTCCAGATCCTGGCGCACCTCGGGATCGTCTCCCCGTCGCCCCGGCTCGAACTCGTCGTCCGCTCCTGGATCTCGCTGGCCGAGTCGACGGCGCTGATCTGGCTGGACGGGCGCCGGATCCCTCGCGGGGAGCTGGAGCTTCAGCTGGTGCACGATTTCGCGGCGCTGGCCGCTGTCAGCGCCGCGTACGACTCCGAGATGGCGGCGCTGTTGCGCCACCTTCTCTCCGGGGAGCCCGCCGATGGGCCGTTCGCCGAGTTGATCGGGCGGTTGTCCTCGCTGGCCTCAGTCTGAGTCGGCGCCCCTGGCGGGGCGCGTCCGTTCAGCCCCGCGCCGACTTGTAGGCCGGCTCCAGGTCTCGTACCTCCACCGACAGGTGGGCACCCTCCGGGTTCTTGATGTGGGCCGGGAGCAGGGTGAGGACCGCCTCGACCAGGGACGTCTTCGCCTCTTCGGTGCGGCCCGCGAGCAGGGCGATCTCGATGTGGACGAGGTCCGCCGGCTCGGTGCCGTCGCCCACGACGGTCTCGTCGGCCCGGCGGAACCGGGTCTTGCAGGCCGCCGTGCGCGCGGCCACGGTGTCGACGCAGGCCTGGTGGACGGCGCCGGCGAGCCCGGCACGGTCGATCCGGCCGTCGAGGCCGGCGGAGTGGTCGACGGTGATGTTCGGCATGAGGGCTCCGTGGGATCCGCTGCGGATGTGTCGCCCTCACCCTGTCACGCCGTCGCGGGGACCCCGGGGCTGAGGCGGAGCGCGAGCAGGGCGATGTCGTCCGCGCGGTCCCGGCCGAAGCAGGACATCAGGGTGTCGCAGAGGGCGTCCGGCTCGGCCGGGGCGACGGCCGCGGCGCCGCGCAGTTCCTCCATGGAGACGGCCAGGTCGGTGCCGCGGGTCTCGATGAGGCCGTCGGTGACCATGAGCAGCCGGTCGCCGGGCTCGAGGACCAGGTCGGCGGGCTCGGGGTGCGACAGACCGAGCCCCAGCAGCGGGCCCGCGGCCTCGGCGTAGTAGGGCGTGCCGTGCTCGGGGAGGACCAGCGGCGGGATGTGTCCCGCGTTCGCCACCCGGACGCGGCCGGTGGCGGGGTCGACGAGGGTCAGGCACAGGGTCGCCGTGGTGTCCGGGTGGTAGTGCTGGAGCATTCGGTCGATGCGGTCCACGAGGCGGCCGGGCCGTGGGTCCTCGATGCTGTAGGCGCGCAGGGCGTGCCGGATCTCGACCATCACGGTGGCCGCGTCGAGGGAGTGCCCGACGACGTCGCCGATCCCGGCGAGGACTCCGGCGGGGGTGGGCAGCGCGGCGTAGAAGTCGCCGCCGATCTCGGCCTGCTGGGAGGCGGGTTCGTAGCGGAAGGCGACCTGGAGTCCGGGCATGCGGGGCAACTGGGCGGGCAGGAAGCTGCGTTGCAGGGTCAGGGCCACGTGGCGCTCCTGCTCGTACCGGAGGAGGGGTTCGGCGGCGAGCACGGTGGCCCGTGCCAGCTGGGTGACGAGCGGGCCGATCCGCCGGCCCGTGTCGGGGTGGACGGGTGTGACCAGGCAGACCGAGAGGCCGTCGCGGCTGCGGGCGAGCACGAGCCGGACGTCGCCGGGGCCGACGTACGACGCGGGCCAGAGGGCTCCGGGCAGGACCGCCGTGTGGATCCCGCCGCGGGCGCACAGCGCCCGCCGGATCAGGGCGGCGGCCCGCTCCTCGTCGCCGGCGCCGGGCTGTCCGGTGCGTGCGGAGTGCCGGTCGATGCCGACCTGCGCGTCGCTGTCGCCGCCGAGGACGAACGCGGCGGCCGGGTGGCCGGTCAGCCGGGCCGCCGCGTCGGCCGCTGCGGTGGCCAGTTCGGCGAGACAGCGGGCGCCCTGCACCTCGACGACGGCTTCGGAGAGCAGGGCGAGGCGGGTGAACTGGGCCTGCGCGTCGGTGAGTTCGCGGGCGCCGCGCAGCACGGCCCGGATCACGGCGCGGATCTCCTCCGGCTCCGCGGGCACCGTCAGATACGCCTCGCCGCCCGCGTCGAGCCCCTGGCAGCGGTCGACGGGGCCCGAGGGCCGCGCGGAGAAGTGGACGACGGGGATGCCGGCCAGGGACGGCAGGGCCTTGACCCTGCGGCACAGTTCGAAGCCGCTGAGGTCGGGCAGCCCCACGTCGACGAGCGCCACATCGGGCAGGCAGCCGGCCCGCAGCCGCACGTCGAGTTCGAGCAGGGCCTCTCCGGCGGAGGCCACGGGCACGACGCGATGTCCGGCGCGGCTGAGCACGGCGCTCAGCGCGAAGCGGTTCGCGGCGGTGTCGTCGACCACCAGGACCGTACTGCGCTCCCCGGTGCGGGGATCCAGGGCGGTGGCGCTCACATGCAACAGCCCCTCGCGGCGGACCGGTGCGGGCTCCGTCGGCCCGCATCACCAAACTACCGCCGCCCGCAAGAGGCGTGTCGGCCGTTCCCGGGCCTTCACCGTTCCGGGTGGACTATCGCCATGTTCGGCCATCAACCGCCAGCATCCGCACCGCAGTTGTGCGAGGTGGCGTTCGGTGGGCAATACGGCGGGTGACCGGTACAGTCCACTCCCGTGACCGCACGCCTGGCCGACATAGCCGTGCACGCAGGAGTCAGCGAAGCGACCGTCAGCCGCGTGCTCAACGGCAGGCCGGGAGTGGCCGCGGCCACCCGGCAGTCCGTGCTCGCCGCACTGGACGTGCTGGGCTACGAGCGTCCCGTCCGGCTGCGGCAGCGCAGCGCGGGCCTGATCGGGCTGATCACCCCGGAGCTGGAGAACCCGATCTTCCCCGCGCTCGCCCAGGTCGTCGTGCAGGCGCTGACCCGGCAGGGCTACACGCCGGTGCTGGCCACCCAGACGCCCGGCGGCTCCACCGAGGACGAGCTGACCGAGATGCTGGTGGAGCGCGGGGTCGGCGGCATCATCTACGTGTCCGGGCTGCACGCCGACACCACGGCGGACACCGGGCGCTACGAGCGGCTGCACGGCCGGGGCGTCCCGTTCGTGCTCGTCGACGGGTTCTCGCCGGCCGTCTCGGCGCCCTTCATCTCCCCCGACGACCGGGCGGCGGCCGGCCTCGCGGTGACCCATCTCGTGTCGCTCGGCCACACCCGGATCGGCCTGGCGCTCGGGCCGCGCCGCTTCGTGCCGGTGCTGCGCAAGGCCGAGGGCTTCGTGCGGGCGATGTCGCACCTGCTGGGACTGCCGTCCGCGGACGTGGAGCGGGACTTCGTCGAACACTCTCTGTACACGGTGGAGGGCGGTCGGGCGGCGGCCGCGGCGCTCCTCGACCGGGACTGCACGGCCGTGGTCTGCGCGAGCGACATGATGGCGCTCGGGGCGGTCAGGGCGGTGCGCGAGCGCGGCCTGGACGTGCCCGGGGACGTCTCCGTGGTCGGATTCGACGACTCTCCGCTGATCGCGTTCACCGACCCGCCGCTGACCACGATCCGCAAACCGGTGCAGGCCATGGGCCAGGCCGCCGTCAACACGCTGCTCGAAGAGGTGGCCGGGACGCCTGCTCCCCGGAGTGAATTCCTGTTTCTGCCGGAGCTGGTGGTGCGCGGGTCGACGGGCTCGTCCCCTGGGGCCCGGTCTCGTCCGTAGGGCGTAGCGGGTGCGGGCGTGACCCGACCGAGGGATGATCTGGCGGGGGCCGGAAATCTGGCAGACTCGGTGACTATGGGTGAAACGACCGTGACAACACTGGACGGCCGACCAGGACCCGCCGCCTCGCTCGCCGCGGAGAAATCCCGCGCGTCGCAGGGCGCCGGCGGATTCCTGCGCCGCCTGCGTATGCCGCGGCGTCCCCGGCTCTGGTTCGAGATCCTGCTGATCGCGGTGAGCTACTGGACGTACTCCCTGATCCGCAACGCGGTCCCGGAGCAGAAGGCAGAGGCGCTGCGGAACGCGGACTGGATCTGGTCCCTCGAGCAGCACCTCGGCATCGCCGTGGAGCAGAGCGTCAACCACACGGTGAACGCGGTGACTTGGCTCATCATCGGAATGAACTACTACTACGCGACCCTGCACTTCGTGATCACGCTCGGGGTGCTGGTGTGGCTGTTCCGCCGCCATCCGGGCCGCTACGCGGCGACCCGGCTCGTGCTGTTCGCGACGACGGCGGTCGCCCTGGTCGGCTACTACTTCTTCCCGCTCGCCCCGCCGCGCCTGATGACCGGCGGCCACTTCGTGGACACGGTCGCGGTGCACCAGACGTGGGGGTCGATGGCCTCCGGGAACCTGAAGAACATGTCGAACCAGTACGCGGCCATGCCCTCGATGCACATCGGCTGGTCGCTCTGGTGCGGTCTGACGATCTTCGCTCTCGCGTCGGCGCCCTGGGCCAGGATCCTCGGCCTGCTCTACCCCGTGGCGACCCTGACGGTCATCGTGTCGACGGCCAACCACTTCTGGCTGGACGCGGTGGGCGGGATGCTCTGCCTCGCGTTCGGATTCCTGGTGGCGCGGCTCTGGTACGGGACGCTGCCGTACGCGCTGCCGCGCCTCGTGGCGACGCGGCACCCGGGCTTCCCGATCAAGGCCTAGGGCGATTTCTCCACAGATTCGATAGAAAGCGTGTTCTGATCACTGGGTGCGGTGGGTGATCCTGCCGCCCACGGCGGTCAGCAGCACGGGTGCCTCGGCCAGTTCGTCGGCCGGCGCGGTCACCGGGTCCAGGCCGAGCACGGTGAGGTCGGCGCGGAGCCCGACCGCGATCCGGCCCGTCGTGTCCGCCTCCCCTGCGGCGATCGCCGCGTGCGCGGTCACGCCTTCGAGCGCTTCGAGCCCGGTGAGGCCCTGCCCCGGCCCCGCGGCGCCCTCGGGCACCCGGGCCATGGCGAGCACCCGCCGTACGTCGTAGGGGGCGATCGGCCAGTCCGAGCCGAGGGCGAGGGTGGCGCCCGCGGCGCGCAGGTCGCGGGTGCGCCAGGCGCGGGCCGCCCGCTCGTCGCCGAGCCGCTTGGACCACTCGTCGCTGTGGTCACCCTTCGTGTACGCGGTGTGCGGCGGCTGCATGGACGCGGTGACGCCGAGCGCGGCGAACCGCGGGAGGGTGTCGTCGGGCACGGACTCGATGTGCTCGATCCGGTGGGCGCCGCGGCCGCTCGCGCCGAGCGCCTCGACGGTGTCCAGGACGTGCCGCACGGCGGCGTCGCCGATGGCGTGGGTGGTGGTCCGCACCCCGGCGGCGTGCAGGTGCCGTACGGCGGCGCTGTACGCGGCCGGGTCCGGCCAGAACGCCTCGGTCCCCTGCCCGTGGCAGTCGGGGTGCTCCAGCCAGGCGGTGCCGCCCTCGACGGTGCCGTCCATGAAGAACTTGACGCCGCCGACCCGCCAGTTCCGGCCGCGCTCGCGCTGGAGCGCGACCAGTTCGTCGAGGCCCGCCGTGTCCACGCCCGGCATGCACCAGGGCGCGATCGTCAGGCGCAGCGGGAGGTCGGTCTCCTCCTCGACGGCGGCGAGCAGATCGAGGCCGGAGCCGTCCATGACGTGGGCGCCGGTGAGGCCGGTGGCGGCCATGGCGGTGAGCAGGTCGACGAGTCCCGTGCGGCGTTCCTCGTAGGAGGGCGCGGGCACGACCGCGTCGACCAGGTCCATGGCGGCGTGCTCGATCAGGTGCCCGGTGGGGCGGCCGTCGGGGGCGCAGACGATCTCGGAGCGCTGGGCGAAGGCGCGCGGGCCCGTGACGCCCGCGGCGGTGAGGGCGGCGCCGCTGACGAGGGCGGAGTGGCCGTCGTAGAGGCGCAGGAACGCCGGGGCGCCGTCGAGGACGTCCTCGACGAGGTCGCGGTGGAGGGGGCGGCCGCCGAACGCGTTGTGGTCGAGGCCCCAGCCGATGACCCAGCCGTCGATCCGGTCGGCGCGGCGCAGGGCGGCGCGGAGTCCGTCGAGGTCCCGTACGCCGCTGAGGTCGGCGCCGGTCGCCATGCGCAGGCCCCACACCGGGTGGCTGTGGGAGTCGACGAGGCCCGGGGTGACGGTCGCTCCCGCGAGGTCGATCCGCTCCGTGCGGGGGCCTGTGCAGTCCTGGAGCAGGGTGGCGGTGTCGCCGATCGCGGTGATGACGCCGTCGGTGACGGCCAGCGCGGTGGCCTCCGGCTCGGGGCTGGTCATGGTGCGGAGGTGGGTGTTGGTGAGGAGGAGGTCGGCCTGGGGTGCCATGTGCGGGCTCCTTTTCGGCGGATCGTCTGGCGGGTTGCTCGTTCGTCGGCGGGTGCGGGTGGTGGGTGGTTGCTCGCGCAGTTCCCCGCGCCCCTGCGGGGCGCTTGTTCGGCCGGTCGGAGGGAATTCTCGCGGGGCATCTCTACGACTGGCCGAACCTTTCGTAGACCTCCGGGCGGGTGCGCTTGAGGCGCAGGGCCAGGGGGAAGCCCAGGACGAAGACCGCGGGGGCCACCGCCACCATCACCGCGTTCGCCGGCGGGGACGCCCCGGTGAAGAGGTCGATGTGGGTGATGACCAGGGCTGTCGCGGCGCCGAGCAGGAGCGTCGCCGCCGCGGGGGCCACGATCGTGCGCAGGACGCCCTCCTCGTGGGTGATGCGGCGGAAGAAGAACGGGACGGCGATCGCCGCGAGGAGTTGCAGGGCCATCAGGCCCAGCATGCCCGGGGTGTTCACCCACAGCAGGAGCTGCGCGTACGGGTCGAGGCCCGCGCCCCAGAAGACGAGGACGACGACCGCGCCGAGGGCGCTCTGCGCGAGCCCCGCGACGTACGGGGAGCCGTGCCGGGGGTGGATGCGGCCGAAGGCGCGCGGCAGGACGCCCTCGTCGGCGAGGGCCAGCCCGTAGCGGTTGATCGCGTTGTGGAAGGCGAGGAGGGAGGCGATGACGCTGGTGACGATGAGGACGTGCATCACGTCGGCCGCCCAGCCGCCGACGAAGGTGGTGATCGCGGTGAAGAAGAGGTCGGCCGGGTTGCTGCCGGCCTCCTGCACCACCCGTGCGTCGCCGAAGGACTGGATGGCGATCCAGACCGTGAACGCGTAGAAGAGGCCGAGGAAGGCGACCGCGATGTACGTGGCGCGGGGCACCGTGCGGTCCGGTTCGCGGGCCTCGCGGCGGTAGATGACGGTCGACTCGAAGCCGGTGAACGCGGCGAAGGCGAAGGCCAGCACGGCCGCGGTGCCGGGCACGAGGACGTTGCCGGGGGCGAAGGAGGCCAGGGAGAGGCCGTGGGCGCCGCCCTTGAGGAGGACTCCGGCCGCGAGGAGTACGAGGATGCCGGTCTCGGCGACGAGCAGGACGCCGAGCAGCTTCGCGCCGAAGTCGATCGAGCGGAAGCCGCCGTACCAGATGACGGCCAGGCCGATCAGGGAGACCGGGAGCCAGGGGATGTCGGTGCCGAACAGGGCGTGGACGGTGTCCTGGGTGGCGGAGCCGAGCAGGCCGTAGACGCCGATCTCCATGCCGTTGTAGCCGATCATGGCGAGCAGCGCGGCGCCGATGCCGGCCGGGCGGCCGAGGCCCTGGGTGATGTACGCGTAGAAGGCGCCGCCGCCGGTGACATGGCGGCTCATCGCGGTGAAGCCGATGGCGAAGACCGCGAGGGTGAGGCCGGCCAGGAGGTAGCCGGCCGGGGCGCCGATGCCGCCGAGGGCGATGGCGAGCGGGGCGACGCCCGCCATGACGGTGAGCGGGGCGGCGGCGGAGACGACGAAGAACGCGATGTCGGCGGTGCCGAGGGATCCCGTGCGCAGACCGGGCTCGGCCGGGGCGGGGACGGCGGCCGGCACGGTCTTCGGGGAGGTTGCGGGCATGCGGAAGGAGGCCCTTCTGGTGGCAGGCAGCAGAGGACGGGAACGACGGGAAGGACAGGAACGGGTGCGAGCGGGTAAACCTAAAGCCTTTCGGTTTCCGCAATGTAACCTCCCGTTGGGGATACGGGAAGACCCGTCTTCACGGGCGGGACGGGGAACTGACGGAGGAGCGGAACGGATGGGGCGGCCGAGCAAGCCACTTCTCGACCGGGAGCGCATCGGCGCGACGGCCTTGGCCCTGGTCGACGAGCAGGGCGATTTCAGCGTGCCGCAGATCGCGCGGCGGCTCGGGGTGCAGACCGGTTCGGTGTACCACCACGTGGACGGCCGGGACGGCATCGTGGAGCTGCTCCGGGACCGGGTGGCGGGCGGGATCGACGCGACGTCGCTCCGCTCGGGGCTGCCGTGGGACGAGGCGCTGACGGAGTGGGCGCGGGCCTATCGGGCCGCGTTCGCCGCGCATCCGAAGGCGATCCCGCTGCTGACCACGAATCCGGTGCGGGCGCCTCGGGTGCTGGCGCAGTACGAGCTGGCGGTGGGGCTGTTGCTGGACGCGGGGTTCGCGCTGGGCGATGTCATGACGGTGATCATCGGCCTTGACAACGTCGTGCTCGGGTCGGCGCTGGACATGGCGGCGCCGGAGGCGATGTGGGAGCTGACGGACGAGGTCCCGATGCCGTTGCTGGGGCGGGCGCTTGCCGCGATGGCCGGGAGCCGGTCCGACGCGGCGTTCGAGCTGGCGCTCGGGGCGTTCGTGGGGGGCGTACGGGAGTTGCTCGGGGCTCGCGACGGCTGACCGCCCCGATGAGGAGATGCCCCGGCGGAGTCCCTGGAGCGGGTCCGGCCGGGGCGGTTCCTGGAGGCGGGCGGGAAGGGGTGTCAGACGGTCGGCCGGGAGCGCGTCCCGTGGCGGGTGGTGGCGTGCTTCGCCGTCCCGGTCAACCCCGGGAAGTAGATGTGCAGGCTGACCGCCGGATCCACCGCGTCGTTGGCGACCCGGTGCACGTACCCCGGCGCGAACACCCGCTGAGCGCCGGTCTCCAGCACGCGTCTTCCTGTGTCCGTCCGCTCGGTCAGCGTGCCCTCCAGGACGGTCAGTACCCCGCAGGACCGACCGTGCTGGTGCGGACCGCCGGCCTGGCCGGGCACCCAGGACAGCAGCCACACGTCGTAGCCCGGGGCGGATCGCAGCCGGTGGTACCGGAGCGTCGTCGCGTCGTACGCCACCAGAGGCGCCCACTGCGCGCGGTCGGCCGCGATGGCGCGGGCCAGTCCGCCGAAGTCGGCGACGGTGGTCGGATGCTCCGGCAGAGGCTGTAAAAGGTGGGCGACTTCGAGGATGTCGCCGGCGATCTGGAGGTCGCTGCTGCTCATGAACCGGCCGCCCGGGGCGCGGGCGACGGGGCCTCGGCGGGCAGACCGGCGGGAGCGGGACCGGACGGAGTGCGTGCTGCGACCGGGCGCTCCGAGCGGGACATGAGGTGGGCACAGCACAGGGGAAGGGCCGGGCCGGGGGCTTCCGTCGGATGCATTACCGCTCCTTCTTCTCGTTCTGCGGATCGCTTCTGCGGATCGGTTCGTCGGGTCGGTTCGTCGGGTCGGTTCGTCGGGTCGGTCAGGCCGGGGTCGCGGAGTCCAGGGCCGGGCCCCTCGTGCACGCGGCCAGGTCCCGGCGGAGCACGTCCCACCACAGGTCCTCGCCGTCCGGCCCGGTCAGGAAGTGCGCGGTCGGCAGGCTCCGCGACGCGAGACGGTCGGTCTCGTCGCTCCAGGCGAGGGTCGAGGACACCGGGATCGCGGCGTCCTCGGTGCCGTGGTAGAGGAAGACCGGGCATCGCAGGCGAGCGTGGGAGGCGGGCCTGAGATAGCTCTCGCTCGCGTGGAGTTCAGCCCGGATGGTGGGGAGGAAGAGCTCCAGGAACTCCTCCTCGGCATCCAGGTCCGGGCTGAGCCCGCCGATCCCGGCCAGCTCGGTGAGGAGTTCCGCGTCGGCCATCGAACGCCAGTTGTTCGGCGGCAGGGGCGTGGCGGGGGCCCGCTGGCTCGCCGCGAAGACGGCCTCGACGCGCTTCCCCGACGCCTCCAGACGTGCGGCGGCGTCGTACGCCACGAGCGCTCCGTAGCTGAGTCCGGCGAAGGCCACGCGCTCGCTGCTCGCGAGTTCCGCGGCCAGGGACCGCAGCGTGTACGTGCTGACGGCGGCGACGTCGGGGAAGGGCGTGTCGAAGAGCCGGCCCTCCCGGCCCGGCAGATCGGGCAGGAGGATCCTGACACCGTCGGGCAGATCGTCCCGCCAGCTCCGGTAACGCCCCAGCCCGCCTCCGGCGTGCGGGAAGCACACCAGAGTCAAAGGGTGCAGGCCAGACATGTGACACCTCTGTTGTTCGTGATGGACCGATTCGGTGCGGCACCGGCACGGGTGCCGTCAGCGGCGCGCGCCGACGGGCGCCGCGGTGCCGATGCAGCTGAGCAGTTCGTCCAGCGCCTCGTAGAAGCCCTCGATCTCGGCGACCTGGTTGTACAGGTACGCGGAGACCCGGAGGATCTCGCCGCCGGCCAGGCCGGTGACCAGGGGCTGCGAGCACATGTGGCCGCTGCGCACCATGAAGCCGTAGGAGTCGCTCAGCATGCGGGCGACGTCGCCGGTCGGGACGCCGTCGGTCAGCCGGAGGCTGACGAGCCCGATCCGGTCGGTCAGGTCCGGCGGTCCGACGAGGCGGATCCCGGGGCGGGCGAGCGCCCCGCCGACGAGCGCGGCCGTCAGGTCGCGCTCGTGCTGGTCGAGGTCCTCGCGGTCCAGCGCCTCCAGGTAGCGGATCGCCGCGCCCGATCCGATGACGGACGCGATGGCCGGGGTGCCCGCCTCGAACGTGTAAGGCGTGCGCCGGTCGACGCTGCCGTCGAGGTCGACCCAGTCGACCATGCCGCCGCCCACCGACAGCGGGCGCAGCCCCGCCAGCAGCGCGCTCCGGCCGAAGAGCACTCCGACGCCGGTCGGGCCCAGCATCTTGTGCAGCGAGAAGGCGACGAAGTCGACGTCCAGCTCACGTACGTTGAGGCGCTGGTGGGGGATGGACTGCGCGGCGTCGAGGACGATGACGGCGTCGGTGACGGAGCGGATCTCGGCGATCAGCTCGGCCACCGGGTGGACCACTCCGGTGACGTTGGAGCAGTGGGTGAGCGCGACCACCTGGGGCCGGTCGCGCAGGAGCTCCCGGAAGTGCTCGCGGTCGAGCCTGCCGTCGGCGTCCACCCGGGTCAGGGAGAGCCGGCCGGCCCGTCGCCACGGCAGCATCTGCGAGTGGTGCGCGTCCATGCAGCCGACGATGTGCGCGTCGGGGTCGAGGCCCAGTCCCTGGGCGACGAGGTTGAGCGCCTCCGTGGTGTTCCGGGTCAGGACGACCTCGTTGGCCGCGGCACCGATGTGGCTCGCGATCCGTACCCGGGACGCCTCGTAGCCGTCGGACGCCTCCTCGGACAGCCGGTGCTTGCCGCGGTGGATGTTGGCGCCGTTGGTCTCGTAGTACTCGGTGACGGCCCGGATGACGGGGTCCGGCTTCAGGGTCGTGGCGGCGTTGTCCAGGTAGGAGATCCGCTGTCCGTCGATCTCCCGGCGCAGGGCGGGGAAGTCGTCCCGGTGGCTGTGTCGCACGGTCATCACGCGCCTTCCGCGGATATCTGGGAGACGCAGGGCTGGAACTTGCCGCTGCGCTCGCCGGCGATGTAGTCGACGGCCTCGGCCCGGACCGGGTTCGGGGCCAGCGCCTCGGTGAGGCGGTGCATGAGCGCGGTGGACTCCTCGGGCCGCGCCTCGGCGTTGGGGACGTACCGGAAGGTGCAGGCGCCGGTCCGGTCCTGCTCCAGCTTGTAGAGGTCGATGCCAGGAGCGTCGCCGACCAGGGCGTCCACGGCGCCGGGGGTGACGGTCCGGCCGTCCGTGAGCCGGATCATGTGGGTGGCCCTGCCCTCGACGCGCACCATCGGCAGGTCGCTGCCGCAGTCGCAGCGGCCGCCCAGCGGGGTGAAGTGGTCCCCGGTGGCGTAGCGGATGCGCGGCACGAGGCTGTCGTCCACCGTCGTGACGTACAGCTCGCCCGTCTCGCCGTCCGCCACGGGCCGGCCGTCCCGGATGAACTCCATGTGGAAGTCACGGTTGTTGATGTGGCGGTTGCCGAGGTGGCACTCGAACCCGAGGTACCCGAGCTCGGACATGCCGATCATGTCGCCGATCGGCAGCTCCGGCCCCATGAACTCCTCGATCTGGCGCCGGGCCACCCGGGTCATGAGGGTGTACCCGCACACCATGTGCAGGCGGCGCGGCGAGGTGATGACGCGTCCCAGCCGGCGGGCCCACCGGGTCAGGAACGCGAAGTGGGTGGGGTCGACGACCAGCAGGTCGGGTTCGTACAGCTCGATCTCGTCGAGGGCCTTGACGATCTGCCACTCCGGGGTGGCCAGCAGGTCGTGGGCGACGGCCAGTACGAGGGTGCCGTCGGCGAGCGTCCGGTCCTCCATGGTCGAGAAGCCCGTCGCGCACTCGACGTCCGAGCAGTTCGGCGGTGCGAAGCGGCAGATCTTCGGCCGGCTGCCGGGGCGCCAGAGCCCGTCGAAGCGGCGGTTGACGCCGATGGCGGTGGCCTGCCGCCGCGCCAGGTCGTAACTGAGGACGGCGCTGTTCAGCCGCTCGCCGGAGGTTCCGGAACTCTGGAAGCGCATCACGTGCGGCGAGTTGAGGGTGTAGCCCTTGGCGAGGACTCCCGCGGGGAAGTTGCGCCGGTAGTGCGGCTTCGAGGTCGGCGGCAGCCGCAGGAAGTCCCCGGGCTCCCGGATGTCCGCGGGCAGCAGGCCGCTGGCCTCCATGTGCTTGCGGAAGAAGACGGTGTTGTCGAAGGCGTACGCGATCTCCTCGCGGACGGCTTCGAAGGCGGTCGGATCGGTCATGCCATCGCCACCAGGACGGAGCGGTCGCCGGAGTACGGGTTCCTGCCGTGGGAGAACTGCTCGTTGTCGACGATCATGACGTCGCCGGCCTGCCAGGGCAGGGCGATCTCCTCGGCCGCGTAGGCGGCCCGGACCTCGGCCAGGTCCTCCGGGGCGAGCGGCGTGCCGTCGCCGTACAGCGCGTTGCGGGGCAGCTCGTGCTCGGCGAACTCCGCGCGCAGCTCGCGCTCGACGTGCTCGGGCAGGGAGCTGACGTGGAAGAGGTGCGCCTGGTTGAACCAGACCCGCTCCCCGGTCGCCCGCGCGGTGAGGGTCGCCTGCACCACGTGGCGGGTGCGCAGCCGCTCGCCGCCCAGCCACTCGGCCTCGATGCCGTGCCGGGCGCAGTAGGCGTCGGCCTCGGCGCGGTCCTGCGTCTGGAAGACCTCCTGCCAGCTGAGGTCCATGCCGTGGCCGAAGTTCCGTACGTACATGACGCCGTGCCGCTCGAAGCGCTCGCGGGTGGCCTCGGACAGCCGGGCGAGTACCCGGGCGCTGTCCGCGACGGGCGTCTCGCCGCCGGTGGCGGCCGGGACGACGCAGGTGAGGAAGAGCGTCGCGGGCCAGGCGTCGGTGTACGACATCTCGTTGTGCTGGGGGATGGTCTGGTCGGCCGGGTACTCGGTCGACGTGAAGACGTTGCCGTCGACACGGCGCCGGGGGGTGGAGCGGTTGTCGTAGTCGCGCAGGCCTCCGTCGAGGCCCGTGGCGAGTTCCCCGAGGCCCGCGGCGTCGAGGGGGGCGAAGTCGCGCAGCAGCACGGCGCCGTGCCGGTCGCGCAGCCGGGCCAGGGCGTCGCCGGAGTTCGACAGCCACTCCCGCGCGTCGAGCCCGGGGACGGTCGGGGTGCAGCACACCGCCCGGCTGCCCTCGATGAGCGGGGTGGTGCGGACCAGCGCCTCGCCGCTGACCGCGACGGACCGCCGCGCCCGGTTGAAACGGCCGCCGGGGCCGCTGCCGGTCTGGGTCAACATGATTCGGTCTCCTTCTTCTCCTGGAGCTGGTCGATGAACTCGGCGAGTTCCGACACCACGGGGTATTCGAAGAGGTTGCGCAGCTTGAAGCCGACCTTGAACTCGTCGCGCAGGCGGGCGATCAGCTGGGTGGCGAGCAGCGAGTGGCCGCCGATCTCGAAGAAGTCGTCGTCGGCGCCGACCTGTCCCAGCAGCAGCAGTTGCGCCACGATGTCGGCGACCGTCTTCTCGGTGGGGGTGCTGGGCGCGACGTACGAGGTCGAGCCCTGGGTGTAGAAGCCCGGCTCGGGGAGCATCGAGGCGTCGATCTTGCCGCTGCTGGTGAGCGGGAAGGCGTCCAGGGCCACGAGGTGGGCGGGCAGCATGAAGTCCGGGAGGCGCTCGGTGAGGAACTCGCGGAGCCACTCGGCGGAGCCGCGCTCGCCCTCGGCATCGATCAGATAGCCCACGAGGTGGGCGCCCGTGCTCTCGCCGGCCTCCACGACGAGGCTGCCGGTCACCCGCGGGTGGCGGCGCATGACGGCCTCGATCTCGCCGAGTTCCACCCGGAAGCCGCGCAGCTTGATCTGGCGGTCGATGCGGCCGAGGAACTCCACGGTGCGGTCGGGCAGCAGGCGTGCCTTGTCGCCGGTGCGGTACATCCGTGCCGCCGGGCCGGGGCCGAAGGGGTCGGCGACGAACCTCTCCCGCTGCTCCTCGGTCGGGTTCAGGTAGCCCTGGGCCACCGAGGCGCCGCCGATCCAGAGTTCGCCGGGGACGCCGACCGGCAGCGGGCGCCGCTGCGGGTCGAGGACGTAGGCCCGCGCGTGCCCCATCGGCGTGCCGAGCGGGACGCTGGACGCCAGTGCGGTCAGGTCGTGGTCGGCGGCAGCGGGCCCGCAGAGCACGCCGACCGTCGTCTCGGTCGGGCCGTAGTGGTTGTACAGCCGGCAGTCGCCGAGGTAGCCCTTGAACAGGTTGTACCAGCCCCAGCCGAAGGGCTCGCCGCCCGCGACCAGCGCCTGGCGCGGCATCAGCCGCTCCGGCGTCTCGGCCACGGTGAAGAGGGACTCCAGGTACGAGGGCGTGATCTTGAGGAGGTCGTACTCCTCCGCGGACAGCAGTTCGGCGAGCGCCTGCGCGTCCGCGGAGACCTCCGGTGCGACGACAAGGAGTTCACCGCCACTGATCAGTGGCGGGAACAGCGCGGTGTGCCCCAGGTCGGTTCCGAGGGTGCCGATCGCGACGGAGTCGACGGGGCCGGTCAGCCGCAGCCGGTCGAGGACGCCGTCGAGGTAGGCGGCGAACTGCCCGTGCCCGATCAGCACCCCCTTCGGCGTGCCGGTGGAGCCCGACGTGAAGATCACGTATGCGGGGTCCTCGTCGGAGGTCGTGACGTCGGGCCGCTCGCCGGTGCGCCCGGCGCAGACCGTCAGTTCCGCGTCCAGGACCACCGTGTCGCACTCCTGCGGGAGGGCCGAGGCCGTGTCCCGGGTCGCCACGACGTGGCCGAAGCCGACCGCGTCCAGGACGGCGGCGCGGCGCCCGGCCGGCAGGTTCGGGTCGATCGGCACATAGCCGGCACCGGCCTTGGCGATCGCGAGCATCGCGACGACCGCCAGGTCCGAGCGCTCCAGGCAGAGACCGACCAGCGCACCGGGGCGGACCCCGCGCGCGGCCAGCTCCTCGGCCAGCCGGTCGGCCGCCCGGTCGAACTCGCCGTAGCTCCAGGTACGGGTGGCCGTCCGCAGGGCCGGGGCGTCCGGGACCCGTGCCGCGGCCCGCTCGACCCGCCGGTGCCAGTGCTCGGCCGGCCCCTTGGGCGGCTGCGCCGGGTTGGTGGCCTCGACCAGCTCACGGGCGGCGGTCTCGTCCAGCATGGCCAGGGCGGGAACGGCGGCCCGCAGGTCGCCGCCCAGTGCCTCCAGGACCGCCCGCAGGCACAGGAGCAGAGCCTCGGCGCCCCCCTCGGCCATGCCCCGGGCCTGATGCCGCAGGGCGATGTGGAGTTCGCCGTCCGCGGCGCGGGCCGCGAGGGCGACCTTGCGGTCGTCGTCGGCGGGCTCGATCCACAAGCCGGTGAAGGCCGGTGCCGGGCCGGCGGTGAACCGCGCGGCGTCGTGGAAGGAGAAGCCCGGAAGGCCGGCGACGTGCTGCCCGGCCGGGTCCATGGCGCTCTCGTCGGCCTGCTCGAAGGTGTCGAGTTCCAGGTCGACCGCGCCCAGCAGCTCCCGCAGCGTCGTCGTGTCGGAGACCGCGGCGAGGACCGGGACGGGCGTCTCGAAGAGGCCTATCGAACCGTGCATCTCCTCGAACGGGCGGCGGGCGAGCTGCGCCTGGACCGCCAGCCGCTCCGGCCGGCCGGCGGCGTGCCAGAGCGCGCCGAACCAGCCGGTCAGCAGGACGCTGCGGAGACCGCCCGCGCAGTCCTCGCCGAGCCGGCGCAGCCGCTCGGCCAGGGGCGCGGGGACCGTCCACTCCAGGACGGCCCGCTCGGTGTCGTCGGAGAGCAGCTCCAGCGGCAGGTTCAGGGCCGGCAGGTCCGACAGCTCGGCCGCGCGGTCGGCGGCCAGTTCGCGCTGGCGCGGGCTCTGCGCGCCCTCCTCGGTCTGCCACTGGGCGTAGTCGGCGTACTGGACGACGCCCTCGCGGCTCCACGGGGATCCGGTGAGACGCGTGTCGTAGGCCGCGCGCAGGTCCTGGAGGAAGACCTCGGCCGAGACCGTGTCCGTGCTCATCCGGGGCGCCGACACCAGCAGCGAACGCTGCCCGTCGGTGTGGCGGAAGACGGTCAGGTGCACGGCGTCCGCCGTGTCCTGCGCACCGCCGGCCGCACGGGCCTCCTCGCGGACGAGGGCGGTGAGCGCGGCGGAGTCGCCGGAGCGCTCGGCGACGCGGACCCTCGGCTCGTCCTCGATGACCATCAGGACGGCGCTGTTGCCGCCGAGCACCTTGCGGTAGGCGGTGCGCAGGCTCTCGTGCGCCGTGACGACGTCGCGTGCCGCCTCCGCCAGGACGTCGAGGTCCGGGGCGGCGTCCAGGGCGACCCCGGCGACCCTGCGGCCGGACTGCCCGTCGACGGCGAGGCCGAGGGCGTGCTGCTGCTGCTTCGACAGACGGAAGCCTTCCCAGTTCTGTGTCATCGGCTCGGCTCCGGTTCGATCCACAACTGCCCCTTGGTGTAGGTGTTCCAGGTGTTGACTGCGTCCTGGCCGAGGTACTCGGCGGCGATCTGCCAGAAGCCCGCGTACTCCGCCGGGAGGTTGAGATGGGAGTGGCTGACCTGCTGCGGCATGTGGGCCAGGACGTCGCCGAGCTTCATGCGCAGCAGGTCGAGGAACTGCTCCCGGTCCAGCGGGATGTCCTCGCCGGTCCGCCGGTCCTTCAGGGCCGGCTGCCCCTTCGGCCGCATGATGTTGCGGAAGCTCTTGCCGAGCGACGCGTAGTTCATGACGGAGAAGTGGTGGATCATCTCCTCCACGCGGGGCCCGACGAACGCGCGGACCTCGACGCGCTTGTCCTCCGGGATGGACTCGACGTTGTCGTTGTGCAGTCCCTCGGTTCCGTAGACGCCGTGGAACAGCCCCGCGAGGCAGACGTGTTCCCCCGCCTTCATGGCCTGGAGGATCTCGCACGCCCGGAACATGTGGTCCAGGAGCGTCTCGTCCTGGTGCGCCACCTTGTGCAGCCCCAGCCGCACCAGGTCGTCTCGGTATCGCTCTGCGTCAAGCATTCATTCTTCCTCGGCTGTCTCGGGCCGCCGGCGCCCCGGGCGGGGCGCCGGCGGACGGGTCGGACTCATCCCTCGCGCACCGACACACGCTGCGCTCGGACGTGCTTCCAGGACCGCTGTCCGCGTGCCTCGTCCCGGCCCTCCCAGAGGTCCTCCAGGGTCCGGTTGATCCGGCTGACCGGGGTGTCGGGCTCGGTGGACAGCAGCGTCACCAGCGCGCGCAGGCAGCGCGTGAGACGGCGGACGGTGGTGTCGGAGAAGAGGCCGGCGCGGTAGTCGATCCCGCCCTCCATGCCGCCGTCCGCGGTGGCCACCAGCGTGAGCTTGATGTCGTGCACGGAGAGCAGGAACTCCGCCTCCAGCTCCTCGGCGCGCACGCCGGGCACGTCCCACTCGGGCAGCGGGACGTCCTCCAGCAGGAACCAGGTGCGGTACACCGGTGCCGACTCGCCCGCGCGGCGCTCGGGCCGTACGGCCTGCACGACGTGGTCGAACGGCACGTCCTGGTGGGCGTAGGCCTCCAGGGCCCGCTCGCGGACCTCCTTCAGCACCTCGGTGAACGTGGGGTCGCCGGTGAACCGGGTGCGGATGGCCAGGCTGTTGACCAGGAACCCGATGGTGTTCTCCAGCTGCGGATGGGCGCGGTGGCCGGCCGGCACGCCGACGACGATGTCCTGCTGGCGGCACCACCACTGGAGCAGCACCTGCCAGGCGGCCAGGTATCCCATGAAGGTGGTCGCGCGCTCGGCGGTGCAGACCTCACGGAACGCCGTGGCCTGTGCGGGGTCGAGCGTGAGCGGCGCACGGGCGCCCTCGATCACCCCGGTCTCCTCGATCTCCCCCTCGGTGGGCAGGGCCAGCACGGGAAGCGGAGCGGCCAGCTGCCGGCGCCAGAAGTCGATCTGCTCCTTGAACGCGCCCGACTCGGCCTGTCCGGCCTCCCAGACCGCGACGTCGGCGTAGCCGACCTCGGGCTCGGGCAGCACGGACCCGTCGCCGCTCCGGTACAGCGCGCTGATCTCACGGACCATGATCGAGGTGGACCAGGCGTCCCAGACGATGTGGTGCACGGAGACGACCAGCACGTGCTCCTGCGGGCCGACCCGCAGCAGCCGGACCCGGAAGTGCGGGCCGCCGGACAGGCCGAAGGGGGTACGGGTCTCCTCCGCGATCACCCGCTCCGGTGCCAGCATCACCGGGTCGTCGGCCACCTCGGCCAGCTGGAAGTCCAGCCGCTTCCCGGAGTCCGGGACCTGGCGCGGGGCGTCGCCGGTCGCCTCGAACGACAGCGACAGGACGTCGTGCCGCTCCACGAAGATCTCGAACGCCCGGCGCAGGGCCTCGACATCGAGCGGACCGGTGAGGCGGAACGGCTGGACCAGGTTGTACGTGGTGCTGCCGGGCGAGAGCTGCTCGTGGAACCAGAGGCGGGACTGCGCGGCCGTGAGCGGGACCGGCGCCCCGGCGTCGGCGCGGCGGCCGGGACCGGCCGGCGTGACGGCCGCGGCACCGTCGCGCACGGCGTCGATCGCGGTCGCGATCCCCGCCAGTGTCGGGTTGTCGAAGATGACCCGGATCGGGATCTCGACGCCGAGCGCCTTGCGCAGGTGGACGACGGTGCGCATCGCGGTCAGCGAGTCACCGCCCAGCTCGAAGAAGTGGTCCTGCCTGCCGACCCGTTCGACCTGGAGCATCTGCGCCCACACCGCGGCGACGTTCTTCTCGATCTCCGTCACCGGCGGCTGGTACGCGACGGCCTCGGCCGGCTCGTCCGGCACGACCAGGGCCTTGCGGTCGACCTTGCCGTTGGCGGTGAGAGGCAGCTCGGGGATCCCGACGACGGTCTCGGGCACCATGTAGCCCGGCAGCTTGCCGCCGAGGAACTCCCGTACGTCCGCGGGGACCGGGCGGCCCTCCTCGGCGACCACGAACGCGACCAGCCGCCTGGCGCCCTGGGGTCTGCCGTGCACCACGGCCGCGGCGCCCCGGACGTCGGGGTGCTGGAGCAGCGCCGTCTCGATCTCGCCCAGCTCGATCCGGTAGCCCTGGATCTTGACCTGGAAGTCCTCCCGCCCGAGGAACTCGATCTCGCCACTGGGCAGGAACCGGCCCAGGTCGCCCGTCCGGTACAGGCGTTCGCCCGTCACCGGGTGCCGCACGAAGCTCGCGGCGGTCTTCACCTCGTCGCGCAGATAGCCCTCGGCCAGCCCGACGCCGCCGATGTACAGCTCGCCCGGCACGCCGGTCGGGCGCGGCCGGAAGTTCTCGTCGAGGACGTGGAAGGTCTGGTTGCGCATCGGGGAGCCGTACGGGATGGACGGCCAGTCGGCCGGCACCTCCCCGACCGGGAAGAGGATGGACCAGATGGACGCCTCCGTCGCACCGCCGAGGCTGACGATCTCCGGCGTGCCCAGGACCCGTCGGGCGCGCTCGGGAAGGGTGACCGGGAACCAGTCGCCGCTGAGCATCACCAGCCGCAGCGCGTCGCTGCGCGCCCCGGTCACGGTCATGTGCTCGACCAGCAGCTCCATCAGCGCCGGTACGGAGTTCCACAGCGTGACACCGGACTGTTCGGCCAGCTCCAGCCAGACGGCCGGGTCGCGGTGCGAGCCCGGGTCGGGGACCACGACGGCGCCGCCGACGGCCAGCGGACCGAATATGTCGTACACCGAGAGGTCGAAGCTCAGCGACGACAGGGCCAGCGTCCTGTCGTCCGCGCCCACCGCGAAGCGGTCGTTGACGTCGACCACCGTGTTGAGGGCGCCCCGGTGACTGATCATCACGCCCTTGGGCACACCGGTCGAACCGGAGGTGAAGATCACGTAGGCCAGGTCGCCGGGCTCCGTCGCGGGCCGGCCGGACGTGGCCGGGTCCGGGGTGGACGGCAGCGCGTCCACCACGAACACCGTGCCGTCGGGACCCAGCGGGCCGGACATCCGCGCGGCGACCCACGACTGGGTCAGCACCGCGCGGACCTGCCCCTGTTCGAGCAGGAAGCGGATGCGCTCCTCGGGGAGTTCCGCGTCGACCGGCAGGTACGCGGCGCCCGAGGCCAGGATGCCGAGCACCGCGGCGCTCTGCTCCCAGCCCTTCTCCATGACCACGGCGACCAGATCGTTCGGCCGGACGTCCAGCGCGGTCAGCCGGGCGGCGAGCACCCGGGCCCGGCCGGCCAGTTCGCCGTAGCTCAGCGTCCGGCTCCGGGTGATCACGGCCGGGCGCTCGGGGGCGCGCTCGGCGAGCGCGAAGAACGGTTCGTGGAGCAGGCCCGCCGGCCGACGGCCCTCGGTCCGGTTGTACGTCTCGCGCCGCCGGGCGTCCTCCTCGGACAGCGGCGACGGCAGCGGCAGGCCCCACCGCTCGTCGTCCTCGGCCAGCCACCGCAGCAGGTCCAGCGTGGCTCCGTGGATCGAGGCGACCAGCCCCTCGGGGAACAGCTCGTCGACCGCGTCGATGTCCAGGACCAGGGAGCCGTCCGACTCGAAGACCTGGGCGTCGATCCAGACCTGCGGAGTCTGGGAGATGCTGAACACCTCCTCGCCCAGCCCGGTGTCCTGGCCGTGGTCGAGGAAGAGGCTGGTGAAGACCGCCGGCATCGCCGCCTCGGGGCGCACCCGCTTCATCTCGCGCAGCACGCGGACGCCGCTGAACAGACGGTGGTCGATGTCGGTGAGCAGCTGGTCGCGCACCGCGCGGGCCCGCCCGGCGAACGTGTCGGTGGCGGCCGCGTCGACCTCCAGCAGGGTCACCGAGGTGAAGTCGCCGACCACGGCGTCCACGCCCGGGTGCAGCGGCAGCCGGTTGGCCATGGGCAGGTTGAGGGCGAACCTGCGGTGGGCGGACCAGGTCGCCAGCGCCTCGCTGTACGCGGCGAGGAGCAGCGCGGTGGGGGTGATGCCGCGTCGGGCGGCGGCCGCCTTGACCAGGTCCCAGCGCTCCTTGCCCAGGGTTCCGCTGACCCGGCTGAAGCGGGGCACGTCGATGGTGCGCGGGTCGCGGGCGAGCGGCAGTTCCGGCGCCGGGGCGAAGTCCGGGATCCGCTCCCGCCAGTACGCCTCCGCACGGCGGTACAGCTCGGTCTCCTCCAGGCCCCGCTCGGCGAGGACGTAGTCCCGGAAGGAGAGTTCGGGCTCGGGCAGCTCGAGGTCCGGGTCCCGGTAGAGCGCCGCGAGTTCGCCGAGCAGCAGGTTCGAGCTGCGCGCGTCGGTGATCAGACCGTCGATGCTGTAGTGGAGCCGGGTGCGGTCGCCGTCCACGCGGCTGGCCCGCAGTTCGAACAGCGGCCACCGCTCGGGGACGAAGACCTGGTGGGACATGGCGTCGCGGGTGGCTTCCAGGGCCGCCCGCGCCTCGTCCTCGGGCAGTCCGCGCAGATCCTGGGTGGCGATGACGTAGTCGGGGACCTCGGGGAGGATCCGCTGCTCGCCCTGCGGCAGCACGACCGCCCGGAGCATGCCGTGACGCCGGATCAGCCGCCGGAACGCCCGTTCCAGCCGGGGCAGGTCGAGGCCGGTGGCCTCGAACTCCTCGTAGCCGTGCATGCCGACGTTGCCGATGTCGAAGACTCCGGTGCGGCCGATCCAGTAGGCCTGCTGCACGTCGGTCAGCGGGAAGAGGTCCGCCTCGGCGCCGGGGTCGGGCGTGATGACCGGCAGCTTCTCGGGTCCGCCGTCCGGCGTCGCGCCCCGCGCGGCGTCCACCGCGCGCGCCAGACCGCGGACGGTCGGCTGCTCGATGAAGGTGCGCAGCGAGACCTCGACGCCGAACAGGCCGCGCACCCGGGACACCAGCTGGGTGGCGAGCAGCGAGTGGCCGCCGAGTTCGAAGAACCCGTCGTCCGCGCCGACGGCGGGCGTGCCGAGCAGGTCGGCGAAGAGCGCGGCGACCTCCCGCTCGGTCGGGTCCGCGTACGCCGGTGCGGCCCGCGGTGTCCGCTCGGGCTCGGCGGCTGCCGGCCGCGGGTCCGCCGGCTGCGTCGCCGCGGTCCGCCCGGTGCCGCAGCCGCAGCCGCCGGCGGCCGGGCGCGGCGGATCGACCCAGCAGCGTTCGCGTTCGAAGGGGTAGGTGGGCAGGACGGTGAGCCGCGCCGGGTCCGCGCCGGCCAGGGCCGCCCAGTCCACCGGGACGCCCTCGCACCAGAGTTCGCCGAGGGCGCGCTCCAGACCGGCCTCGTCCGTCTCCGCCGGTGCGGGCAGCGTGGCGACCGCGTCGATCCCGGCGGCGCGGGCCAGCCGGGTGAGCACCTGTCCCGGTCCGGCCTCCAGCAGTGCCGCTCCGGTGTCGCGGACGGCGGCCAGGGCGTCGTCGAAGCGGACCGTGGCGCGGATCTGGCGGGCCCAGTACGCCGGGCTCGTGGCCTCCTCGTCGGTGATCCAGGTGCCGGTCACGTTCGACACGAACGGGATGCGCGGCGGCGACAGCGTGATCCGGGCGGCCTCGTCGGCGAAGGCGGCCGCCGCCTCGTCCATGAGCCGGGAGTGGAAGGCGTGCGAGGTGCGCAGGCGCTTGGAGACGACCGCGCGTTCGGCGAGCCGGGCCTCGAAGGCCGCGACGGCCTCGTCCGGGCCCGCGACCACGCACTCGCGCGGTCCGTTGACGGCCGCGAGGTCGACGCCGTCGTCGAGCAGCCCCACGACCTCGCTCCGAGGCAGCGGCACGGCGGTCATCGCCCCGGCCGGCGCGGCCTGCATGAGACGGCCGCGCGCGGCGACCAGACAGAGTGCGTCCTCCAGGGACATCACACCGGCGAGGCAGGCCGCGACCAGTTCGCCCAGGCTGTGGCCGACCATCGCGACGGGGCGGACACCCCAGGACTCCCAGAGCCGGGCGAGCGCGTGCTCCAGGACGAACAGCGCGGGCTGCGCCAGCGCGGTCCGGTGGATCGCCGCCTCGTCCTCGGGCGGCCGCCCGTCGAGGCCGAGCACCGGCGTGACGTCGACGCCGGTCAGCGAGAGCAGCAGGGACGCGGCCCGGTCGGCCTCCGCCCGGAACACCGCCTCCCGCGCGTACGGGGCCCGGCCCATGCCCGGGCGCTGGGCGCCCTGGCCTGGGAAGGCGAGGACGGTCCCGCGGTCCCGGGGCGTGTCGGTCCCGGCGCGGCGGGTCCGGACCCCGGCGGCCAGCGACGCGACGGCCTCGGCGACGGTGCCGGCGACGACGAAACCGCGCCGCGGGAGCTCCCAGCGGCCGTGCCGCAGGGTGTGCGCGACGTCCGCGAGGCGCTCGTGCGGGTGCGCCCGGAGGTGCTGGGCGAGCCGGTCGGCGGCCGTCGCGAGCGCGGTGGGGGTCGCGGCGGACAGCGGGAGGACGGTCTGCCGGGCGTCGCCGGCCGGGAGCGGGGCGGGCGCGGGCGCCTCTTCGAGGATGACGTGGGCGTTGGTGCCGCCGATGCCGAAGGAGCTGACGCCCGCGCGCAGCCGCTCGCCCGGCCACGGCGCCAGCTCCGTGTTGACGTAGAACGGGCTTTCTTCCAGGCCGAGTTCGGGGTTCGGCCGGGTGAAGTGCAGTGAGGGCGGCAGTTGCCTGGCCTTGAGCGCGAGGACCACCTTGACGAGGCCGATCACGCCGGCCGCGGTGTCCAGGTGCCCGACGTTGGTCTTGACCGAGCCGAGGGCGCAGCCCTTGGCGGGCCCGTCGCCGAAGACGCTCCTGAGGGCGGCGACCTCGATGGGGTCGCCCAGCGAGGTGCCGGTGCCGTGGGCCTCGATGTAGGAGACGGTGGAGGGATCCACGTCGGCGACGGCGAGCGCCTCCGCGATGACGTCGGCCTGGCCCTCGACGCTCGGCGCGGTGAAACCGACCTTGCGCGCCCCGTCGTTGTTGACGGCGGAGCCGCGGATCACCGCGTGGATCACGTCGCCGTCGGCGAGGGCGTCGTCGAGCCGCTTGAGCACCACGACGGCCGCCCCGCTGCCGGCCACCGTGCCGTCGGCGGCGGCGTCGAAGGCACGGCAGTGGCCGTCGGACGACCTGATGCCGCCCTGCTCGTGGACATGGCCCCGCCGCTGCGGAACGACCGTGGCGCCGCCGGCCAGCGCCACGTCGCACTCGGCGCTGTTCAGGGCCTGGCACGCCGTGTGGATGGCGACGAGCGAGGTCGAACAGCCGGTCTGGACGCTGACGCTCGGTCCGCGCAGGTCGAGCTTGAAGGAGATCCGCGTCGGCACGAAGTCCTTGTCGTTGCCGAGCGAGGTCTGGAACTCGCCCACCCGGGCGACCAGATCGCCGTTCGGCAGCAGATTGCGGTGCAGGTAGGCGCTCTCGCCGACGCCCGCGTAGACACCGGTCACCTTGTCCGTCGCGTCCGAGGGGCTGCCGGCGTGTTCGAGGGCCTCCCAGGCGCATTCGAGGAGCAGCCGGTGCTGCGGGTCGAGCAGTTGGGCCTCGCGCGGGGAGAACCCGAAGAAGGCCGCGTCGAAGCCCTCCATGTCCGCGAGCACGCCGAGCCTGCGCACGTAGTCGGGCCGGGCGGCCTCGTCGGGCGTGACGCCGGCGGCGAGCAGTTCCTCGTCCGTCAGCGTGCTGATCGACTCGACGCCGGCGGCCAGGTTGCGCCAGAAGCCGTCCGGGGTGTCCGCGCCGGGACATCGCAGGGCCATTCCGACGACGGCGACCGCGCCAGCGGGCAGCGCGCCGTCGTCCGTGAACTCGTTCGTCATTCCTGTCTCCCAAATTTCGGACGTCACCGTGCGCTCCGCCGCGGTGACCGTGTACGCGATTGCGCCTTGCGCGCGGCCGCCCGGCGGCGTCCCGCGTCTCCGTTCGTGGTGGGGCCCTCCTCATCGGCGGCGAGGTGCCGGGCCAGACTCCGGACGGTGGGGAACGCGAACAGGGTCACCACGGGGATCTGCCGCCCGAGCAGTTCGGTCAGCCGGGCCTGCACCCGCAGCAGCAGCAGCGAATGCCCGCCGGCCTCGAAGAAGTTGTCCTCCGCGCCCACCTCGTCGACCCCCAGGACCTCGGCCCACACGGCGGCGACGAGCCGTTCCGTCCCGCCCCGCAGCGGCACCCGTGCACCGGCGGCGGCCTCCCGGACCGGCGCGGGCAGGGCGTGCCGGTCCGTCTTGCCGCGCTCGCCGCGCGGCAGGGCGCCCATCAGGACGAGCGAGGCGGGCACCATGTACTCCGGCAGCCTCCTGGCCAGGTGTGCGCGCAGTCCGTCGACGGTGACGGGGCCGCAGGCCGCGGCGTACCCGACCAGGACGGGCCCGCCCGGCACGTCCTCGCGCAGCACCGCCGCCGCGTCCGTGACGTCCGGGTGGGAGGTCAGGGCCGCCTCGATCTCGCCGAGTTCGATCCGGAAGCCGCGGAGCTTCACCTGGTGGTCGTCGCGGCCGAGGAACTCCAGCGTCCCGTCGGCGGCCGCACGTGCCCGGTCGCCCGTGGCGTACATGCGCTCGCCCGGCGCCCCCCAGGGGTCGGGCAGGAAGACCGCGGCGGTCCTGCCCGGGTCTCCCAGGTAGCCCTGGGAGACCCCGGGTCCGGCGAGGTACAGGTCGCCGTGCACGCCTCGCGGCACCGGCCGCAGCCGGTCGTCGAGCACATAGGCGCGGCCACCGGGGAGCGGCCTGCCGATCGGCACGGTCGCTCCGCCCCGCGGCCGTCCGGGCGGCGGCTCGTACAGCGTGGCCGTGATGGTGGTCTCCGTCGGGCCGTACGCGTTGAGCCAGCGCACCGGGACGGGCGCCGCGGACTGCCACTCGGCGAGCCGTCCGGCGTCGACCCGCTCGCTGCCCACCACGACGAGCCGCAGGTCGGGGCAGTCCGTCACCGGATGCCGGTCGAGCACCGCGACCCATTCGTGCCAGTACGAGGCGGGGAGGTTGAGCACGGTCAGCCGCTCGCCGCGGGCCAGCCCGGTCAGCTCCGCCGGCCCGGGCGCGGGCCCGGCCGGGAGCAGCACGACGTGGCCGCCGCGGATCAGGGTGGCGAACAGTTCCTCGGCCGCCACGTCGAAGGCGGGCGAGGCGAACTGCAGCACCCGGTCGTCCGGGTGCAGGCCGTAGCCGTCGGCGACGGCCCGCAGCGTGTGGGCGAGGTTGGCCTGGCTGACGCAGACGCCCTTGGGGGCGCCGGTGGTCCCCGAGGTGTACAGCACGTAGGCCGTGGCCGACGGCGGTACGGCACGGTGACCGCCGCCCTCCCCGACGTGCGGCCCGGCGTCCTCGGCCCACGGGGTGTCCCCGAGGACCTCCTCGACGGTGCTGCAGGGGACGCCCTCGACGATGCGGACGCCGGTCGCGGCGGAACTCAGGACCAGGACCGCCCCCGAGTCGGCCGCCACCCGGTCGAGCCGGTCCTGCGGGGCGCCGACGTCGACCGGGACGTAGGCGGCGCCGGTCTTCATGATCCCGATCAGCGCGGCCGGCCAGTCGAGCGAGCGGCCCGAGCACAGGACGACGCGGCTGCCGGCACGGACGCCGAGGGCGCGCAGCCGGGACGCGATCCGGTCGGAGCGCACGGCCAGTTCGGCGTGGGTCAGCGACCGGCCGTCCAGGCTGACGGCGGTCCGTCCGCCCCAGCGCGCGCAGGACTCGGAGAGCAGCCCCAGCAGGGTGTCCGGGGTTCCGGCCGCGCCCGCCGCGGGTGCCCCGACCAGGGCCTCCAGCTCGGCCTCGTCGAGCATCGAGAGCTCGTGCAGCGGGGTTTCGGGCGCGGCCAGGGCGGCTTCCAGCAGGGTGCCGAAGTGGCCCGCGAGCCGCTCCACGGTCGCCCGGTCGAACAGGTCGACGTCGTACTCGATCGCGCCGCGCAGCGCCCCCGACTCGAGCGAGGACTCCTCCCAGACCAGGGTGAGGTCGAACTTCGCGACCGGGCCCGCGGATTCGCGGACCGCCATGGCGAGGCCCGGCGCGAGCGGCATCTCCTGGGGCACGTCCTGCATCGCCATCATCACCTGGAACAGGGGTGTCCAGCTGGGGTCGCGAGGCGGCCGGACGCCCTCCACCACCTGCTCGAACGGCACGTCCTGGTGCTCGAAGGCGCTCAGGGCGCCCTCGCGGACCGTGCCGAGGAACTCCGCGAAGGTCTGCCCCTCGTCCCAGCGGGAGCGGAGCACCAGGGTGTTGACGAAGAAGCCGATCAGGTCGTCGAGTTCGGGGCGGACCCGGCCCGACACCGGGGTGCCGATGCTGACGTCCCGCACCCCGGCGTACCGGCCGAGGAGCAGCGAGAAGACCGCGAGCAGGGTCATGAACCGGGTCGCTCCCAGCCGGGCGCTCACCTCTCCGAGCCGGGCGGTCAGCCCGGCGGGCAGCAGCACCGGGACGGTGTCGCCGACGTGCCGCGGGGAGGCCGGGCGCGGCCGGTCGGTGGGCAGGTCGAGCACCGGACGCGCGTCGGCCAGGCAGTCGAGCCAGTACCCGAGCTGTGCGTCGCGGAGCGGACCGTCCAGGAGGGCGCGTTGCCAGACGGCGTAGTCCCGGTACTGCACCGGCAGCGGCGGCAGGGCGGCGGCCCCGCCGTCGAGCGCGGCCCGGTACAGCGCGCCGAGGTCGCGCAGCAGGACGCCCACGGACCAGCCGTCGGAGACGGCGTGGTGCATCGTCACCATGAGCACCGAGCACCGCTCGTCCAGGCGGAGCAGCCGGAAGCGGGTGAGCGGCCCGGCCGCGAGGTCGAAGGGCAGCACCGCCTCGGCCCGTGCGCGCTCCGCGGCGGCCGCCGTCCGCTCGGACGCGGGCAGGTGGCCGAGGTCCTCGGTCGCCAGGGCGGGTTCACCGGCCGGGTCGACGCTCTGCACGGGTTCGCCGTCGGCCGTGGCCGTCAGCCGGGTGCGCAACGAGGCGTGCCGGCGCACCAGTTCCCGCAGCGCGGTACGCAGGGCGTCCGGGTCGAGGTCGCCGGTCAGGGGCAGTACCAGGGGGACGTTGTACAGCGAACCGCCCGGTGCCAGCCGGTCGAGGAACCACAGGCGCTGCTGGGCGAAGGACAGCGGTTGGGGCGCGGGGCCCGCCGGGAGCAGTGGCGCCGCGGTCCGGGCGGCGCCGGCCGCCGCCGCGCGCCGTGCGAAGGCGGACACCGTGGCCGCCTCGAACATGTCCCGCAGGCCGAGTCCGGCTCCGAGTCCGGCCGCGACCCGGCCGACGGCCTGCGCCGCCAGCAGGGAGTTCCCGCCGAGCGCGAAGAAGTCGTCGTCGGCGGAGAGTTCCGCCTGCCCCAGCAGCTCCGACCAGACCCGTGCGACCAGCTTCTCGGTCGCGCCGCGGGGCGGTACGAAGGTCCGGGACCGGGCCCCGTCGCCGTCGCCGGGCTCGGGGAGCGCCGTGAGGTCGGCCTTGCCGTTCGGCGTCACCGGCAGCTCGTCGAGGGTCACGTACCAGGTGGGGACCATCGCGGCGGGCAGCCGGTCGGCCGCGAAGGAGCGCAGGGCACGGGGCTCGGCCCGCTGGCCGGCCGTCGTGACGAGGTAGGCGGCGAGTGCCCGCAGGTCGCCTTCGCCCCTCGGGACGACGACCGCCTCCCGGATCGCGGGGTGGTCGCGGAGGACGCCCGCGATCTCGCCGGGCTCGATGCGGACTCCGCGGATCTTGATCTGGGCGTCGGCGCGGCCGAGGTACTCCAGGGTGCCGTCGGCGCGCCAGCGGGCGAGGTCCCCTGTGCGGTAGAGGCGTTCGCCGGTGCCGAAGGGGCTCGGGACGAACCGTTCAGCGGTCAGGCCGGGGCGGCCGGTGTAGCCGCGGGCCAGGCCCGGTCCGCCGATGTGGAGTTCACCGGGCACCCCGATGCCGGTGTGCCGGCCGCGGCGGTCGAGGACGTACAGATCGGTGCCGCTGATCGGCCGGCCGATCGGAATCCGGTCCTCGGCGGCCGGGGTGCCGACGTCGTGGCGGCTCGCGATGGTGGTGCCCTCGGTCGGGCCGTAGGCGTTGACGAGACGGATCCCGGGGGCCGCCCGCCGTACCGCGCGCACCCGGCGGACGTCGGCGGCCTCACCGCCGAAGAAGAGCGTGCGCAGCGGCGCGAACATGCCCGGGTCGGCGTCGGCGCACTTGTGGAAGACGGCCGTGGTGAGCAGCATCGACGTGATGCCGTCGGCCTCGATGCGGCCGCGGAGCGCGGCGGGGTCGAGGACCTCGTGCTTGGGGACGCCCACCAGCCGGGCGCCGGTCAGCAGCGCCCCCCAGATCTCGAAGGTGGCCGCGTCGAACGAGGTGTTGGCGACCTGGCCCACCACGTCGGAGGGGCCCCAGCCCAGGTAGTCGGTCTCGCAGACCAGGCGCACGATCCCGCGGTGGGTGATGGCGACGCCCTTGGGGCGGCCGGTCGAGCCCGAGGTGTAGAGCACGCACGCCCGCTGCTCCGGGTGCGGCCTCGCGGGCCGGCCCGGGGAGGCGCCGGGCCCCGCCTCCAGTTCGCCGATGCGGACCACCGGCACCTCGCCGGCGAACGGGACCTCCCGGTCGGCGATCACCAGGCGGGCCCGGCTGTCCTCGACCATGTGGGCGAGGCGGCTGTCGGGGTGGCCCGAGTCGAGCGGTACGTACGCCGCGCCGACCGTCAGCACCGCGAGCATCGCGACGACCAGGGCCGACGAGGGCTCGACGGCCAGTCCGACGGCGTCCTCGGGGCCCACCCCGCGGGCCAGCAGGGCGTCCGCCGTCCGCTGGGCGCGGGAGCGGAGTTCGGCGTAGGTCAGGGTGGCGTCCGGGAACACCAGGGCCAAGGAGTCCGGGGCCGCGGCCGACCGGTCGAGGAACGCCTCGACCACGCTGCGGGCGGTGGCCCGGCCCGGTGCGGTGCCCCAGGCGGTGAGCCGCGCCCGCTCCTCGGCCGTGGTGTGCCCGAGCGCGTGGAGCGGTGATCGCGGGGCGGTCAGGGCGGATTCGAGGAGGGTCCCGAACCGCGCGGCGAGCCGTTCGGCCGTCGCGCGGTCGAACAGGTCGGGGTCGTACGTGAGGGTGCCGCGCTGGGCTCCGTCGGCGGAGGGCGCGTCCCAGAGCAGTGCCAGGTCGACGGGTGGTGCGGGGCAGGCGTTCCGCGGGCCGGTCACCGTCCGCGGCGGCGCCGTCTCAGCGCCGTCCGGCTGCCGCGGCCCCCTGTCGCGGTCCACGAGTGCGCCGTGGACTGCGGAGAGGAGGGCGGCGAAGGTGTGTGCCTCGTCCACGTGGGTGTGCAGGAGCAGAGGGGTGCCCGGGGCCGTCGGATCCAGGACGCCGACCACGACGTCGGGCGTGCCCGAGCAACGGCCGAGGAGCAGTGCGAACACGGTCGTGAGGGCCGTGAACCGGTCGGCGCCGAGGGCGTCGGCGGCCCGGTCCAGACGCTCGGCGACGGGGCCCGCGAGCGAGATCGTCACCGAGTCGCGCGGTGCACGGCTCTCGGCGGGCCGCTGACGGTCGGTGGGGAGCCCGGTCGCGGAGAGGGTGTCGGGGAGCCGGTCCAGCACGGCTGCGAGGGTCGTCACGTCGGGTTCCTCCTTCGGAAGGCATGGCTCGCCGGGGCCGGAGCCGGATGTCCGGGTCCGGCCCGTCGGCCGAGTGGGGTGGTTCCAGGTGGTCCTAGTGCGAGCTGACGGGGCTCGACTCGGTGGTGTCCTCTTCCTCTTCCGGCTGCTCCAGCCGGCGCATCCGGCGCACGGGGGAGAACAGCACGATCAGCGAGGGCACGAAGAGGCCGATCGCCGAGAGCACGACCGTCTCGCGCAGGCCCAGCCTGGTGGCGAGGGCGCCGCCCATCAGGGAGCCGAGGGCGAGGGTGCCCCAGGAGAGCGAGCGCACGGTCGCGTTCACCCGGCCCTGGAGGTGCTCGGGGGTGATCGCCTGCCGGAAGCTGATGACCGTCACGTCCCACACGGGGATGCCGAAGAAGCCGATGAAGGTCGCGACGCCGGCGAGGGCGGCGGCGCCGAGGGAGTCCCCGTCCACGGTGGACAGGAGGAGGAAGCCGAGGCCGGGCAGGGCCACGGCGGCGATCAGCGTCGGGCCGACCCCCAGCCGGGCGGTCAGCCGCTCGGACAGCAGGGCGCCGACGAGTCCACCGACGCTGCCGAGGGCGACGATCAGGCCGACCGCGCTGGAGCTGAGTCCCGCCTCACGGATCAGGAAGAGGAAGTAGACGGCCATCACCGAGCTGAAGAACAGGCTCAGGAAGAAGACCGCGATCGTGCACCAGCGCAGCAGTGGGTTGCGTCCGACGAGGGAGAAGCCCTCGCGCAGCGAGGCCCAGACCGACTGCTTGTCCGCCCCGTCCGCGTCGGTCCGGGGCGCGGCGTCCGCCGGCATCCGCAGGAGGACGAGCGCGGAGAACAGATAGCTGACGGCGTCGACGGCGATCACGGCGGGAGCGCTGAGCACCGCGGTGAGCCCGCCCGCGATGCCGGGCCCCGCGACCTCGGCGGTCGAGGCGGACGCCTGCAGCCTGCCGTTGGCCTCCATCAGCCGGCTTCGTCCGACGAGCCCGGGAAGGTAGGACATGTAGGCGATCTCGAAGAAGACGGTCATGACGCCCACGACGAACGTGACCACGAGCAGCTGCGGCATCGTCAGGACGTCCAGGAAGTACGCCACCGGGATGCAGGCCAGCGCGGCGAACCGGATCAGGTTCGCGCCGATCAGGATGGGCCGTCGGGCCCGCCGGTCCACCAGTACGCCGACGAACAGACCGAACAGCAGGAACGGCAGCGACTCGAGCGCGCCCAGCAGGCCTGCCTCCATCGGCGTCGCGTGCAGGACGACGACCGCGGTGAGGGGCAGTGCCACGTAGGTGATCTGGGTCCCCAGGAAGGAGACGGACTGGCTCGCCCAGAAGAGCGCGAACGCCCTGTTCTTGAAGAGGGATCCGGGCGGACGGGTTGCCTCCACGGGCAGACCTCCGGTTTCGAGGAGAGGAAGTGACGCAGCCGGTCGGCGGTCCGACGGCCGGGCATGGACGAGCACGCCCCGAGGCGCGTGCGGAACGCCGATCAGTCCAGGAGGGCGACCAGGCTCAGGGGCCTCATGTCCGTCCAGTGCGCGTCGACGTAGGCGGCGCACGACGAACGGTCGGCCGGGCCGTGGACGATGTCCCAGCCGGCGGGCGGCGGGGCGAATTCCGGCCACATTGCGTGCTGGCCCTCCCCGTTCACCACCACGACACAATGGTCCTGGGAACCCGCGGACGGGTCTGTCATCAGGTTCTCTCCTCAGGCGAACTGGAATTGACGGGGCCCGGAATGACGGCGTCCGGCCCGTAAAGAAAGACGAAGGACGTCACGCGATCGAAAGAGGGATCGTTTGTCGGTCCCCGAAAAGGAAATCCGCTCTCCCGATGGAACGGGAGCCGCCCGGTGTGCGGCCGTCGGGGCGGGTGAGGATCACGGCCCCCACGTGATGTCGTCCTGCGACATCAGCGTCTCGGTCCCCGACCGGGTCAGGTGGTCGGCGGCCTCGACGTGCGAGTGCGTCGTCGCCGCGGCGACGACCGGCGCGGCCGCCCCGAGCGTGGCGGCACTCGCCAGGACGGCGGTGCCGACGAACATCGCGATGCGCGGTCCAAGCATGGTTCTCTCCCCCAGAGTCAACCGGGAGGTGTGCCGGCGAGGACCCCTTGACCTCGCCTCTCCCGTTCGATGTCCCTGAGTCTGTCCGGAACTCAGAAGCCGAGGAAGGGGTTCCCGCTGTCATGATCCGGCCTTGGCATAACCCGTCCAGGAGGGCCGAGACCGGCCAGCCGGTCGTAGTACTCGGCGACCAGCCGTGCCTCGCAGGCGAGCAGCTGAAAGCCACTCAGCTCCGCCCGGCCCCTCAGCGCCCTCTCGCACACGGTCGCCCCGATCACCTCGGCCTCCTCCACGGAACCGGCGAGCAGGAACAGGCCGATGACCGGACCCGTCGGAGTGGTCGGATGCACGACCACGTACTCGATGGATTCATCGGTCTTCGCGTGTGCCCTAATGGTTTCCGATGTGTCGCCGGGCAGCGGCATGTCCGTCCGTGCCGTCAGTTGCGCGTGAACCAGATACATGGGTCCAAATTTCCATCCGGGAAAGCTTTCCGGAACCGGCAGGGTTGGACGCTTTATGTCATTGCCTGAACCTGCACCCTCGGTGATACTTGCGTTCGACTCGGCGGGAGCGGTAGCGGGAAGCGCAAGGGGGAATGGTGCTCGAGCCAATGGGCCTGGACGCCACGGCGGAACAGCTCTACAAGTCCATGCTGGCCTATCCACAGGAAGACCTGGCCGCTTTGGCCTCCCGTCTGGAGGTGGACGAGCAGGATGTCCACCAGAGCCTCCACGTGCTCAGCACGCTCGCGCTGGTCCGGCCGTCGCTCCAGGAGGGAGGCGGCTACCGCGCGGTCAGCCCGGAGATCGCCATGGAGATGATCCTCTCCCGGCAGCAGGCCGATCTCGCCGCCCAGCAGCTCCGGATCGAGACCTCACGCGCCGCCGCGGCCCAGCTCATCGCCGAATGCTCGGCCCTGACGGTCGCCTCGGCCGCCGCCGGTGACGACGCGGAGCGGCTCATCGGCGTGGACACCATCCGGGAACGGCTGGCCCAGCTGGCCTTGCAGGCCGAGCGGGAGATCACCACCTTCGCGCCCGGCGGCGCCCACCCCGCGGCCGATCTGGAGGCCAGTCGCCGGCCGAACGCCGCCCTGCTCGACCGGGGCATCCGCATGCGGACGATCTACCTCGACAGCGTCCGCAACCACGCCCCGACGCTGGAGCACGTGAACTGGCTGAGTTCGCGCGGCGGGCAGGTGCGCACGGCGGCCACCCTGCCGGTTCGGATGGTCATCATCGACCGCCGCCAGGTGGTCCTGCCCCTGGACACCTCCGACGCGCGTACCGGAGCGGTACTGCTCAAGGGCGACGGCATCGTGGCCGCCCTCCACGCGCTTTTCGAGAGCACCTGGGCCGCCGCGACGCCCCTGGGCAACGCTCCCGTCGTCAACCAGCACGACCTGAGCAACCAGGAGGCCGAGATACTCCGCCTCCTCGACACCGGCCTGACGGACGAGGTGATCGCGAAGCGCCTGGGCGTCTCCCCGCGCACCGCCCGCCGCCTCACCGCGCTGCTCATGGAGCGCCTGGAAGCCCGCAGCCGCTTCGAGGCCGGCGCCAACGCCGTCCGGCTTGGCTGGCTCTCCCCCACCCGCTGAGACCTATTGGTAGAACCGCTCCTCGACCACGGCCCGCGCCCGCCGTGTCGTGCGGCGGTAGTCGTCCAGCATGTCGCCGACGTGACCGGGGTCGTACCCCAAGTACCGTCCCACGGCGCCGAGTTCACGTCCGTCGGAGGGGAACGTGTCACCGGCCCGCCCCCGCACCAGCATCACCGCGTTGCGCACCCGGGTCGCGAGGACCCAGGCCTCGTCGAGGATGGCGGCGTCCTCGGCGGGGATCAGCTCGGCGGCGCAGGCCGCGGCCAGGGCCTCCCGGGTGCGGGTCGTGCGCAGGCCGGGTTCGACCCAGCCGTGCTGGAGCTGGAGGAGCTGCACCGTCCACTCCACGTCGGACAGACCGCCGCGGCCCAGCTTCGTGTGGAGCGTCGGGTCGGCGCCGCGCGGCAGGCGTTCGGACTCCATCCGGGCCTTGAGGCGGCGGATCTCGCGCACGGCGTCGTCGCCCAGCCCCTCGGCCGGGTAGCGCAGCGGGTCGATCAGCTCGATGAAGGAGCGGCCCAGCTCCTCGTCACCGGCGACGTGCTGGGCGCGCAGCAGCGCCTGCGACTCCCAGACCAGGGACCACCGGCGGTAGTACGCCTCGTAGGACTTGAGGGTGCGCACGAGCGGGCCCGACTTGCCCTCGGGGCGCAGGTCGGCGTCGATGAGCAGCGGCGGGTCCGCGCTCGGCAGGGCGAGCAGGCGGCGCATCTCGGAGACGACCTTGTTCGCGGCCTGGGCCGCCTCCTGGTCGGGGACGCCCTCGCGCGGCTCGTGCACGAACAGGACGTCGGCGTCGGAGCCGTAGCCCAGTTCGTGGCCGCCGAAGCGGCCCATGGCGATGACGGCGAACCGGGTCGGCAGCGTGTCGCCCCAGCCGTCGCGGACGACCGCGCGGAGCGTGCCGGCGAGGGTGGCCGCCGTGAGGTCGGAGACGGCGCCGCCCACCTGGTCCACCAGGGCGCCCTGGTCGGCGACGGCCGGGGTGTCCTCGGTGCCGTACGAGGCGATGATGTCGGCGGCGCAGGTGCGGAACAGCTCGCGGCGGCGCACCCCGCGGGCCGCGACGACGGCCTGCTCGCCGCCGTCCGCGCGGTTCACCGCGGCGAGCACCTCCTGCTCCAACGGGGCGTGCGGGCGCGGCTGGAGACCCTGCGCGTCGCCGAGCAGCGCGACGGCCTCGGGGGCGCGCATCAGCAGGTCGGGGGCGAGCCGGCCGGCCGACAGCACGCGGGCCAGGTTCTCCGCGGCGGCACCCTCGTCGCGCAGCAGCCGCAGGTACCAGGGGGTCTTGCCCAGCGCGTCCGAGACCTTGCGGAAGTTGAGCAGTCCGGCGTCCGGGTCCGCCGAGTCCGCGAACCAGCCGAGCAGCACCGGCAGCAGGGTGCGCTGGATGGCCGCCTTGCGGGAGACGCCCGAGGAGAGGGCCTCCAGGTGGCGCAGGGCCGAGCCGGGGTCCGCGTAGCCGAGGGCGACGAGCCGTTCACGGGCCGCCTCCGTGCTCAACCGGATCTCGCCGGGGGCGAGTTGGGCGACCGCGTCGAGCAGCGGGCGGTAGAACAGCTTCTCGTGGAGCCGCCGGACCACCGAGGTGTGGCGTTTCCAGGCGCGGTTGAGGTCGGTGATGGGTTCGGTGCGCATGCCCATCGAGCGGCCGATGCGGCGCAGGTCGCCCTCGTCCTCGGGCAGCAGGTGGGTGCGGCGCAACTTGTAGAGCTGGATGCGGTGTTCGAGCGTGCGCAGGAAACGGTAGGCGTCGTCGAGCTGGACGGCGTCGACCCGGCCCACGTAGCCGCCGTCGGCGAGCGCGGCCAGCGCGTCGAGCGTCGTACCGCTGCGCAGCGAGGCGTCGGATCTGCCGTGCACCAACTGCAGGAGCTGGACGGCGAATTCGACGTCGCGCAGCCCGCCGGGTCCCAGCTTCAGCTCGCGCTCGACCTCGCCCACCGGGATGTTGGCGACGACGCGCTTGCGCATCTTCTGCGCGTCGGACACGAAGTTCTCGCGCTCGGCGACCTCCCACACCATCGGGGAGACCGCGTCGACGTACGCCTGCCCCAGTTCGGGGTCGCCGGCGACCGGGCGGGCCTTGAGCAGCGCCTGGAACTCCCAGGTCTTGGCCCAGCGCTGGTAGTAGGCGAGGTGGGAGGAGAGGGTGCGCACCAGCGGGCCGTTGCGGCCCTCGGGGCGCAGGTTCGCGTCGACCGGCCAGATCGTGCCCTCGATGTTCGTGTCCGAGCAGATCCGCATCATGTGGGAGGCGAGCCGGGTGGCGGCCTGGACCGCCTTGCCCTCGTCGGCCCCCGCAGCGCCTTCTACGGCTTCGCCCACGAAGATGACGTCGACATCGGACACGTAGTTCAACTCGTGGCCGCCGCACTTGCCCATCGCGATCACGGCGAGCCGGCACAGCGCGGCGTCGGCGGGCGCGGCGGCCCGTGCCATGGCGAGCGCCGCCCGCAGCGTCGCCGTCGCCAGGTCGGCGAGTTCGGCGGCGGTCTCGACGATGTCGGTGGTGCCGCACACGTCACGGGCGGCCAGCGACAGCAGGCACCGCCGGTAGGAGACGCGCAGCGACTCCGGGTCGGTGGCGTCGGCGAGGCCGCGCTCGAACTCCTCGACCCCCGGGTGCAGGTCGCTCGGCTCGTAGGTGACCAGGGCCCGCCAGTCGCCGCTGTGCCGGGCGAGGTGGTCGGCCAGCGCCTCGGAGGCGCCGAGCACCCCGAGCAGCCGGTCGCGCAGCGGCTTCGCGGTGATCAGCGTGTCGAGGAGTTCCCGGCGCGCCGTCGCGTCGGGCTGCGCCTCGACGAGCCGGACCAGGCCGAGCAGGGCGAGATCGGGGTCGGCGGTGGCGCCGAGCGCGTCCAGGAGCAGCGGGTCGGAGCGCACCGCGGACAGTGCCTCGGCGTCCAGCAGTCGCTCGGCGCCGGACGGATCGGTGAATCCGTGCCGCAGCAGCCGCGTGAACGTGCTGCTCCTTCTCCCCTGCGGCACCGACATCGCCCGGCCTCCTGTTCGATCACCAAGTGATGCTGAGCCTACTGCTCAACGTGCTGGTCCGATGAGTCGTGAGCGGCCGCGCGGTCCCCCCTTCCGAGGGACGATCCCTCGTAGGCCCGTGCGTGTCTCAGGAAGGACAGGCCATGGAATGGACCCTGGAAGTCGTCGTGCTCCCCGTGTCGGACGTGGACCGCGCCAAGGACTTCTACGCCGACAAGGTCGGCTTCAAGGTGGACCTCGACCGTGAGGTGGCTCCCGGCATCCGCGTCGTACAGCTGACCCCGCCCGGCTCGCGCTGCTCCGTCTCGCTGACGCAGGGGCTGCCCGGCGCCCCCGGACAGCGGGGCATGGAGCCCGGCTCGCTCAGCGGGCTCCAGCTGTGCGTCACCGACATCGCGGCCGCGCACGCCGAACTCGTGGCGCGCGGCGTGGACGTGTCGCCGGTGCGGCACGCGGGGCCGGGCGGCTGGGAGGACGGGCCCGGCGAGGAGTGGAACTCCTTCCTGTTCTTCAGCGACCCGGACGGGAACGGGTGGACGGTGCAGGAGGCGCCGGCGCCGCTCGCGGAGCGCTGAGAGCAGGCCGAGAGCGGGTCCGGGGGCGCCGAGGATTCACCGACGCTTCACCCGGCCGCACCGGAACACGTGACACCGCGGCGACTTGGCGTGTGCATGCTCTGCTCGCACCGCCAGGTCCCCCCGTCCCCCTCCCCCACATCGGAGGTCCCACGTGCCCGGCAGTACCAGCACTGTTCCCGTCCGCATCCGCGGCAAGGCGTTCCTGTCGGCCCTCGCGCTGACGGCCGCCGCCGCGGGCAGCTGGCTCGCGCTCGGCGGCGGCTCGTCCGCCCACGCCGCGGCGACCGTGCCCACCCCCGACCACACGATCGTCGTGGTCTTCGAGAACCACGCGTACAGCCAGGTCATCGGCTCCTCCAGCGCGCCGTACATCAACAGCCTGAAGTCCGGCGGCGCCAACCTGACGGCCTCGTACGCCGAGACGCACCCCAGCCAGCCCAACTACTTCGCGATGTTCTCCGGCTCCACCCAGGGCATCACGGACGACAGCTGCTACACGCCCGGCTTCTCCTCCGCCCCGAACCTCGCCTCGGAGCTGATCGCCGCGGGCAAGACGTGGGGCAGCTACAACGAGACGCTGCCGAGCCAGGGTTCGACCACCTGCTCCTCCGGCGACTACGCCCGCAAGCACAACCCCTGGTTCGGGTTCAGCAACGTCCCGACCTCGTCGGCGAAGACCTTCGCCCAGTTCCCGACCGACTACTCGACGCTGCCCCAGGTCTCGTACGTCGTCCCGAACCTGTGCAGCGACATGCACGACTGCTCGGTGTCCACCGGTGACACCTGGCTGAAGAACAAGCTCGGCGCGTACGCGACCTGGGCCAAGACCCACAACAGCCTCCTCGTCGTCACCTTCGACGAGGACAACCGCCTCAGCGGCAACAAGATCCCCACCGTTCTCTACGGGCAGCAGGTCACCCCGGGTGCCACGTCCTCGACGACGTACAACCACTACGACCTGCTGCGCACCCTGGAGGACATGCACGGCCTGACCTCGCACGCGGGCAACGCGGCGTCGGCCAAGGACATCACCGGCATCTGGACGTCCTGACATGTACGTAGCGGACTCGCGCGCGAGCGGTACGGCGCCGGTGTCCGCGGAGCCCGCCGTCCGGCCCCCGGCCGGGCGGCGGCGCGCCGTGGGCTCCACCGTGTTCGCGCTCGGCACGGTCAGTCTCATCACGGACGTGTCGTCGGAGATGGTCACGGCGGTGCTGCCGCTGTACCTCGTCGCCGGGCTCGGCCTGAGCCCGCTCGGCTTCGGCCTCCTCGACGGCGTCTACAACGGGTTCTCGGCGCTGGTCCGGCTGGTCGGCGGCCGGTTCGCGGACAGCGGCGGCGGCCGGCACAAGACGGTGGCGGTCATCGGCTACGGGCTCTCCGCCCTCTGCAAGCCACTGCTGCTGCTCGCCGGGACGCTGCCCCTGATCGGCGCGGTGCTCGCCGCCGACCGCATCGGCAAGGGCCTGCGCACCGCGCCCCGCGACGCGCTGATCTCCCTGTCGAGCACGCCGGAGACTCGGGGGCGCGCCTTCGGTGTGCACCGGGCGATGGACACCGCGGGCGCGCTGCTCGGTCCGCTGGTGGCCTTTCTGATCCTGCGGCGGACGGTCGACGGGTACGACGCCGTGTTCACGGTGAGCTTCTGCGTGGCGGTGCTCGGAGTCGTGGTGCTGCTCCTCTTCGTGCCCAGGACACGGGGCTCCGCCCCGGACCCCGCTCCTCAATCGCCAAAGAGGCTCCACTGGAAGCTGCTGCTCCGGCCCACCGCCTGCGCGACCCTCCTCGGCCTGGCCACGGTCAGCGACGCCTTCGTCTACCTCGTCCTCCAGCGCCAACTGGGCGTGCCGGAACGCTGGTTCGCCCTGCTCCCGCTGGGCACCGCCGCCGCGTTCCTCCTGCTGGCCGCCCCGCTGGGCCGCCTCTCGGACCGGGTCGGCGCCTGGCCGGTGTTCGTCGGCGGACACCTCGCCCTGCTCGCGGTGTACGCGCTGCTGCTCACGCACGCGCACAGCCCCGCTTTGCCCTGCGCGATCCTGCTGCTGCACGGCACGTTCTACGCGGCGACGGACGGCGTCCTGATGGCCGCGGCCTCGGCCGGCATCCCGGAGGAGCACCGCGGTTCCGGCCTCGCGGTCGTCCAGACCGGGCAGGCAGCGGCCCGTTTCGGCTGCTCCCTCGGGTTCGGCGCGGCCTGGACGGCGTGGGGCGACCGGACGGCGCTGTCCTGCGCGGCGGTCCTGCTGATCGGCGGCGTGACCGCCGTCTGCCTCCTGCGCCCGGCCCCGACGAAAGCGACCGCATGACGACCGACGGCACGACGCCCGACCGCTCGACCGCTGAACGCCCGACGACCGACCGCACGACGACCCGCACCAAGCTCACCGTCCTGATCGCGGCGGTCCTCGCCCTCGCGGCGGTCGCCACCGCCGCCGTGCTGCACGCCTCGGCCCGCGCCGACCGTCGCGACCAGGCCCGCCCCGGCGGCCCCGCCGTCACCTCGGGACAGGTACAACTGCGTTCGGGTGAGCATCGGTTGGTGTTCCGGAACATGGCCTGGGGCCCGCACCGCGACGAGCTGGCGACCACGCCGGCGAACGCGCCCTCGGGCCCGCGCCGGGCGACCGCCACCGGGCTCAAGTGCCTGCGCTTCTACGCCGCTTCGGGCACCGGCATCTGCCTCCAGGCCGTCCACGGCGCCCTCGCGGACACCTACCGCGCCACGCTGCTGGACTCAGCCCTCCACGAGAAGGCCCACTACGCCGTCCCCGGCATCCCCTCCCGCGCCCGGGTCTCGCCGAGCGGACGGTACGCGGCCTGGACGGCGTTCGTCGGCGGCGACAGCTACGCGGGCACGAACTTCTCCACGCGTGCCGCGATCCTCGACACGTCGACCGGCAAGCTGACACCGACACTTGAGACGTACCGCATCGTCAAGGACGGGCACCCCTACCGGGCCGCCGACGTGAACTTCTGGGGCGTCACCTTCGCCGCCGACGACCGCCACTTCTACGCGACGCTCGCCACGCACGGCAGGACGTACCTGGTCCGCGGCGACCTGCGCACCCGGACGGTCACCACCCTGCACGGCAACGTCGAGTGCCCGTCGCTCTCCCCCGACGGCACCCGGATCGCGTACAAGAAGCGCGTCGACGGACTGCCCGCCGACGCGCCCTGGCACCTGTACGTCCTCGACCTGGCCACGATGCGCGAGACCGCGGTGGCCGAGTCCCGCAGCGTCGACGACCAGGCGGTGTGGAGCGACGACCGGCACCTGACCTACGCGCTGCCCGGCGACTACGGCGCCGACCTCTACACCGTCCCGGCGGACGGTTCGGGCGCGCCGCGCAGACTCCTGACGGCAGGCGTCTCCCCCGCATACCTTTGACCGATGGAGATGACCCTCGAAGTGATCCCGCTGCCCGTCTCGGACATCGACCGGGCGAAGTCCTTCTACGTCGACAAGGTCGGCTTCCACTGCGACGTGGACCGGGAGCTGACGCCGGGCTCCCGGATCGTGCAGCTCACCCCGCCCGGCTCGGGGTGCTCGATCGTGCTGGCGGCGGGGGTGCCGATCCCGACCGGCACCCCCGTACCCGGCACCTACCACGGCCTGCAACTGGTCGTGAGCGACATCAAGGCGGCGCGGGACGAGCTGACCGGCCGGGGCGTGGAGGTGTCGGAGCCGGTGTCCTTCGGGGCGGACGACGGCGGTACGTTCATGCACTTCACCGACCCCGACGGCAACGGCTGGTCGGTGCAGGAGTACCGCCGACGGGCCGAGGTGCCGCTGCGGGACGCCATCACGCCCGCGTCCTGACGGTCAGCCGGCCGCCTGCTTGATGAGCGCGGCGATCCGGGTCTCGGCGTCGGGGGTCAGTTCCGTGAGCGCGAACGCGGTCGGCCACATCGTCCCGTCGTCGAGGGCCGCGGCGCCGTCGAAGCCGAGGGTGGCGTAGCGCGCCTTGAACTTCGCGGCGGGCTGGAAGAAGCAGATCAGCTTGCCGCCCTTGCCCGGCTGGGCGTAGGCGGGCATGCCGTACCAGGTCTTGGCGATCAGCTCCGGCGCGTTCGCCTTGACCAGGGCATGGATGCCCTCGGCGAGGACGCGGTCGGTGCCCTCCATCTCGGCGATCTTCGCGAGACAGTCGGCCTCGGTGTCGGCCTTGGCGCCACGCGGGCGGGCGGCCTTGGCCTCCTTGGCGCGCTCCTTCATCGCGGCCCGCTCCTCCGCCGAGAAGGCCCCTTGTTGTCCGGTGCTCGTGTTCGCGCTCATGTTCTCTGCCCCTCCAGGGTCGTGTGGTGTCTCAGAACCGCGGCGCGCTGGGCGCGGCGCGCGGTGACGTACGCGTACGGGGACCTGCCGTAGGCCGCGGTGAACTCGCGGCTGAGCTGCCGTCCGGGCAGACCGGCCGCGCGGGCCAGCGCCTCGACGTCCAGGGGCCGGGCGCACTCCCGGTCGATGCGGTCGCGGACCCGGCGCAGCCGGGCCAGGTCCCGCAGGTGCTGCGCGGCGATCAGGGCCTGCCGCCAGGCGGGTGGGCACACGGCGGCCTCAGCCCTTGCCGGCGGAGCCGTCGATCTCCTGGATCCGGACCATGTTCCCGGCGGGGTCGCGGAAGGCGCAGTCCCGGACGCCGTAGGGCTGCCGGGTCGGCTCCTGCACCACCTCGGCGTCGGCGGCCTGCACCTTGTCGAAGACACCGTCGAGGTCGCGGGTGGCCAGCATGATCCACCCGTACGTCCCCTTGGCCATCATCTCGGTGATGGTGCGCCGCTCCTCGTCGGTGACCCCGGGGTCGGCGGCGGGCGGCGCCAGCAAAATACAGGTCTCCGGCTGATTCGGCGGCCCGACGGTGATCCACCGCATCGCCCCCTGCCCGACATCACTGCGCACCTCGAACCCGAGCACGTCCCGGTAGAAGACGAGGGAGGCGTCGGGGTCGTCGTGCGGGAGGGCGGTCGTATGAATGGTGAGGTCCATGAATCTCAAGTTAGCCCCGGCGATGGCCTGTCGCTTCTCGAATCCTGACCGGATCCGAGCCCCCTCGAACGGAGGCCGACGGTCCATATGCCGGTCGGCCCGCAGTCGGGGTCGAGCCGGTGACTCGTGGGCTCCTCGATGGACACCTGGGTCACAGGGGCTTCCCCAAACCGTGTTCGGTGGCGACGCGTTCGATGTCGGCCGGTGTCCCGGCCATGATGGTGCGGGTGTGCTCGGTGACCAGACCGACGGGCCAGTCCCACCACGCCGCGCGCAGAAGCCGTTCGATGTCGGCGTCGTCGAAGCGCTGCCGGATCGGCCTGGCCGGGCTGCCGCCGACGATCGTGTAGGGCGGAACGTCGGCGGTGACCAGCGCACCGGCGGCGATGATGGCGCCGTCGCCGATCCGCACGCCGGGCATGACGGTCGCCCGGTGGCCGAACCAGACGTCGTTGCCGACGGTCGTGTCGCCGCGGCTGGGCATCGCGGTGACGATGTCCAGGGTCTGTTCTGCCCACCGGCCGCCGAACATGGTGAACGGGTACGTCGACACCCCCATCGCCGGATGCTCCGCCCCGGCCATCAAGAAGGTGGTGCCCGCGGCGATCGCGCAGTATCTGCCGATGGACAGGCGTTCAGGCCCGTAGGCGTAGAGGACGTTGCGGTGCTCGAAGTCCGTGGCACCGTCCGGATCGTCGTAGTACGTGTACTCGCCCACGTCGATGTTCGGCGAGGTGACCAGTGGCTTCAGGAACACCACGCGGTCGTGTGCGGGCAGCGGGTGAACGGTGGTCGGGTCAGGTGACAAGGCCGAAGTCCTTTGCGGGAATCGGGCCGGACGCGTGTTGGTCGCGCTGGTCGGCGGGCAGCACCTCGTTGCCGCGTGCGAGCAGGACGAGGTCCACTGCCGCGTCGTCGACGGTGAGCGGGACGGTGGACGCGGTGATCTGCAAGATGGTTTCCCCTCATGGCGTTGCGGGGCCTGTCGCCGCTGGTAAGCAAGGCGGTCGGGCGTGATCGTCGGTGAGCGGCAGGTGCAGTGGTTCTCCCACCACGAACCCGTAACGGCACCCTGTGTTCCGTTACGGCCGAGAGAATGCCATCGCGCACGGCGGCTGTCAACGGCACTTCGGGTGCCGATAGGATGGTGCGCATGACTGAGCCCGCCGCCGCACCACGACGCAGAGGAGCCGTCAGGACCGAGGAAATCCTGCAGGTCACCCTCGATCTGGCGGCCGAGGTCGGCTACGCGGGGCTGAACGTCAAGGCCATCGCCCAGCGGGCCGGCGTCGGCAAGCACACGATCTACCGTCGCTGGACGTCCCTGCCCGCACTCCTGCTCGATGCGCTCAGCCACGTCTGGGTCAGCGACCTGGACTACCGAAGTACCGGGGACGTCCGCTCCGACCTGCGCGAACAGTTCATCCGCTCGTCCGGCGTGCTGAGCACCCCGCCCATCGGTCCCGTCTACCGAGCCCTGATCGCCGAAGCGCAGGCCGACCCCGCGCTACGGGCGACCATCCACGAACGGTTCCTCGCCTCCGTCGAGGACAGCACCCTGCGCCGCATCACCCTCGCGCAGCACGCCGGTGAACTGACCGCCGGCGTAGACCTCACCTTCGCCGCCGAAGTGCTGTGCGGCGCCCTCTACTACCGAGCGTTGGTGTCGGACCGCCCCATCGACGAAGCCGCCGTCGACGGACTCCTGGACATGTTCATCGCGGCTTACATCTCTCGCGACTGATCATGGCCTTGCGGACGTTGCGGAGCTGGAGGAACCACCGCCGGCCACGGTCGGACAGCCGAGAGGGCCCACGGTCGGCGACCGTGGGCCCTCTCGGGAAGTGCGCGAGAAGTGCTCTGACCTGCGCCTACAGCACCGGCAGATTCTTCCGCAGCTCGAACGCCGTGACCTCCGAGCGGTACTCCTCCCACTCCTGCTTCTTGTTGCGCAGGAAGAAGTCGTACACGTGCTCGCCCAGCGTCTCCGCGACCAGTTCCGAGCGTTCCATCAGGGCGATGGCCTCGCCGAGGTTCTGCGGGAGGGGTTCGATGCCCATCGCGCGGCGTTCGGCGTCGGAGAGGGCCCAGACGTCGTCGTCGGCGCCCGGCGGGAGTTCGTAGCCCTCCTCGATGCCCTTGAGGCCGGCGGCCAGGAGGACGGCGTAGGTGAGGTACGGGTTGGCGCCGGAGTCGATCGAGCGGACCTCGACGCGGGCCGAGCCGGTCTTGCCGGGCTTGTACATCGGGACCCGGATGAGGGCCGAGCGGTTGTTGTGGCCCCAGCAGATGTACGAGGGGGCCTCGCCGCCGGCGCCCGCGGTGCGCTCGGAGCCGCCCCAGATGCGCTTGTAGGAGTTGACCCACTGGTTCGTGACGGCCGAGATCTCCGCCGCGTGCTTCAGCAGGCCCGCGATGAAGGAGCGGCCGACCTTGGAGAGCTGGTACTCGGCGCCGGACTCGTAGAACGCGTTGCGGTCGCCCTCGAAGAGGGAGAGGTGGGTGTGCATGCCCGAGCCCGGGTACTCCGAGAAGGGCTTCGGCATGAACGTCGCATTGACCCCCTGCTCCAGCGCGACCTGCTTCATGACCAGGCGGAACGTCATGATGTTGTCCGCCGTGGAGAGCGCGTCGGCGTACCGGAGGTCGATCTCCTGCTGGCCCGGGGCGCCCTCGTGGTGGCTGAACTCGACCGAGATGCCCATGGATTCGAGCATGGTGATCGCCTGGCGGCGGAAGTCCATGCCGACGTTCTGCGGGGTGTGGTCGAAGTAGCCGGAGTTGTCGGCCGGCACCGGACGGCTGCCGTCGAGGGGCTTGTCCTTCAGCAGGAAGAACTCGATCTCGGGGTGGGTGTAGAAGGTGAAGCCGAGGTCGGAGGTCTTGGCGAGGGCGCGCTTCAGGACGTAGCGCGGGTCCGCGAAGGACGGCGAGCCGTCGGGCATCAGGATGTCGCAGAACATGCGGGCGGTGCCGGGGGCCTCGGCGCGCCACGGCAGGACCTGGAAGGTGCCCGGATCCGGCTTGGCGATCATGTCGGACTCGTAGACACGCGCGAAGCCCTCGATGGCCGAGCCGTCGAAGCCGATGCCCTCGTCGAAGGCCTGCTCCAGCTCGGCCGGGGCCACGGCCACCGATTTGAGGAAGCCGAGAACGTCCGTGAACCACAGGCGTACGAACCGGATGTCGCGCTCCTCCAAGGTACGGAGCACGAATTCCTGCTGCTTGTCCATCTTCCGCTTCCACCCATCCTTGCTGGTCAGGCCGCCTGCTCCCACGCCCGCGGGCGCCATCGGGGGGACCTCGAAAAGAAACCGTAAAAGGGCCTGGTCACATCCCACCACACGCCCGTTTCGAGCGCGTTGCCGACCATGATCGTCATTGACCGGCCGGTGTCGCACTCATAGTGCCTGCTGGACCCCCTTCGGCCATAGTGCCTGCCGTTCGCCCTCGGCTCGACAGCGGGCCCGTACCGCGTGCTCCCAAGGCACCTCGTTCCCCACTACGATCAGCGGGCCAGCCCCGTCTCATCCTTTTCTCATAAGGACTTGCCATGGGATCCGCCAAGAACACCTCCGCTCCCTCCGCCACGGACCGCAGGGAACGCATAGAGGAGATGCGCCGTGCCGAGCGCGCCCGCGCCCGGCGCGGCCGGATCGCCGTCATCTCGGTGAGCACGGTCGTCGTGGCCGCCCTGATAGGAGTAGGCGCGTGGGCGGTGACCAGGGGCGGGGACTCCGACAAGGGGTCCGACGACGCCAAGCCGCCCGCGAAGTCCGCGGGGCACTTCACCTACGCCAAGGACGGCGTGGGCACCTGGAGCGGCAAGCTCGGCCGTAATCACGTCGGGGGCAAGCCCACCTACCCGATGAACCCGCCGGTCGGCGGGGACCACAACCAGGTGTGGATGAACTGCAACGGCGACGTATACGAAAAGCCCCTCGCGAACGAGCACGCGGTGCACTCCCTGGAGCACGGCGCCGTCTGGGTGACGTACAACGACAAGGCGCCGGAGGCGGACGTCAAGGCGCTGGCCGCGAAGGTCAAGCAGACGCCGTACATGCTGATGAGCCCGATCGCCGACCAGAAGGACCCGATCATGCTGAGCGCCTGGGGTCACCAGCGCACGGTGAAGTCGGCGAGCGACCCGGCGGCCGCGAAGTTCTTCGCGACGTTCGTGCAGGGCGAGCAGACGCCCGAGATGGGCGCGCCCTGCACCGGCGGTCTCGGACAGTGAGGCGCCGTACGGGATGGGTGAGCCGGTGAGGCGCCGTACCGGATGGCTGGTGTCGGCCGTGGCGGCGCTGGCCGTCACGGCGGGCGCCGTCAGCTTCGCGGTGGCCGACGGCGACGGCGGGCCGAAGGACCTCAAGGTGCCCGCGGCGGAGTCGGCGGACGCCGGGTTCGCCCGTGACATGTCCGTGCACCACCAGCAGGCGGTCGAGATGGCGTACATCGTGCGCGACGCGACCGACGACGTGGAGGTGCGCCGGCTCGCCTACGACATCGCGCAGACGCAGGCCAACCAGCGGGGCATGATGCTCGGCTGGCTCGACCTGTGGGAGCTGCCGAAGGTGTCGGAGAAGGGGCCGATGGCCTGGATGGGCATGGGCGACATGCCGGCCGGTGAGGACGGCGCGCTGATGCCGGGCATGGCGACCGACACCCAGCTCGCCCAACTGCGCAAGGCGCACGGGAGATCCGCCGAGGTGATGTTCCTGCGGCTGATGATCGCCCACCACAAGGGCGGTGTGCACATGGCCCAGGGCTGCGTCGAGCGGTGCGAGGTGGGGGCCGAACGGCGCCTGGCGCGCGGGATGGTGGCCGCGCAGCGGTCCGAGATCGATCTGATGACGGGGATGCTGAAGGAGCGGGGCGCCGAGCCCCCGGCACCCTGAGTCCCAAATCGGTTCATCTCGGCCCGAGTTGATCCGACTTGACGGCTTCTTGATCTATCCATTCCCCCCGCGTGAACGGTTCGTGACGAGAGTGGGACCCCTCTGCGTGTGCATTACACGTGCACCTCACCCAGGGGGTTTCCACTATGAGATCCAACAGCGGCATACGCCGCCACCGCGCCGGTGTCGCCATCGCAGCGACACTGCCGCTGGTCGCCGGTGCTCTCGCGATCGCCACCCCGGCCGACGCCGCGACCGCCCGCGACCACCTCACCGGCACCAAGCCGGCGTGGGCCACGAACTCCGCGGACCAGGGCGCCACCGCGAACGGCAACAAGGTCACCGCCCGCGTGTACCTGGCCGGCCGGGACGCCAAGGGGCTGGCCGCGTACGCACGGGCCGTGTCCGACCCGTCGTCGGCCTCGTACGGCAAATATCTGACCGCCGCCCAGGCACAGGCCCGCTTCGGCGCGACCAAGGCGCAGGTCGCCGAGGTCACGCAGTGGCTGAAGGACTCCGGTCTGACGGTCACCGGCACCACGGCGCACTACGTCTCCGTCTCGGGTGACGTGGCCGCCACCGAGCGCGCCTTCGGCACCCAGCTGCACAACTACGCCAAGGGCAAGCACACCTACCGCGCCCCCTCCGGCACCGCCTCCGTGCCGGCCTCGCTGGACGGCGCCGTGCTCACCGTGACGGGTCTGGACAGCGCCCCGCACAAGGCGACCAAGAAGGACGAACTGCCGCCGCCGGACGCGGTGTTCCGCAACGCGGGACCGTTCTCCTCGTACTACGGCTCCAAGACCGGCTCGACGCTGCCCTCGGCCTACGGCCAGAAGATCCCGTACGCCGTCAAGGGCTACACGGGCAAGCAGCTGCGGGCGGCCTACGGCGCGGGCAAGGCCACCGGCAAGGGGGTCCGGGTCGCCATCACGGACGCCTACGCCTCGCCGTACATCGAGAAGGACGCCAAGCAGTACGCGGCCAAGAACGGTGACGCGCCGTACGGCAAGGGCCAGTTGAAGCAGGTCCTGCCGAAGAACTACACGAAGACCGAGGAGTGCGGCGCCTCCGGCTGGTACGGCGAGGAGACCCTCGACGTCGAGGCCGTGCACGCCGTCGCCCCGCAGGCCGACATCACGTACGTGGGTGCCGCGTCCTGCTACGACGACGACCTGCTGGACTCGCTCCACAAGATCGTCGACAAGCACCTGGCCGACATCGTCTCCAACTCGTGGGGCGACATCGAGGCCAACCAGACGCCCGAACTGGCCACCGCCTACGACCAGGTGTTCCAGCTCGGCGCGATCCAGGGCATCGGCTTCTACTTCTCCTCCGGCGACAACGGCGACGAGGTCGCCAACACCGGTACGAAGCAGGTCGACACCCCGGCCAACTCGGCGTGGGTGACCGCGGTCGGCGGTACCTCGCTGGCCGTCGGCAAGCACGACAAGTACCAGTTCGAGACCGGCTGGGGCACGCTCAAGGCGAACCTGTCGGACGACGGCAAGAGCTGGACCGGCTTCCCCGGCGCCTACACCTCCGGCGCGGGCGGCGGCACCAGCAAGACCGTCGCGCAGCCCTTCTACCAGAAGGGCGTCGTGCCGAAGTCGCTGTCGTCGGCCAACGGCGGCAGCAACCGTGTCGTGCCCGACATCTCGGCCGTCGCGGACCCCAACACCGGTTTCCTGGTGGGCCAGACGCAGACCCTGCCCGACGGCTCGCTCGGCTACGACGAGTACCGCATCGGCGGTACGTCGCTGGCGGCTCCGGTGATCGCGGGCGTTCAGGCGCTGGCGCAGCAGACGCGGGGCGGGCGGGCCATCGGCTTCGCCAACCCGGCGATCTACGACCGTTACGGGTCCTCGATCTACCACGACGTGACGGACAAGCCGACCGGCAAGAACCTCGCCGTGGCCCGCGTGGACTTCGCCAACGGGTACGACGCCGCCGACGGGCTGCTCACGTCTGTGCGCAGCCTGGGCAAGGACGCCTCGCTGAAGGCCGTTCGCGGCTACGACGACGTCACCGGGGTCGGGTCGCCGGCGCCGGGGTACGTGTCGTCCTTCCGCCGGCACTGATGGTTCGGTAGCTGGTGGACTGCGGGCCGGTGGTGGCTGGCCGCGCAGTTCCCCGCGCCCCTGGAGATGCGCACCGCGTGCGCGATCTCCAGGGGCGCGCCCCGTAGGGGCGCGGGGAACTGCGCGAGAAGCCCCACCGGCCCGCACCCGACCGACAACCCAGGGGCGCGGGGAACCGCGCGACGGGCCCGCACCAATCCACCCGCGATCAAGCAACCCGCGCCAGATCCCCCCGCGACATCAGCCCGGCCAGCTCCCGCCCGGCGACGAAGCGTTCCACCTCCTCCACGGCGAACCGCCCGAGTCGCTCCACCTCGGTGCCCTGCGCCCCGGCGATGTGCGGAGTGACCAGCACGTTCGGCAGCGTGAGCAGCGGATGCCCGGCGGGCAGCGGCTCCGGCTCGGTGACGTCGAGGAAGGCCGAGAGACGGCCCCCCGCGCACTCGGCGGCCAGCGCCTCGGTGTCGACCAGTGAGCCGCGCGCGGTGTTGACCAGCGTGCCGCCGTCGGGGATCAGGCGGAGCATCCCGGCGCTCATCAGCCCGCGCGTCTCCGGGAGTTCGGGCGCGTGCACGCTGACGACGGCGCTGCGCCGGCACAGCCCGGCGAGATCCGTCAGCTCCGCGCCGAGCCGGGCGGCCTCCGCCTCGTCGACGTACGGGTCGCACAGCAGGATCCGGTAGCCCGCCGCGTCCGCGCGCAGCGCCTCGATCACCCGGCGGCCGATCCGGGACGCCCCGATGACGCCCACCGTGCAGCCGTCCGACCCGCTGCGCTCGTCGAAGCGCGGCCAGGCACCGGCATAGCGGGCCGCAGTGGCCAGTGCGTTCTTCGCCGCGAAGGTGACCGCGGCGACGGTGAAGGCGACGACCGGCCCGGCGTTGGCGTCGGCCGCCGACGACACCAGCAGGCCGCGCTCCCACACCGCGTCCGTGACCAGCGGCCGCACCGAGCCCGCCGCGTGCACGACGGCCTTCAACCGCGGTGCGCGGGACAGCACTTGGGTCGTGAGCGGCGGGCAGGACCAGCCGGTGACCAGGACCTCCGTGGTGGCGAGCACCTCGGCCGCGCCGGGGCCGTCGAGCGGTCCGGTCAGCAGGCGCGGGGCGAGCCGCACGCTCCGGCCGAGCCGCGCGCGCAGCCCCGGCGGGAAGACCCGCTCCACCACCTCGGCACCCATGGCCAGCGCCGCGGTCGGTCGGTATGCCGTCGTCACTCGGTCCCACCTCTTGTCCTCGACTGTCTATGTAACCGGTTACTAAAGCGTGTCAGCGAGCTGAGCGCCAGTCCTGCACGGGACCAATAGTTCATGGGGCCAAGGGGGTTGACCGGCTTCTGTAACCGTTTTAGATTCCCGCTCACCTTGTTCCAACGACGGAGGGGTTCCCGTGCCCACGGTGGCGAAGGAAAGGCCCGAGACCGGGGTGGTGGAGCCCCCTGACGGGCCACAAAACGGGTCAACTGGCGGGATAAGCCCGCGTGATTCGGTGTGGAAACGGTTTCACGGCAGCCGTACGCTGCTGCTGCTCATGGTCCCGGGCCTGCTGTACTTCCTGGTCTTCCACTACGGCGCCTTCGTGGGCAACGTCGTGGCGTTCAAGGAGTACGACCCGTTCGCCGGACTGTGGGGCAGTCCCTGGGTCGGCTTCGGCAACTTCAGCCGGATGTTCGCCGACCCGGACTTCTGGCACGCGACGTGGAACACCCTCTACATCGCCGTGCTGCAACTGGCCTTCTACTTCCCCGTGCCGCTGGCGATCGCGCTGCTGCTGCACAGCCTGACCTCGGACCTCGTGCGCCGCTTCGTACAGTCCGTGGTCTACCTGCCGCACTTCCTGTCGTGGGTGATCGTGGTCGCCCTGTTCCAGCAAGTCCTGTCCGACACGGGCCTGTTGAACAGCTTCCTCAGCGATTCGGGCCTGCACACCGTCGACATCATCGGCAACCCGGACGCCTACCGGCCGCTGGTCGTCGCCGAGGTGATCTGGAAGGACGCCGGCTGGGGCACCATCATCTTCCTGGCCGCGCTGATGCAGGTCGACGAGCAGCAGTACGAGGCCGCCGCCATCGACGGGGCCGGACCCTGGCGCCGCTTCTGGCACGTCACGCTGCCCTCGATCCGGCCCATCGTCGTCCTGCTGCTCATCATGCGGCTCGGCGACATCCTCTCCGTCGGCTTCGAACAGATGCTGCTCCAGCGGCAGTCGGTGGGCCCGGAGGTCGGCGAGGTCCTCGACACCTTCGTCTACTGGCAGGGCATCGTCGGCGGCGACACCGGCTACGCCGCCGCGGCCGGCCTCTTCAAGGGCCTGGTCGGCGCCCTCCTCGTCTACGTCGCCAACCGCATCGCGCACAAGCTCGGCGAGCAGGGGGTCTACAAGTGAGCACCGCAGTCCGTCCGGCGTGGCGGGAGAGGCCGAAGCCCGTCACCAAGGCCGCCAAGGGCCTCGCGGTGCTCGTCCTGCTCGCGCTCGTCCTCGTACCGTTCCTGGTGATCGTCTCCACGTCGCTCGCCTCCAACCAGGAGGTCGTGGCCAACGGCGGCTGGGTGCTGTGGCCGACCGACCCGAGCCTGCGCGCGTACCGGAACATCCTCTCCGGCGGCATCGTGACGCACGCGCTGGGCGTGAGCGTCGCCATCACCGTCGTCGGCACGTTCCTGTCGCTGGCGTGCACCGCGTGCCTCGCCTACGCGCTCAGCCGCCCCGGCGTCTTCGGCGGCAAGCCCGTGCTGCTGCTCGTGCTGTTCACGTTCCTCTTCCCGCCCGGCATGATCCCGGCGTTCCTGCTGGTCAAGGGGCTCGGCCTGGAGAACATGTACGCGGCGATCGTCGCGCCGGTCCTCATCAACGTCTTCAACCTGGTCGTCCTGCGCGGCTTCTTCCAGGGCATCCCGGAGGAGCTGTACGAGGCGGCCCGGCTCGACGGGGCCGGTGACTGGGCCACGTTCTGGCGGATCGCGCTGCCGCTGTCGAAGGCCGCCCTCGCGGTCGTCGGCCTCTTCTACGCGGTCAGCTACTGGAACTCCTGGTTCAACGCCTCCATCTACCTGGAGTCCGACCACTGGCCGTTGTCGCAGGTGCTGCGCATGTACGTGATCGGGGGCGCCCAGATCGCCGACACGGGCCTGAGCGAGGCGGGCATGGTCTCGGCGCCGCAGACGACGCAGATGGCCGTCCTCGTGATCGCGACCGTGCCGATCCTGATCGTCTACCCCTTCCTCCAGAAGTACTTCACCAAGGGCGTGCTCACCGGCGCCATCAAGAGCTGAGCCCCCGACACCTCACCCCAGAAGGGTTCTCCACCATGTCCGCGAACCTCTCGCGCCGTACTCTGCTGCGCTCCATCGCCGTCGGCGGCGCCGCGCTGGCCGCCCCCTCCGTGCTGACCGCCTGCTCCACCGAGACCGCGGGCGGCGGCGACGTCTCCAACGCGGGCAAGAAGGCGGCGGCCTGGCCCACGTACACCCCTTCGAAGGGCGCGGCGCCGGACCTGGCCGCGACCGCCGAGGGCGTGCAGGCCGGCTTCACCCGCTATCCGTCCGACCTGGTGAAGGCGGTCGCGGAGAAGCCGGGCACCGGCAAGCAGAAGATCAGAGTCATGACCATCACGTACGGCACCCCGCCCAAGCCCGCGGCGCAGAACAAGTACTGGGCGGCGGTCAACGAGGCGCTGGGCGTCGAGGTCGAGTTCACCGTGGTCGCCGACGCCGACTACCGCGCCAAGATGGCGACCGTGTTCGCCGGGGACGACATCCCCGACGTCATCAACCTCGGCGGCGGCTACGTCCTGCCGCGCCAGGCCCAGTTCATGAAGACCCGGTGCGCCGACCTCACCGAGTACCTGTCGGGCGACGCCGTCGCGAAGTACCCGAACCTGGCCGGCATCCCCACCTACGCCTGGGAGGGCATGGGCCGGGTCTCCGGCCGCATCTACGGCATCCCCGTCGAGCGGCCCAAGCCGCAGGACACCCTGTACTTCAACCGCGGGGCACTGACGAAGGCCGGCTACCAGCCGGGCATGACCTCCGACGACTTCACGGCGATGGCCAAGGCGGGCACCAGCGGCAAGAAGTGGGCGCTGGGCGCGTCGACGACCTCGTACTTCGGCTACAAGACGCACGCCAATTGGTTCGGCGCGCCGAACGAGTTCGCGATCGAGGGCGGCAAGGCGGTGCACTGGGGCGCCTCCGACGAGTTCCGGGCGACCCTGGAGTACCTGACGAAGCTGCGCGCGCAGGGCTCGTACTACCCAGAGGCCACCTCGGTCTCCCAGGTCGACCTGAAGACGCAGTTCTGGAACGGCTCGGTGCTGTCCATGACCGACGGCTTCCTCGCCTACCCGGGCGCCGCGCAGGGCATCAAGGACGCCTTCGACCTGGACGCGTTCGTGCCGTACACGGTCGACGGCGCGACCACCCGCTACCAGCAGAGCCAGGGCTGTTTCGGCACCACCGTCATCAAGAAGGCGTCGAAGGACCGGATCGAGCTGATCCTGCGCGTCCTCGACTACCTGGCCGCGCCGTTCGGCACCGAGGAGTACGAGCTCACCCACTTCGGCCTGGAGGGCACGCACTTCAAGCGGGACAAGGACAACAACCCGATCGCCACCGAGCTGGGCCTGGTCGAGTCGAAGACCAACGTGCCGTTCATGTACCTCAGCGACGCCCCGCAGGTCCTCTACGCGCCCGGCACCCCGGACGTCGTGAAGCGGCTGCACGCCTGGCAGAAGAAGGTCGTCCCGCTGATGCAGCCGAACATCCGCTACGGCCTCCAGTCGGACACGTACAACAAGCAGGGCACCGCGCTCCAGCAGCTCTTCGACGACGGGGTCACCGCGATCGTCAGCGGCCGCAAGAAGCTCTCCGACTGGGACGCCGTCTACGCCAAGTGGCAGGCGCAGGGCGGAAAGAAGGTCATCGAGGAGTTCGGCGAGGAGTACGCGGCGGCCCACTGATCCGGACCGCGCGCGATGATGGTGCGGGGCGGGCCCGCCCCGCACCACGACAGACCGAAGGGGACAGACGAGTGGGCGAGAAGGTCACCATCCGGGACGTGGCGGCACGGGCGGGCGTCTCGGTGGCGACGGTGTCGCGGGTGCTCGCGGGCTCCTACCCGACCTCGGCCGCCTCCCGCGCGAAGGTGCTGCGCGCGGCGAAGGACCTGGACTACGTGGCGAACGCGCACGCCCGCGCGCTCGCGGGCGCGGGCCGCAAGACCATCGCGGTGCTGATGCTCGACGTGGTGAGTTCGTTCTACGCGGCCGTGGCGCAGGGCGTGGAGATGGAGGCGGCCCGGCACGACCGGCTCACGCTCGTGGCGTCCACGGGCGCGGACCCGGCCCGCGAGCTGGCCCTGGTGCAGATGATGCGCGAGCAGGCGGCGGAGGCGGTCGTGCTGGTCGGCGGGGTCGTGGAGGACGACGAGTACCGGGAGCGGATGGCCCGGTACGCGCAGTCGCTGGCCGCCGCCGGTTCGCGCCTGGTGCTGTGCGGCCGTCCGGCGCCCGCGCCCGACGTGCCCGCGCTCGTCGTCGAGTACGACAACGAGGCGGGCGCCCACGCCATCACCAGCCATCTGCTCGGCGCGGGGCACCGCAGGATCGCGCTGATCGGCTACCAGCCGGGCAACACCACCGGCGAGGACCGGGTCCGCGGCTATCTGCGCGCCTTGGAGGACCACGGGGTGCCGCGCTCGGAGGCGCTGCTGCACGGCGTCGGCTTCGGCCAGTTCAACGGCGACGAGGCGATCCGCGACCTGCTCCGCAAGCGCGACGGGAAGCCGGACTTCACGGCGGTCTTCGCGGGCGACGACCGGGTCGCCGCCGCCGCGATCAAGGCGCTCGCGGAGTACGGGCTGCGGGTCCCCGAGGACATCTCGGTGGTCGGCTACAACGACGACCCCGTCGCCGCCGACATCACCCCGGCCCTGACCACGGTCCACATCCCCGGCGAGGAACTGGGCCGCACGGCGGTCCGCCTGGCCCTCGACGGCGCGGGCCGCACCAGCCAGCAGCGCCATCTGCTGGGGACGCACATCGTGGTGCGGGAGAGCGTGGGGCGGGTGCGGCCGTAGGGATCCGCCGCCCGGTGCGCATACCTGGCGGGGGTAAGGTGCGGGCTGTGCCGCCGCAGCCGACCACGCCGTCGAGTGGCCGCCCGGGTGTCCGCCCCGGCGGTCGGCTGCTGCTGTTCGTGGCCCTGCTCCTCGGGATCGTCGGGATGCACACGCTGGGGCATCCGACGGGGCACGCCATGGCGTCGGAGCACGGCATGGCGATGTCCGGTGCGATGTCGGAGCCCGTCGTGGAGGCCCCTACGGTCGTGGCGCACGAGCACGGGAAGCCGGGCGGCGTCGGGACGGGCATGGACCCGCTGAGCGTGTGTCTGGCGGTGCTCGGCTCCTTCACGCTGCTGCTGTTGCTCGCGGCGACGCCGCTGCCGCCCGCGTCCGAAGTTGCGCTCGGGCCCGCGCTGCGCGGCCCGGGCCACGCGCACCGCCCGCGTCCTCCCCCGCCCCGTACGTCGTTGTCGCTCCTGTCGGTGCTGCGCATATAGGTCCGCGCCCCGGCTGCCTCGGCCTGCCCGGATCAGGTAGGCCCGAAGCAGCGGACGCGTTCGGCACAGCACGCAGCACGACACCGACATCGAGGTGTGACTCAGTCATGCGCAACACTCCGCAATCCCCCCAGCCCTCCCGGATCACCCGCCGCACTCTTCTCGGCGCGTCGATCGCCGTGGCCGGTACGGGAGTTCTGGCCGCCTGCTCCGGCGACGGCTCGGGCTCCGACTCCGGGCACGCGAACCACGGTGCGCCGCCCGCGGGCTACGTCGATCCGGCCGGCCCGGAGGTCGCCGCGGCCGAGCGGCGGCGCGGCTCGGGCGGCCGGCTCCGGAAGGTCTCCCTCACCGCCGCCGCGACCCGGCTCGACCTGGGCGGGCGCACCGTCGACTCCTGGTCGTACGGGGGTGAACTGCCCGGCAAGGAGGTGCGGGTGACCGCGGGCGACACCCTCGCCCTCACCCTCGCCAACCACCTCCCGGAGCCCACGTCCCTGCACTGGCACGGCCTGGCCCTGCGCAACGACATGGACGGCGTCCCCGGCGTCACCCAGCGGCCGGTCGCACCGGGCGCCGACTTCACGTACCGCTTCAAGGTCGCGCACCCGGGCACGTACTGGTTCCATCCGCACTCGGGCACCCAGCAGGACCGCGGCCTGTACGCCCCGCTCGTCGTCGACGACCCCAGGGAGCCCCTCTCCTACGACAAGGAGTGGGTGGTCGTCCTCGACGACTGGGTCGACGGGGTGGACGGCTCGACTCCGGACGCGGTCCTGAAGGAGCTGCGCGCGGGGATGGGCATGGGCGGCGGCTCCGGCCACTCCGGGCACGGCATGTCAGGGATGGGCGGCATGTCGACGACGGCCGGGACGGCCTCCCCCGGCCCCTCGGGCCCGGCCGGCCCGTCCCGCATGATGATGGGCGCCACCAGCGATCTGCTGGGCGGTGACGCGGGCGACGTGGCCTACCCGTACTACGTCGTCAACGGCCGTACCCCGAAGGCCCCTTCCTCCTTCCGGGCCCGCCCCGGCGACCGCATCCGCATCCGTTTCATCAACGCGGGCGGCGACACGGCCTTCCGGGTCGCGCTCGGCGGTCACGCGATGACGGTGACGCACACGGACGGCTTCCCGGTCCGGCACGCGACGACGGACGCGCTGCTGCTCGGCATGGGCGAGCGGTACGACGTCCTGGTCACGGCGGGCGACGGCGTCTTCCCGCTGACGGCGCTGGCGGAGGGCAAGAAGGCGTCCGCGCTGGCGGTGCTGCGCACGGGCGCCGGGTCGGCGCCCGCCGCGTCGGCCCGTCCGAAGGAGCTGGACGGCCGCCTGTTGACGGCCGACAGGCTGCGGGCGGCGGACGAGGTGGCGCTCCCCGCCCGCGAGCCGGACCGCACGGTCCGGCTCCAACTGACGGGCGGGATGGCCGAGTACGACTGGGCGTTCGACAAGAAGCCGTACACGGCGGACCGGCGGCACCCGGTGCGCGCGGGCGAACGGGTCCGTCTCGTCCTCGCCAACTCGACCGCGATGTGGCACCCGGTCCATCTGCACGGCCACACGTTCGCCCTGGCGAACGTGGCGGGCGGTCCCCGCAAGGACACCGCGATCGTGCTGCCGAACGGGACGCTGACGGTGGACTTCGACGCCGACAATCCGGGGCTGTGGATGCTCCACTGCCACAACGTCTACCACTCGGAGGCGGGGATGATGACGGTGCTGGGCTACCGGGCCTGATCCCGGGAGCCGCCCGGCGGGGTCCGTGTCAGCTCCGTACGGACTCCGCCTCGGCCGCCTGCGCGACGCTGCCCGCCACCAGCCGTCCGGCCCGCGCGGGCTCCCGTCGCCGGTCGACCGAGAAGGCGATCCCGGCCACGGCGAGGCCGAGCACGGCGAGGGCCGCGCCCGCGAGCGCCGGGGAGGTGACGCCGAAGCCCGCGGCCAGGGCGAGGCCGCCGATCCAGGCGCCGCCCGCGTTGGCCAGGTTGAAGGCGCCCTGGTTGGCGGAGGAGGCCAGGGAGGGGGCCGACGCGGCCTTCTCCATGACCATCAGCTGGAGCGGCGAGCCGGTGACGAACGCCGTCAGGCCGAGCAGCAGCACGCCCAGCGGGGCGCTCCACTCGGAGCGCATCAGCAGCGGGAAGAAGGCGAGGACCACGCCCAGGGACGTCAGTCCGCCGAAGAGCGTGGCGCGCAGCGAGTGGTCGGCGAGGCGGCCGCCCAGCAGATTGCCGATGGTGGCGCCGACGCCGAACAGAGCGAGGAGCAGCGTCACGCTGGAGTCCGCGAATCCGGCGGCGTCCGTGAGCATCGGCGTGATGTAGCTGTACGCGGAGAAGAGCGCGCCGAAACCGGCGACCGTGGTGCCGAGGGCCAGCCAGACCGGCAGCGACTTCAGGGCGCGCAGTTCGCCCCGGATGCCGACGGTCGCGCCGTGTCCGTGGTCGGCGGGGACGAGCGCGGCCAGCGCCGCGATGGCGGCCAGGCCGATCGCGCTGACCGCGAGGAACGTGGCGCGCCAGCCGAGCTGCTGCCCCATGGCGGTGGCGACGGGGACGCCGATGATGTTGGCGACGGTCAGGCCGAGGAACATCAGGGAGACCGAGCGGGCCTTGCGCTCGGGGGCCACCAGCGAGGTGGCGACGACGGCGCCGACGCCGAAGAACGCGCCGTGCGGCAGGCCGCTGACGAAGCGGGCGGCCATCAGCCAGTGGTAGTCGGGGGCGGCGGCCGACACCGCGTTGCCCGCGACGAACAGCACCATCAGGCCGATCAGGACCCGGCGGCGCGGCATCCGCGCGGTGAGGGCGGCGAGCAGCGGGGCGCCGATGACGACGCCGAGCGCGTACGCGGAGACGAGGTGTCCGGCGGTGGGGATGGATATGTGCAGGTCGTCGGCGACATTGGGCAGCAGGCCCATCATCACGAACTCGGTCGTGCCGATGCCGAAGGCGCCCACAGCGAGAGCGAGCAGGGCGAGGGGCATGAAGGATCTTCCCGGAGTACTGGAGTGAGCGGAACTCATAAGTTTACTGGCGGAACAAAGCCTGACGCATCCAGTATTCCGGCAGGTTAAAGCCGTGTGTACACGATGGTGCGCGGGAGCGGACTTACGTCACACCCGCACGCGCGCGGCGATCGGAAGATGGTCGCTGCCGGTCCTCGGCAGCGTCCACGACGACACCGGCTCGACGCCCTTGACCATGATCTGGTCGATCCGCGCCATCGGGAACGCGGCCGGCCAGCTGAACCCGAAGCCGCTGCCCGCCGCGCCCTGCGTGGAGCGCATCTGGGCGGTCACGGGGCTCAGGGCGCGGTCGTTCATCGTGCCGTTGAGGTCGCCGAGCAGGATGACCTTGCCGAGCGGTTCGTGGGCGATGGCCTCACCGAGGGCGTCGGCGCTCTTGTCGCGCTCGCTGGCGGTGAACCCGGAGTCCAGCTTGACCCGGACCGACGGCATGTGGGCGACGTACACGGCCACCTTGCCCTCGGGCGTCGCGACCGTGGTGCGCAGCGCGCGCGTCCAGCCCAGCTTGATGTCGACGGGCGAAGTGGCGGAGAGCGGGTACTTGCTCCACAGCCCGACGGTGCCCTCGACCGCGTGGTACGGATACGTCGACGCGAGCGCCTTCTTGTACGTCGGCAGCGCGTCGCTCGCCAACTCCTCCAGCGCGACGACCTGGGCGCCCGACGCGGCGACGTCCTTGGCCGTGGCGGTCGGGTCGGGGTTGTCCGCGTTGACGTTGTGGGTGGCGACCGTGAGGTCACCGCCGCTCTTCTGCTTGTCGGTGAGCAGTCCGCCGAAGACGCTGAACCACACGATCACCGGGACCAGCACCGCGATCACCGCGGTCGCCGACCTCCGCACGAGGGCGAGGATCAGCAGCACCGGGACGAACAGTCCCAGCCACGGCAGGAAGGTCTCGGTCAACGAGCCGAGGTTGCCGATGGTGTTGGGGATCTGCGCGTGGAAGAGCATCACCAGCGCGACCAGCACCGCGAGGACCGCCAGCACGATGCCGCGCCGCCAGTACCCGCGATCGCGTCGCAGCCGCTCCCCGAGGCGCCGCAGCCGAGCACCCGGCCCCTGCCGCCCGGAACCCTCGGCGTCCCCGCCGTCGTACGCCTGCGCCATGCCCTTGTCGCCTCACTGCCTGCCGTGCCCGCCGTCCTCGCGTCCGACCCTAGGCGATGCTCGGCGCCTTTCCGTCCCCTCACACCCTTCAGGGGGTGGTTGGGTGACGACCGTCATGCCACGAGGACGAGCAAGGCGGCGTGCGGAGTTCCGGTCGTGGAGGTTCATGGCCTTCTCTGTGACGAAACCTGCACATTCGCCGGACTCAGCTCTGCGCCTTCAGTCCCGCGAGCACGGTGTCGACGATGCGTTCGGACAGATCGTCGGCCAGCGGCGCGTCGGACCGCATCATGGTGCGCAGCAGCATCGGCCCGGTGAAGAGGTCCCCGGACAGCTCGACGTCGATCCCGGCCGGGAGTTCGCCGTCGGCGACGCCGCGCCGCAGCACGTCGTACAGGAGGCGGCGCCGGGGTTCGACGACGACCGAGTGGTACGCGTCCCAGAGCTTCGGCAGGGTCTTCATCTGGGCGAAGACGTTGTGCAGCAGGGCCGAGGTGCGCAGGTTGAGGCCGCGCCGGCGCATGTGCTCCAGGAGCCGGACCAGGTCGTCGCGGAGCGAGGTGCCGGGCAGGTCGGGGTCGGGCTCCTCGATGGAGGCGACCACGTCGACGAAGAGCTCCTCCTTGCCGGACCAGCGCCGGTAGATGGTGGCCTTGCCGACGCCCGCGGTACGGGCGATGCGCTCGATGGACAGCTCGGCGAGCGGCACCCCCTCCTCCAGGAGCCGGACGACGCCCTCGACGATGGCCAGTTCGACGGCCTCGCTGCGCGGGCGCCCCCGGGTTGGCGCCGCGCCGTCCGGGGCCGGGACCCGGGAGGCGGGCAGCGGATGCCGTCCCGTCCGTCGCGCGCCGCGCCCCGTACCGACGCCCTCCATGCTTCCCACGGTCTCCACCTCGCGCATCGTCCGCCCCGGCCCCGGACCCGGCCCGCGACCGGGCCGCGGCCCGCTGACCGGAATCCAGTCTTCCGACCGGGCTCCGGGGCGATTGTCCCAGCGTCGTCCGCCCCGGTGCACCGGGCTCAGCCGCCCGTGCCGACCTTCTCCGGCTCGTCGCTCCGGGTGGTGGGCCCGGCGGGCGCCCTGCCCGGCAGGAAGAGCCCGGTGACCACGGCGCTGAGCAGCGCGATGGCCGCTCCCCACAGCGCGGTGACGTGCATGGCGTGCAGGAACGAGTCGTTGGCCGCGCCGACCAGGCCCTGGGCGCGCGGCCCGATCTTCTCGGCGACACCGAGGGTGGCCTCGATGGACGCGCCCGCGGTGTCGCGCACCCCGGCCGGCAGCAGGCCGAGCTTGTCCTCGATGCCGTTGCGGTACGTGGTCGAGAGCACCGAGCCCAGGACAGCGATGCCGAGCGCGCCGCCGACCTGCCGGAAGGTGTTGCTCAGCGCGGACGCGGAGCCCGCCTTCTCGCGCGGCAGCGCCTGCATGATGACGACGCTGGTCGGCGTCATCACGTGCGCCATGCCCGTGCCCATGAGGAAGAAGATGACTTCCAGGAGCCAGATCGGGGTGCCGGCGTCGAGGATCGTGAACGCGGCGAGCATCCCGGCGAGCAGCACGAGGCCGCCCGTGGTCGTGGCCTTCACGCCGATCTTCTCGACGACGAGCCTGGCCCGCGGCGCGAAGATCAGCTGGGCCACGGCGAGCGGCAGCATCAGGGCGCCGGTCTGCAGCGGGGAGTAGCCGCGCACGCTCTGCGTGTAGAAGACCGAGAAGAACGTGACGCCCATCAGCGCGAAGAAGACCAGCGCGATCGCGGCGATCGCCGCCGAGAAGACCTTGTTCTTGAAGTAGTCGATGTCGATCGACGGGTGGTCGCTGCGCTTCTCGTAGAGCACGAACGCGGCGAGGACGACGAGACCCGCGACGATCGTCGCGAGGACCTTGGGGCCGGTGAAGTCGCCCTCGTCGCCGCCCTTGATGATCCCGTAGACCAGCAGCACGAGACCGACGATGGACAGCACGACGCCGATCAGGTCGATCCGGCCCGGCTTCGGGTCCTTGGAGTCGGGCACCAGGGCGAGCATCAGGATCACGGCGAGGATCACGATCGGCACGTTCACCAGGAAGACCGAGCCCCACCAGAAGTGGTCGAGCAGCAGTCCGCCGGTGATCGGGCCGATGGCGATGGCGAGGCCGACGCCGCCGGCCCAGATGCCGATGGCCTTCGGCTGCTCCTCGCGCTCGAAGACGTTCATCAGCACGGCGAGCGTGGCCGGCATGACGAAGGCGGCGCCGAGGCCCATCACCGCGCGGAACGCGATGAGCTGGACCGGCGTGCCGGACTCGGCGGCGAGCGCGGAGCCGACGCCGAACACCACGAGTCCGCCGATGAGGACCTTCTTGCGGCCGAGCCGGTCGCCGAGGAGTCCGGCGGTGAACAGCAGCCCGGCGAAGACCAGGGTGTACGCGTTGATCGCCCACTCCAGCTCGCTCTGGGTGGCGCCGAGACCGGTGGGCGCGGGGGTCGAGATCGTCTTGATCGCGACGTTCAGGATGGAGTTGTCGAGGACGACGATCAGCAGGCTCAGCATGAGCACACCGAGGATCGCCCAGCGACGGCGATGCACGGCCTCCGGTATCCGGGGAGCCGCGGGAACGGCGGGAGTGGTCATGTGTACGAGCCTAGGCTCATTTCGATACGGCCCCGTCTCGTATTGGAAGTATTGAAAATTTCCGGGCGAATCCCTTACCGGGGCTTTACGCGGCGGTGGCCCCTGGCGCCGGAGCGACACCGGGTGCCACCATGGAGGTGATCCGGGGACGCCGTCAGGGCGCCTCGAGACGACGGAATTGAAGGAGCGGTTGCGATGACGCAACACACGCCACTCCAGGCTGCCCAGAAGCAGTCCACCGACAGCAGCAATCCCAAGGCGCTGTACGGAGGCACCAGCAGCCGGCGCATCACGGTGCGCGACATCTCGCTCGCCAAGGAGCGGGGCGAGAAGTGGCCGATGCTGACCGCGTACGACGCGATGACGGCCTCGGTCTTCGACGAGTCGGGCATCCCGGTGATGCTGGTCGGCGACTCGGCGGGCAACTGTCACCTCGGCTACGACACCACGGTCCCGGTCACCCTGGACCAGATGATCATGCTCTCGGCCGCCGTCGTACGCGGCACGTCGCGCGCGATGATCGTGGGCGACCTGCCGTTCGGCTCGTACCAGGAGAGCCCGACGCAGGCGCTGCGGTCGGCGATGCGGCTGGTGAAGGAGGCCGGGGTCGGCGCCGTCAAGCTGGAGGGCGGCGAGCGCTCGCACTCCCAGATCAAGCTGCTCACCGAGGCCGGCATCCCGGTCATGGCACACATCGGCCTGACCCCGCAGTCGGTCAACACGCAGGGGTACCGCGTGCAGGGCCGCGGCGAGGAGGCCGCGCAGCAGTTGCTGCGGGACGCGAAGGCGGTGCAGGACGCGGGCGCGTTCGCGGTCGTCCTGGAGCTGGTTCCGGCGGAGCTCGCGGCCGAGGTGACGCGGATCCTGCACATCCCCACGGTCGGGATCGGGGCCGGTCCGGAGACGGACGCGCAGGTCCTGGTCTGGACGGACGCGCTCGGCCTCACCGGCGGGAAGATGCCGCGCTTCGTGAAGACGTACGCCAATCTGCGGTCCGTGATGTCCGACGCGGCGAAGGCGTTTGCGGAGGACGTGGTTGGCGGAACGTTCCCCCTGGAGGAGCACTCCGTGCACTGATCCATCCCCCCTTGAGCCATAGCGGCACCAACGCGGCCCGCCGATCTTCCCCCGTCGGCGGGCCGCGGCCGTTTTCGTGGCGGGTGCTCGGCGCGGCCTTCGGCCTGCGCATCGTTCGATACCCACCCGCAGCCACCCGTGCGAGTGCGTTGTCGGCGAACGGTCCTGGTCCTCCTGTGGGGCTTCCCGCCGTCGGCGGCTCCCCGTCTCAGGCCGATCGTGCGACGGTTGGTCGGCGGGGGTACCCGGCGGATCATGCCCGCCGCTTCGAGCCGGTCGCACAGCTGGCTGGCGGC
>NZ_JBEYYU010000014.1:0-148311 GCF_040645755.1 Streptomyces sp. NPDC046716
ATGCCCTCGTCCGGCTGGACGCGGATCACGATCGCGTTCTGCCCCAGCTCCTCCGTCGCCGTGTGGTCGAAGGGGGAGTGCGGGGCGCGCTGGAACACGACGGCGATCTCGGTGACGCGGCGGCCGAGCCGCTTGCCGGTGCGCAGGTAGAAGGGCACGCCCGCCCATCTGCGGTTGTCCACCTCCAGCTTCACGGCCGCGTAGGTGTCGGTCTTCGACTTGGCGTCGATGCCGTCTTCCTGGAGATAGCCGACGGCCTTCTCGCCGCCCTGCCACCCGGCCGCGTACTGGCCGCGCACCGTGTCCCGGCCCAGGTCCTTGGGCAGCCGGACGGCGCCGAGCACCTTGGCCTTCTCGGCGACGAGCGCGTCCGCGTCGAAGGAGGCGGGCTCCTCCATCGCGGTCAGCGCCATCAGCTGGAGCAGGTGGTTCTGGATGACGTCGCGGGCGGCGCCGATGCCGTCGTAGTAACCCGCGCGACCACCGATGCCGATGTCCTCGGCCATGGTGATCTGCACGTGGTCCACGTACGACCGGTTCCAGATCGGCTCGAACATCTGGTTGGCGAAGCGCAGCGCCAGGATGTTCTGGACGGTCTCCTTGCCGAGGTAGTGGTCGATCCGGAACACCTGGTCCGGGTCGAACACCTCGTGCACGATCGCGTTCAGGTCCTGGGCGCTGGCGAGGTCGTGGCCGAACGGCTTCTCGATGACGGCCCGTCGCCACGAGCCCTCGGGCGCGTCCGCGAGGCCGTGCTTCTTGAGCTGCTGCACGACCTGCGGGAAGAACTTGGGGGGTACGGAGAGGTAGAACGCGAAGTTCCCGCCCGTGCCCTGCGACTTGTCGAGGTCGTTGATCGTCGCCTTGAGGTTCTCGAAGGCGTCGTCGTCGTCGAAGTTGCCCTGGACGAAGCGCATGCCCTGGATGAGCTGCTGCCAGACCTCTTCGCGGAACGGCGTCCGGGCGTGCTGCTTGACCGCGTCGTGCACTTCCTGCGCGAAGTCCTCGTCCTGCCACTCGCGGCGGGCGAACCCGATCAGCGAGAAGCCCGGGGGGAGCAGACCCCGGTTGGCGAGGTCATAAACGGCAGGCATCAGCTTTTTACGTGACAAATCACCCGTAACGCCGAAGATCACCAGACCCGACGGCCCCGCGATGCGCGGGAGCCGTCGGTCTGCGGCGTCACGGAGCGGATTGCTGTTCGCTCCGTGTGCGGTCAAGGGATCAGCCCTCCGAAGGGGCGAGGCGCTTGAGCTCCGCCTCGGTCGACTTGAGCAGGTCGGTCCAGGCGCCCTCGAACTTCTCGACGCCCTCGTCCTCGAGGAGCTGGACGACCTCGTCGTACGAGATGCCGAGCTTCTCGACGGCCTCGATCTCCTGGCGGGACGTGGCGTACGTGCCCGCGATGGTGTTCCCGGAGATCTGGCCGTGGTCGGCCGCGGCCTCCAGCGTGGCCTCCGGCATGGTGTTCACCGTGCCCGGGGCGACCAGGTCGTCGACGTACAGGGTGTCCTTGTACGCCTTGTCCTTCACGCCGGTCGAGGCCCACAGCGGACGCTGCTTGTTGGCCTGCGCCTTGTCGAGGGCGGCCCAGCGGTCACCGCTGAACACCTCCTCGAAGGCCTCGTACGCCAGACGCGCGTTGGCCAGACCGGCCTTGCCGCGCGCGGCCTTCGCCTCGTCGGAGCCCAGGGCGTCGATCCGCTTGTCGATCTCGGTGTCCACGCGGGACACGAAGAAGGACGCCACCGAGTGGATCTTGGACAGGTCCAGGCCCGCGGCCTTGGCCTTCTCCAGACCGGCCAGGTAGGCGTCCATGACCTCCCGGTAGCGCTCGAGCGAGAAGATCAGCGTGACGTTGACGCTGATGCCCTTGCCGATGACCTCGGTGATGGCCGGCAGGCCGGCCTTCGTCGCAGGGATCTTGATGAGCGTGTTCGGGCGGTCCACCAGCCACGCCAGCTGCTTGGCCTCGGCGACGGTGGCCTTCGTGTTGTGCGCCAGGCGCGGGTCGACCTCGATGGAGACCCGGCCGTCCTGGCCGCCGGTCGCGTCGAAGACCGGGCGCAGGATGTCGGCGGCGTCGCGGACGTCCGCCGTCGTGATCATGCGGATCGCCTCCTCGACGGTCACCTTGCGGGCCGCGAGGTCGGCGAGCTGCTGGTCGTAGCCGTCGCCCTCGGAGATCGCCTTCTGGAAGATCGACGGGTTGGTGGTGACGCCCACGACGTGCTGCTGGTCGATCAGTTCGGCGAGGTTGCCGGACGTGATCCGCTTGCGCGACAGGTCGTCCAGCCAGATCGCCACGCCCTCCTCGGAGAGGCGCTTCAGTGCGTCTGTCATGGAAATTGCATCTCCTAAGTCGTGTACGGGCGTCAGCGCTGCGCCGCGGCGAGGGATTCCCGCGCCTTGGCGGCCACGTTCTCGGCAGTGAAGCCGAACTCGCGGAAGAGGACCTTGCCGTCGGCCGAAGCGCCGAAGTGCTCCAGCGAAACAGTGCGGCCGGCGTCCCCGACGTACTTATGCCAGGTCAGACCGATGCCGGCCTCGACGGAGACACGCGCCTTGACGGACGGCGGCAGGACGCTGTCCCGGTACCCCTGGTCCTGCTCCTCGAACCACTCGACGCACGGCATCGACACCACGCGCGTGGCGACACCCTCGGACTCCAACTGCTCGCGGGCCTCGACGGCCAGCTGCACCTCGGAACCGGTGGCGATCAGGATCAGGTCCGGCGTCGCCTTGGACGCCTCGACGAGCACGTAGCCGCCCTTGACGGTGTCCTCGTTCGGCTCGTACGTCGGCACGCCCTGACGGGTCAGCGACAGGCCGTGCGGGGCGCTCTTGCCGTAGTCCTTCTTGCCGCGCTTGAGGATCTCGCGCCAGGCGATGGCCGTCTCGTTGGCGTCCGCGGGACGGACCACGTGCAGCCCGGGGATCGCCCGCAGCGAGGCCAGGTGCTCGACCGGCTGGTGCGTCGGGCCGTCCTCGCCGAGGCCGACGGAGTCGTGCGTCCACACGTACGTGACGGGCAGGTGCATGAGGGCCGACAGCCGGACGGCGTTGCGCATGTAGTCGGAGAACACCAGGAAGGTGCCGCCGTAGATGCGGGTGTGGCCGTGCAGCGCGATGCCGTTCATCTCCGCGGCCATGGAGTGCTCGCGGATGCCGAAGTGGATCGTGCGGCCGTACGGGTCCGCCTCCGGCAGCGGGTTGCCCGCGGGGAGGAAGGACGACGTCTTGTCGATCGTCGTGTTGTTCGAGCCCGCGAGGTCGGCGGAGCCGCCCCACAGCTCGGGGACGACCGGGCCGAGGGCCTGGAGGACCTTGCCGGACGCCGCGCGCGTGGCGACGGCCTTGCCCGTCTCGAAGACCGGGATGCTCTTCTCCCAGCCGGCCGGCAGCTCGCCCGCGTTGATGCGGTCGAACTCGGCGGCGCGCTCCGGGTTGGCGGTGCGCCACTCCTGGAACGACTTCTCCCACTCGGCCTTGGCGTCGGCGCCGCGGTCGAGGGCCTTGCGGGTGTGCCCGATGACCTCGTCGGAGACGTCGAAGGACTTCTCCGGGTCGAAGCCGAGGACGCGCTTGGTGGCGGCCACCTCGTCGTCGCCGAGCGCCGAGCCGTGGGCGGCCTCGGTGTTCTGCGCGTTCGGGGCGGGCCAGGCGATGATCGAGCGCATGGCGATGAAGGACGGCTTGTCCGTGACCTTCTGGGCCGCCTCGATGGCGTTGTAGATCGCCTCGTGGTCCAGGTCGCCGTCCGGCTTCGGGGCCACGCGCTGGACGTGCCAGCCGTACGCCTCGTAGCGCTTGCAGGTGTCCTCGGAGACCGCGGTCTCGGTGTCGCCCTCGATCGAGATGTGGTTGTCGTCCCACAGCAGGATCAGGTTGCCGAGCTTCTGGTGCCCGGCCATCGACGACGCCTCGGAGGAGATGCCCTCCTGAAGGCAGCCGTCACCGGCGATGGCGTAGATGAAGTGGTCGAACGGGGAGGTGCCGGCGGCGGCCTCCGGGTCGAACAGGCCGCGCTCGTAGCGGGAGGCCATCGCCATGCCCACCGCGTTGGCGACGCCCTGGCCCAGCGGGCCGGTAGTGGTCTCCACGCCGGTGGTGTGGCCGTACTCCGGGTGCCCGGGGGTCTTGGAGCCCCAGGTGCGGAACGCCTTCAGGTCGTCCAGCTCCAGGCCGAAACCGGCCAGGTAGAGCTGGATGTAGAGCGTCAGGGACGAGTGGCCCGCGGACAGCACGAAACGGTCGCGCCCGACCCAGTCGGCGTCCGCCGGGTCGTGTCGCATCACCTTCTGGAAGAGGGTGTACGCGACCGGGGCCAGGCTCATCGCCGTACCGGGATGGCCGTTACCGACCTTCTGTACGGCATCGGCGGCCAGGACCCGGGCGGTGTCCACGGCCCGCTGGTCCACATCGGTCCACTCGAGGTCTGTGGTGGTCGGCTTGGTACTCACCCTGAGTCAGGGCTCCTCTCCACATGGCTAATGCCGGTGATGTCGGTCTCACCGGCCGTTGTCGAGCCTACCCTTGCGGGAACGTGCATTTTTTCGACTCGTTCCAGACTGCCGGGACTCCGCTGAATCCGCCTCCTGACAGGGATCGGGGCCGTTCTTCACGTGAATACGGACCCGCTCATCTGCGGGCTCATCCGGGGGCGTGAGGGCTCATCTGGAGTGCCCCCGCGGACCTGGGCGAAACGGACAGCGCGTGGAGCCCGGGCCTGCGCGTTGCGTCCTTCGCGGCATGCTGCCCAACACGACCCCACCCCCACGAAGGGCGAGGTATAGGCAACGTCTACAGTGGCGTGGTACGCGCGGGCCTTTACCGGGACTTCACATCAAGTGGTCTTCTTCGGCGGCTCGCTGGAGTCTCTGTCAGGGGTGTGCGTGACGGCCGTCGAATCCCGTCCAGCGGGAGCGCTGACGAGCAGCAGCAACCGGAGCCAGCGGCCGTTCGGGGCCCGAGTCAAGGCGTTCGTGGCGCTGACCAAGCCGCGGATCATCGAGCTGCTGCTCATCACCACGGTTCCGGTGATGTTCCTCGCCGAGCAGGGTGTGCCGAACCTGAAGCTGGTGCTCGTCACCTGCCTCGGCGGCTACCTGTCGGCGGGCGGCGCGAACGCGCTGAACATGTGGTACGACCGCGACATCGACGCTCTCATGGAGCGCACGTCGCAGCGGCCACTGGTCACCGGAATGGTGAGCCCGAACGAGTGCCTTGTCTTCGGCATCTCCCTCGCGGTGATCTCCACACTGCTGTTCGGTTTCGCCGTCAACTGGCTGTCGGCCTGGCTGTCGCTCGGTGCCCTCCTCTTCTATGTGGTCGTCTACACGATGATCCTGAAGCGGCGGACCTCGCAGAACATCGTGTGGGGCGGCATCGCCGGCTGCCTGCCCGTCCTCATCGGCTGGTCCTCGGTGACCGACTCGATGTCGTGGGCGCCGGTCATCCTCTTCCTGGTGATGTTCTTCTGGACGCCGCCGCACTACTGGCCGCTGTCCATGAAGGTGAAGGACGACTACGCGCGCGTGGGCGTGCCGATGCTCCCGGTCATCGCCTCCAACAAGGTGGTGGCGAAGCAGATCGTCATCTACAGCTGGGTGATGGTCGCGGTCTCGCTGCTGCTCACGCCGCTCGGCTACACCGGCTGGTTCTACACCGTGGTCGCGCTGCTCGCGGGCGGCTTCTGGCTGTGGGAGGCGCACGGTCTGCAGAACCGCGCCAAGGCCGAGGTCACGGGCGGCAAGCTCAAGGAGATGCGGCTGTTCCACTGGTCCATCACCTATGTGTCGCTGCTGTTCGTCGCGGTGGCCGTGGACCCGTTCCTGCGCTGACGCTCGTTCGATGGGTGGGGTGCGTGGCCCAGGCCACGCACCCCACCCATCGCTTGTTTCCCTACTCGTCGGTAGCATCCTGTCCATGGCAGAGACTCAAGAGGTTGAGGCACCCGGTCGGGCGGCGAAGGACGAGCGTCGGGCGGCCAAGCTGGCCCGGCAGATCGGCGTGTTCGCCAAGGCCCACGGCGGCGCCGAGGGGCAGCTCGCGTACATCGGCGAGCGCGGGACCCGCATCGTTCTCGTCGGCGAGGACGGCGGCTGGGGCGACCTGGTCGCGCGGACGTACGAGATCGCCCAGAAGGCCGTCGAGAAGGCCGGGATCACCCTCCACGAGGACTTCGACGGCGACTTCGCGGCCAAGGTCGAGACCGGCCCGTACGAGTGGAAGCGCATGGCGGGCATTCAGCTCGGCGGCTGACCCGGGCTTTTGGGCGGCGATGGGTGCAGGTGTGCGACCCGAGGTTGAGCAACACCAGGCGCCCTGTCACCCGTTAGGACTGTAGGAGCACGGTCCATATACGGGGAGCCCCGGATGATCGAAACGCCGTCCCTCGTGGACCAGTACTGCCACGGGGTGCTGCGTACGGAGCTGGGCCTCGGCACGTTCGAGGCCCATCTCGGCCGGGGCGAGGGGCCGCCCGCGCCCGGCACCACGTTCTTCGACACCCAGACCGGATTCGCGGTACGCCGCTGGTGCCCGCCCCTGCTCGGTCTGGAGCCCCACTGCCCGCCCGCCCGCTATCTGGCCAGACGCCGCGAACTCGGCGTCCTGGAAGCGGGGCGGCGGCTGCTGCGCGGCAGCGGCATCACCACGTACCTCATGGACACGGGGCTGCCCGACGATCTGACGGGCCCGACCGAGATGGCGTCGGCCGCGGAGGCCGAGACCCACGAGATCGTCCGCCTCGAATTACTGGCCGAACAGGTCGCGGACACCTCCGGCACCGTCGAGTCCTTCCTCGCGAACCTCGCCGAGTCCGTGCACGCCGCGGCCGTCGGCGCCGTCGCGTTCACCTCGGTCGCCGGGGTGCGGCACGGCCTCGCGCTCGCACCGCAGCCGCCGGGGCCCGGCGAGGTGCGCGGGGCTGCCGGGCGCTGGCTGGCGGACCGCACGGTGGGCGGGCCGGTGACCGATCCCGTCCTGCTGCGCCATCTGCTGTGGATCGCGGTCGCCTCCGGCCGGCCGCTCCAGCTCCACGCCGGACTCGGCGAACCCGGACTGCGCATCGACCGCACGGACCCGGTGCTGCTCGCCGACTTCGCCCGGGCGACGGCGGGGCTCGGCACCGACCTCGTGCTGCTGCACGGCTACCCCTACCACCGGCACGCCGCCCACCTGGCGGGGATCTTCCCGCATGTCTACGCGGACCTCGGCCCCGCCCTCGCGCGTACCGGAGCGCGGGCCGGAGCGGTTCTGGCGGAGATCCTGGAACTCGCGCCCTTCGGCAAGCTCCTCTTCTCCACCGGCGCGAGTGGACTGCCCGAACTGCACGTGGTCGGCGCCCGGCTCTTCCGTGAGGCGCTCGGGCGGGTGCTCGGCGGCTGGGTGGCCGACGGGGCGTGGTCGCTGCACGACGCGCAGCGGGTCGCCGGGATGATCGCGTCGGGGACGGCGCAGCGGGTGTACGGACTCGGCCCTACGGACGCAGGCGGCTGACCGACTCCGGAGTGAGGTGGCGGGCCAGCACGGCCAGCGCGTCGCCGACCTCGCGCAGCCGGTCCGGGTCGTCGGTGCCGAGCGCTGCGGCCAGCGCCCCGTCGATCCCGGCGGCGTGCACCTCGGCGACGCGCCCCGACGCCTCGGCGGCCTGTCGGATCAGCTGACGCCTGCCGTCGTCGGGGTCGGGTGCCGTCACGACGGATCCGGTCTCCTTGAGCCGGGCGACGGCGCCGGAGACCTGGCTCTGGGGGAGGCCGGTGCGGGAGGCGATGGCGCCGACCGACGTGTTGTCGTGGGCGTAGACGTCGCTGAGCACGACCAGGACCGCCCGGGTGCCACCGCGGAACGGGCCCGCGCCGAGAGCGGGCTCGGGCAGCGCCTCCTCGCCGATCTTCATCAGCGTGCGGCCGAGCAGGAACAGTTCGACGGGGCTGAGGGACAGGCTCATGCCGAGATATTACATCGATTCAGATGGATCGGTATAGATGAATCGACGCAGATGAATCTATCTTGATGCATCGAAATAGATGGAGTACGGTGAAGGTGCACGGCGGCGAACAGGCCGACCGGCGGACGTCACCTGGGGGATCCGATGTTGCTCACCGTCGACGGCGCCACGCTGTACTACGAGGTCCGGGGGAGCGGCCCGCTGCTGCTCATCGCGCAGAGCGGAGAGGGGGACGCCGGCCGCAGCGTCGATCTGGTCGACCGCCTCGTCGACCGCTACACCGTGGTGACGTACGACCGCAGGGGCCTGTCCCGCAGCGAACGCGCGGCGCCGGAAAGGGGCGTCCGCCTGACCCAGCACGCCGACGACGTGCACCGGCTGCTGGCCGAGCTGACCGACCGGCCCGCGCTGATGCTGGGCTGCAGCATGGGCGCCTCCATCGGGCTGCACCTGGCGCTCCGCCATCCGGAGCAGTTGGCCACTCTCGTCGCGCACGAGCCCGTGTCACCCGCCCTGCTGCCCGCCGACAGCAGGCCCGGGCACGTGCGGGAGCTGCTCGCGCTGCAACGGCTCCACCGGGAGCGGGGCCTGGTGGCGACCTTCCCGGAGATGGCACGCGTGCTCGGTATCGATCCTGTGCGCCAGGAGGCCGAGCCGCACCTCACTCCGATGCCGCTCACCCCGCAGCGCGAGGCGAACTTCGGATTCTTCATCGAGCGGGAGTTCACCGCGGTCGTCCAGGCGGAGCTGGACGTCGACCTGCTCACCCGCTGCGAGGTGCGGATCGTGCCGGCGGTCGGCCGGTCCACGCGTCCCGAGGTCTTCGACCGGCAGTGCGCCCTGGAGCTGGCCCGCATACGAGGGGTCGCCGCCGAGGAGTTCCCCGGCGGGCACAACGGGAACACGACACACCCGCGCGCCTACGCGGCCCGCCTCACGGAAGTCCTCGACGGAGTCCCCGATGGAAGGTGAGCGGCGGTTCTCAGACCGCCGACAGCTCCGAGCCCGCCTGAGCCGGTACACCCGCCGTGTTCTCCGGGCGCTCGCGCAGCGACAGGACCACCCGCAGCACCCCGATCCAGACCAGCGCCGAGCCCAGCATGTGCAGGGCGACCAGCACCTCGGGAAGGTCGGTGAAGTACTGGACGTAGCCGATGACGCCCTGGGCCAGAAGGATCAGGAACAGATCGCGGGTACGGTTCAGCGGTCCCTTGGGGGCGTCGACGGCCTTGAGGACGAACCACAGGGCGAAGGTCAGCGTCACCACGATCCAGGCCAGCACCGCGTGCAGCTTGCTGACCATCTCCCAGTCCAGCGGCATCCGCGGGACGTCGCTGGAGTCACCGGCGTGCGGACCCGCACCGGTCACCACGGTGCCGACGAGGATGAGCAGGGCGGCCGCCAGGACCAGGAACCAGACCAGCTGCTTGATGGCCTGACCGACCAGCGGACGGGGCTCCGCGTCACCCTCACGGGTGCGCTGCCACATCAGCACGGCCACCGTGAGCAGCGCGGTCGTCAGCACGAAGTGGGCCGCGACCGTGTACGGGTTGAGGCCGACCAGGACGACGATGCCGCCCAGCACCGCATTGCCCATGACGACCCAGAACTGCGTCCAGCCGAGCCGGGTCAGCGACCGGCGCCACGGCTTCTGCGAGCGGGCGGCGATGATCGCCCAGCCGACCGCGGCGCACAGCACATAGGTGAGCATGCGGTTGCCGAACTCGATGGCTCCGTGGAAGCCCATCTCACTCGTCGCGGTCAGCGACTGGTCGGTGCACTTGGGCCAGGTCGGGCAGCCGAGGCCCGATCCGGTCAGGCGCACCGCGCCGCCGGTGACGACGATGACCACCGTCATGAGGACGGCGGAGAGCGCCGCCCGCTGGACGGTCCGCCGCGTGGGGGTCCAGCGGTCGGCGATGAAGGCGAGCGGATTGCGCACCGCCTGTACGGCGTCGGCGCGGGTCAGGTTTGGCACGGGCCCATCGTAGGGGGCCGCTTGTGCGCGGCTTCACGAGGGGGACGTAACTGCGGAATCTGTGACGGGAGTTACGTCACGTTGGCGGTATGTCGGGTCACACCGAGCGATACCGGCCGCCTGCCGCGTCACTCCCAGCGGAAGAACCGCCCCGCCGCGCCGAGCCCCACGACCGCCCACACGGCGAGGATGCCGAGGTCGCCCCAGGGCATCGACGCCCCGTGCTGGAGCACGTCCCGCAGACCGTCGGAGAGCGCCGAGATGGGCAGGAGACCGAGCACGGACTGGGCCGCGTCGGGGAACTTGTCGAGCGGCACGATGACGCCGCCGCCGACGAGCAGCAGCAGGAAGACGAGGTTGGCGGCGGCGAGCGTGGCCTCCGCCTTGAGCGTGCCGGCCATCAGCAGACCGAGACCGGAGAAGGCCGCCGTGCCGAGGACGAGGAGAGCCGCGACGGCGAGCGGGTTCCCGTGCGGCGACCAGCCGAGAGCGAGGGCGATCACGGCCAGCAGGATGACCTGCAGCACCTCCGTGACCAGCACGGAGAGCGTCTTCGCGGCCATCAGCGCCCAGCGCGGCAGCGGAGAGGCGCCCAGCCGCTTGAGCACGCCGTACCGGCGCTCGAAGCCCGTCGCGATGGCCTGCCCGGTGAAGGCCGTGGACATCACGGCCAGGGCGAGGATGCCCGGGGCGAGGAAGTCGACCGCCTTGCCGGAGCCCGTGTCCACGATGTCGACCGAGGAGAACAGGACGAGCAGGAGGGTGGGGATGACGACCGTCAGAAGAAGTTGCTCGCCGTTGCGCAGCAGCATCTTCGTCTCGAGCACGGCCTGCGCGGCGATCATGCGGGGGAGCGGTGCGGCTCCGGGGTTCGGTGCGTACGTACCGGCGCTCATCCGCGCAGCTCCTTGCCGGTCAGTTCCAGGAATACGTCTTCGAGCGTGTGCCGCTCGACGGAGATCTTGTCGGGCATCACACCGTGCTGGGCGCACCAGGAGGTGACCGTCGCCAGGAGCTGCGGGTCGACCGTGCCGCTGACGCGGTAGGAGCCGGGGGTCAGCTCGGCGGCCGCGGAGTCGGGAGGCAGGGCCTTGAGCAGGGAGCCGACGTCGAGGGCCGGACGGCCGCTGAAGCGCAGCGTGTTCTCGGCGCCGCCCCGGCACAGCTGCTCCGGGGAGCCGTGCGCGATGACCTTGCCGGCGTCCACGATCGCGACGTCGTCGGAGAGCTGCTCGGCCTCGTCCATGTAGTGCGTGGTCAGGATCACCGAGACGCCGTCGGCGCGCAGGTCGCGGACCAGGTCCCAGGTGGCGCGGCGCGCCTGTGGGTCGAGGCCGGCGGTCGGCTCGTCGAGGAAGACCAGTTCGGGGCGGCCGACCACGGCCATCGCGAGCGCCAGGCGCTGCTGCTGGCCGCCGGAGAGCCGGCGGTAGGTGGTCCGTCCGCAGCTGCCGAGGCCCAGGCGCTCGATGAGGGCGTTCACATCGAGCGGGTGGGCGTGCAGCTTCGCGATGTGGCGGAGCATCTCGTCGGCGCGGGCGCCCGAGTAGACGCCGCCGGACTGGAGCATCACGCCGATCCGCGGCCGCAGCTTCGCCGCGTCCCGCACCGGGTCGAGGCCGAGGACGCGGACGGTGCCGGAGTCCGGCCTGCGGTAGCCCTCGCAGGTCTCGATGGTGGTGGTCTTGCCCGCGCCGTTGGGGCCGAGGACCGCGGTGACGAGGCCTGCGCCGACCGTGAGGTCGAGGCCGTCGACGGCGGTCTTGCCGCCGTACCGCTTGACGAGGCCGACGGCCTCCACGACGGGGTCGTTACTCATGCGGGCGAGTCTACGGAGCCGGTCGGAAGGGGCGGTCGGTGGGGAGCGGGGTGCCGAGCGGGCGAGGGCGGGACGGCGTTCCCGGTGCGGGGGCGGCGGGGCGGGCGTGCGGCTAGCCGGCGTGCGGTCGATGCGTGGGCAGCCACTTCTGGGCGTACGCCGCCGCGTCGGCCAGGGGGAACAGCCGGGTGTCGGCCGCGCCGACCCGGCCCCGGACGACCGGGGTGTCGCGTTCGAAGTCCGCGCCGAGTTCGTCGAAGCGGTCGGCGGTGATCGTCACCTCGGGGACCGGTTGCCAGCCCGCGGGGCCCGGGCGGCCGGCGTCCTCCAGCTGGAACGGGATGCGGTACTCGGCGAGGTGGAAGCTCGTGCAGGCGTCGTAGCCGGCGCCGAGGAGGAGCACGCGCGCGCCCAGTTCCTCCAGACGGGCCAGCGGGCTGCGTTCGCCGAGCCGGCAGTCGGGGGCGTGGCCGTCGACGATCCGGGCCGCGCGCGGGCCCAGGGCCGCGAAGGAGGTGTGCGGGTGGGCGCTGCGCAGGGCACCGGGCCAGGTGCGCACCGTCTCGGGGAGCACTCCGACACCCCGGCTGGGGGTGATCGCCGGGTCGTATCCGGGCATCGTGGCGCGGACCGTCTCCCACCATTCGCGGGGGATGGGCGGATCGCCCCAGCCTTCGGGATCGGACAGGTCGCCGGTCTGCGTGGGGACCGCGAGGGTGCCGTCCGGGCCGAGGGCGTCGAGCAGCGCCTGGACGACGGCGACCGCGCCGCCGTTGACCCAGCCGAGGCTGCTGAGCGAGGTGTGCACCAGGAGGGTTTCGCCGGGTTCGACACCGAGGGCGCGCAGATCCGTGGCGAGGGAGGCGCGGGTGACGAGCGGTCCGGTCGGCTGAGGTGCGGGCATGGAGGGCAGTGTCCGTGAGTGGCCCTTGGCGCGCCAGGGGATTTCTGTGGCGCGGTATCGGATTTGATCGATCAAAGATCGTTTCCGCAGGTCACGCCACGTGCTTACTTAGGTCTGCCTAAGTGATGTACCGCACCGCGCGGCGATCACCTCGCCGCTTGTCAGGTTCTGAGGAATTACGCAACAATGGCGTTGTGAAAAACGTCGGCGAGGCTCAGGAGGCCCCCATCGGGGCCCCGCAGGAGTTCGCGACCGGGGAGCGATCGACGCGCAACCGGGTCGCGCGCTCCATCCTGGACCACGGCCCGTCCACCGTCGCCGATCTGGCCGGACGTCTCGGTCTGACCCAGGCCGCCGTCCGCCGCCACCTCGACGCCCTGGTCGCCGACGACGTCGTGCAGCCCAGGGAGCAGCGTGTCTACGGGGCCCGCACCCGTGGCCGCCCCGCCAAGGTGTTCGCGCTGACCGACTGCGGCCGGGACGCCTTCGACCAGTCCTACGACAAGCTCGCCGCGGAAGCGCTCCGCTGGATCAGGGAGACCGCCGGGGGTGACGAGGCGGTGGTCGCCTTCGCCCGCGCCCGGATCGCCGCGCAGGCCGCGCCGTACAAGGCCGCGATCGACGCGGCGGACCCCGATCAGCGGGCCCACGCCCTGGCCAAGGCCTTGAGCGCGGACGGGTACGCTGCTACGGCGCGTAGCGCACCGGTCGGTGAGCAGCTCTGCCAGCATCACTGTCCCGTGGCCCACGTGGCCGAACAGTTTCCGCAGCTGTGCGAGGCGGAGACGGAGATGTTCTCCCAGTTGCTCGGCACCCATGTGCAGCGGCTGGCCACGATTGCCCACGGTGACGGCGTCTGCACGACGTTCATCCCCAAGAACACCCCCAAGAACCACGAAAACGCATCTGCAAGCACGGCCGGGAGGAACCCCGCATGACTCTCCCCATCGAGGAGACTGCCCACCCTGAGCTCGAGGGCCTGGGCAAGTACGAATACGGCTGGGCGGACTCCGACGCGGCCGGCGCCTCTGCCAAGCGCGGTATCAACGAAGACGTCGTCAAGGACATCTCCGCGAAGAAGTCCGAGCCGGAGTGGATGACCAATCTCCGCCTCAAGGGCCTGAAGCTCTTCGGCAAGAAGCCCATGCCGAACTGGGGCTCGGACCTGTCCGGCATCGACTTCGACAACATCAAGTACTTCGTGCGCTCCACGGAGAAGCAGGCGGAGTCCTGGGAGGACCTGCCCGAGGACATCAAGAACACGTACGACAAGCTCGGCATCCCCGAGGCGGAGAAGCAGCGCCTCGTCGCCGGTGTCGCGGCCCAGTACGAGTCCGAGGTCGTCTACCACCAGATCCGCGAGGACCTGGAGGAGCAGGGCGTCATCTTCCTCGACACCGACACCGCCCTCAAGGAGCACCCGGAGCTCTTCAAGGAGTACTTCGGCACCGTCATCCCGGCCGGCGACAACAAGTTCGCCGCGCTGAACACCGCCGTGTGGTCGGGTGGCTCCTTCATCTACGTGCCGAAGGGCGTGCACGTCGAGATCCCGCTCCAGGCCTACTTCCGTATCAACACGGAGAACATGGGCCAGTTCGAGCGGACGCTGATCATCGTCGACGAGGACGCCTACGTCCACTACGTCGAGGGCTGCACCGCGCCGATCTACAAGAGCGACTCGCTGCACTCCGCGGTCGTCGAGATCATCGTGAAGAAGGGCGCCCGCTGCCGCTACACGACCATCCAGAACTGGTCGAACAACGTCTACAACCTGGTCACCAAGCGCGCCGTGGCGTACGAGGGCGCGACCATGGAGTGGATCGACGGCAACATCGGCTCCAAGGTCACCATGAAGTACCCGGCCGTCTACCTGATGGGCGAGCACGCCAAGGGCGAGACGCTGTCCATCGCCTTCGCGGGCGAGGGCCAGCACCAGGACGCCGGCTCCAAGATGGTCCACATGGCGCCGAACACGTCGTCCAACATCGTCTCGAAGTCGGTGGCCCGCGGCGGCGGTCGTACGTCGTACCGCGGCCTTGTCGAGATCGGTGAGGGCGCCGCCGGATCGAAGTCGAACGTGCTGTGCGACGCGCTGCTCGTCGACACGATCTCCCGTTCCGACACGTACCCGTACGTCGACGTCCGCGAGGACGACGTGTCGATGGGCCACGAGGCGACCGTCTCCAAGGTCTCCGAGGACCAGCTCTTCTACCTGATGAGCCGCGGTCTCTCCGAGTTCGAGGCCATGGCGATGATCGTGCGCGGCTTCGTCGAGCCGATCGCCAAGGAGCTCCCCATGGAGTACGCCCTCGAGCTCAACCGGCTGATCGAGCTCCAGATGGAGGGCTCGGTGGGCTAGTCCCCACCGACCGCCGTCTGACGTCAAGCCACTCACGTACGCAATGAAAGCGAGCACTACGACAGCCATGGCTGAGGCTCAGAACATCCCTGCGGGGTCGACCACCGCAGGCGCCGTCGCGGTCGCCGCCGAGTCGACCGTCGCCACGCGCATGAGCGCGCCCCCGTCCTTCGACGTGCAGGACTTCCCGGTCCCGCACGGCCGTGAGGAGGAGTGGCGGTTCACGCCGCTGGAGCGCCTGCGCGGCCTGCACGACGGCACCGCCGTCGCCACCGGCACCGGCGTGAAGGTCGACGTGGAGGCGCCGGCCGGCGTCACCGTCGAGACCGTCGGCCGGGACGACGCCCGCATCGGCAAGGCCGGCAAGCCCGTCGACCGCGTCGCCGCCCAGGCGTACTCGGCCTTCGAGAAGGCGTCCGTCGTCTCCGTGCCCAAGGAGACGGTGCTCACCGAGCCGATCCGCATCGCCGTGCACGGCGAGGGCGGCACCGCCTACGGCCACCAGGTCATCGAGCTGGGCGCCTTCGCCGAGGCCGTCGTCGTCATCGACCACACCGGTGACGCGGTGCTCGCCGCCAACGTCGACTACCTGCTCGGCGACGGCGCGAAGCTCACCGTCGTCTCCGTCCAGGACTGGGACGACAAGGCCGTCCACGTGGCGCAGCACAACGCGCTCGTCGGCCGCGACGCCTCCTTCAAGTCGGTCGTCGTGACCTTCGGCGGTGACGTCGTCCGCCTCAACCCGCGCGTCAACTACGCGGGCACCGGCGGCGAGGCCGAGCTCTTCGGCCTCTACTTCACCGACGCCGGCCAGCACCAGGAGCACCGTCTCCTGGTCGACCACAACACCCCGCACTGCAAGTCGAACGTCGTCTACAAGGGCGCGCTCCAGGGCGACGACGCGCACGCCGTGTGGATCGGCGACGTCCTCATCGAGGCCGCCGCCGAGGGCACGGACACGTACGAGATGAACCGGAACCTGGTTCTGACCGACGGCGCCCGCGTCGACTCCGTGCCGAACCTGGAGATCGAGACCGGCGAGATCGTCGGCGCCGGTCACGCCTCCGCGACCGGCCGCTTCGACGACGAGCAGCTCTTCTACCTGATGGCCCGCGGCATCCCCGCGGACGAGGCCCGCCGCCTCGTCGTGCGCGGCTTCTTCGCCGAGCTGGTCCAGCAGATCGGCGTCGCCGACATCGAGGCGCGCCTCCTCGAGAAGATCGAGGCCGAGCTGGAGGCCACCGTCTGATGGCCTTCGTACGCGCCTGCGACCTGAGCGAGCTGGAGGAGGACACCCCGAAGCGGGTGGAACTCGACGGCACGCCGGTCTCGGTCGTCCGCACCGAGGGCGAGGTGTTCGCGATCAACGACATCTGCTCGCACGCGAACGTCTCGCTCTCCGAGGGCGAGGTGGAGGACTGCCAGATCGAGTGCTGGCTGCACGGCTCCGCGTTCGACCTCCGCACCGGCAAGCCGTCCGGCCTTCCCGCGACGCGCCCCGTCCCCGTTTACCCCGTACAGATCGAAGGGGGCAGCGTCCTCGTTGACGTACGCGCCTCCCTCACCCAGGAGTCCTGAGGCACCCATGGCAACGCTTGAAATCAAGGACCTGCACGTCACCGTCGAGGCGGACAACGCCACGAAGGAGATCCTCAAGGGCGTCGACCTGACCGTGAAGCAGGGCGAGACGCACGCCATCATGGGCCCGAACGGCTCCGGCAAGTCGACTCTCGCCTACTCGCTGGCGGGTCACCCCAAGTACACGATCACCTCCGGCACCGTCACGCTCGACGGCGAGGACGTCCTGGAGATGTCCGTCGACGAGCGCGCCCGCGCCGGCCTCTTCCTCGCCATGCAGTACCCGGTCGAGGTTCCCGGCGTCTCCGTCTCCAACTTCCTGCGCACCTCGGCCACGGCCGTGCGCGGCGAGGCCCCCAAGCTGCGCACCTGGGTGAAGGAGGTCAAGGAGGCCATGGAGAAGCTCTCCATGGACCCGTCCTTCGCCGAGCGCAATGTGAACGAGGGCTTCTCCGGCGGTGAGAAGAAGCGCCACGAGATCCTCCAGCTGGAGCTGCTCAAGCCGAAGATCGCGATCCTCGACGAGACCGACTCCGGCCTGGACGTCGACGCGCTGCGCATCGTCTCCGAGGGCATCAACCGCGTCCGTGAGAACGGCGAGGTCGGCACCCTCCTGGTGACGCACTACACGCGCATCCTGCGCTACATCAAGCCCGACTTCGTGCACGTGTTCGCGAACGGCCGCATCGTCGAGTCCGGCGGTGCCGAGCTCGCCGACCAGCTCGAGGCCGAGGGCTACGACAAGTACGTGAAGGGTGGCGTATCCGCGTGACACAGCTGCCGGGCCTCCTCGACACCGAGGCGATCCGCAAGGACTTCCCGATCCTCGACCGGGTGCTCCACGACGGCAAGAAGCTCGTGTACCTGGACAACGCGGCGACCTCGCAGACGCCGCGCCAGGTGCTCGACGTCCTGAACGAGTACTACGAGCAGCACAACGCCAACGTCCACCGTGGCGTGCACGTGCTGGCCGAGGAGGCCACGGCGCTGTACGAGGGCGCGCGCGACAAGGTCGCGTCGTTCATCAACGCGCCGAGCCGCGACGAGGTCATCTTCACGAAGAACGCCTCGGAGTCGCTCAACCTCGTCGCCAACATGCTCGGCTGGGCCGACGAGCCGTACAAGGTCGACCACGAGACCGAGATCGTCATCACGGAGATGGAGCACCACTCCAACATCGTTCCGTGGCAGCTGCTCTCGCAGCGCACCGGCGCGAAGCTGAAGTGGTTCGGCCTGACCGACGACGGCCGCCTCGACCTGAGCAACATCAACGAGGTCATCACCGAGAAGACGAAGATCGTTTCGTTCGTCCTCGTGTCGAACATCCTCGGTACGCACAACCCGGTCGAGGCCATCGTGCGCCGCGCCCAGGAGGTCGGGGCGCTCGTCCTGATCGACGCCTCCCAGGCCGCCCCGCACATGCCGCTCGACGTGCAGGCGCTCCAGGCCGACTTCGTGGCCTTCACCGGCCACAAGATGTGCGGCCCGACGGGCATCGGCGTGCTCTGGGGCCGCCAGGAGCTGCTCGAGGACCTGCCGCCGTTCCTCGGTGGCGGCGAGATGATCGAGACCGTGTCGATGAACTCGTCGACGTACGCTCCGGCGCCGCACAAGTTCGAGGCGGGTACGCCGCCGATCTCGCAGGCCATCGGCCTCGGGGCGGCGATCGACTACCTGAACGCGATCGGCATGGAGAACGTCCTGCGGCACGAGCAGGCGCTCACCGAGTACGCGGTGAAGAAGCTCCAGGAGGTCCCCGACCTCAAGATCATCGGCCCGTCCACGGCCGAGGACCGGGGCGCCGCGATCTCCTTCACGCTCGGCGACATCCACCCGCACGACGTGGGCCAGGTCCTCGACGAGCAGGGCATCGCGGTCCGTGTCGGCCACCACTGCGCGCGGCCCGTCTGCCTGCGGTACGGAATTCCTGCGACCACGCGAGCGTCGTTCTATCTGTACTCCACGCCCGGCGAGATCGACGCGCTGGTCGACGGCCTGGAGCACGTACGGAACTTCTTCGGGTAGAGGGCTGGGACTGTGAAGCTGGATTCCATGTACCAGGAAGTCATCCTGGACCACTACAAGCACCCCCACGGGCGTGGCTTGCGGGACGGCGACGCCGAGGTGCACCACGTCAACCCGACGTGCGGTGACGAGATCACTCTCCGGGTGAAGTACGACGGCGAGAAGATCGAAGACGTCTCGTACGAGGGCCAGGGCTGCTCCATCAGCCAGGCCTCGGCCTCCGTGCTGAACGATCTGCTCGTCGGCAAGGAGCTCGCGGACGCGCGGAAGATCCAGGAGACGTTCCTGGAGCTGATGCAGTCCAAGGGACAGATCGAGCCGGACGACTCGATGGAGGAGATCCTGGAGGACGCGATCGCGTTCGCCGGCGTCTCCAAGTACCCGGCCCGAGTCAAGTGCGCGCTGTTGAGCTGGATGGCGTGGAAGGACGCGACGGCCCAGGCTTTCGCGGAGGAGGCGAAGACCGCATGACCGAGAACGCTGTTGAGATGAAGCCGGCCTCCGAGGAGGAGGTCCGCGAGGCGCTCTACGACGTCGTCGACCCCGAGCTGGGCATCGACGTCGTCAACCTGGGCCTGATCTACGGCATCCACATCGACGACGCGAACATCGCGACGATCGACATGACGCTGACGTCGGCCGCGTGCCCGCTGACCGATGTCATCGAGGACCAGGCCAAGTCCGCCACCGACGGCATCGTCAACGAGCTGCGGATCAACTGGGTCTGGATGCCGCCGTGGGGCCCGGACAAGATCACGGACGACGGCCGAGAGCAGCTGCGCGCGCTCGGGTTCAACGTCTGAGACACCCTCGGAAGACACCCCTTCGGCAAAGAGTCCCGGCCCCTGTGGCCGGGGCTCTTTGCTGTTGCCGGTCCAGTTGTTCCGACGCCGTACGGATGATCGACACCGGGGGTTGGGGTACGGAGCGGAGCCTTCCCGACGGCATCACGTCGATGAAGGGACCACAGTGCCGCACACCTCTCGGATCGCGCGCCGCGCGGCCGTCGCCGCCGCGGGCGGACTGCTCACCGTTGCCGTCGTCAACTTCCCGGCCAGCGCCGCCAGTACGCCGACGATCAAGCTGTCGACCGCCTACCTCTCCGGCGCCGTCGGCGCGAGCGGCGATCCGGTCGTCAGTGTGACCGTCGCCCAGAGCGGCACCGACGCCTCCGCCCTGACCGTGACCGCGTCGGCCAGCAGCAAGACGTCCGTCGCGCAGACCGGTGACGTCACCGTCAGCGGCACCGGCGCGACCCGCACCGTGTCCGTCGCCGCGCGGGCCCAGGGCTACACCGACCTGACGCTGAAGGTGACCGGCACCGGCGGCGCCACGGCCACCACCAAGCTGCACTACGCGGCATCCAAGGCCGTGCAGAGCCCGGCCGACACCCGGTACCTGACGGGCTCGTCCGACGCCTCCGCCGCGGTCGACGCGGGCGGCGGCTACGTCGTCGTCGCCGACGACGAGTCCAACGTGCTGCGGCTCTACAACGGCGCGGTCTCCGGCGCGCCCGTGAAGACCTGGGACATGTCCTCCAAGGTCGGCGCCGACAAGGAGATCGACATCGAGGGCGCCACCCGCGTCGGCAACCTCATCTACTGGACCGGCTCGCTCGGCAACAACAAGGACGGCGAGTACAAGGCCGACCGCAACACCGTCTTCACCACGACCGTCAGCGGCTCCGGCGCCGCCACCGAGCTGACCTACGCGCACTCCTACAAGAAGCTGCGCGACAAGCTCGTCGACTGGGACGAGGACAACGACGACCGCTACGGCTTCAAGGACGCCACCGCGGACGGCCAGGCGCCCAAGCAGATCGACGGGTTCAACGTCGAGGGCCTGGAGTTCGCGCCCGGCTCGACGACCACCGCGTACGTCGGCTTCCGCGCCCCGCTCGTCCCGCCGGCCTCCGGCGGCAAGGCGCTCATCGTGCCCGTCACCAACATGGACAAGGTCGTCGCGAGCGGTTCGTCCCCCGCCTTCGGCACGCCCATCGAGCTGGACCTGGGCGGCCTGTCGATCCGCGACATCCGCAAGAACTCCGCGAACCAGTACCTGATCGTCGCGGGCAGCTGGGCCGCCGACGACAACTCCGACCCCTACGCGCTGTACCAGTGGGACGGCGTCGCCGGTCACGCGCCGACGAAGGTCCGCGACCTGCCCACCACCGACCCCGGCGGCTGGGAGGCCATCGTCTCGGTGCCCGATCTGACGGCGTCCGGCCAGAGCGCCCAGCTGATCACGGACAACGGCAGCGCCGACCTGTACGGCGACGGCACCGAGGCCAAGGACCTCACCCACGACGAGTGGAAGAAGGCGCGGACCGTCCGCTTCACGGTTTCGTAAGCACCGGGCAGGGATTCGTACGGGATTCTCAGGCGGCTTCAAGGACGCGCTCAGCGCCGCGCGTGACGGTGAGCGGGTGAGCGTCTGTGATCCCGTGCGACCCCTGTTCGTCGTGGGCTGCCCCCGTTCGGGCACCACCCTGCTGCAACTGATGCTGCACGCGCATCCGCGGATCGCGCTGCCGCCGGAGACCCGTTTCGTGCTGCCCGCCTACCGGCGGCGGCTCGCCTTCGGCGACCTGGCGCAGCGCACCCACCGGGCCGCCCTCGCCCGCTGGATCACCGGGCGCGACGAGTCCCGCTACTTCGAGCTGGGCCTCGACGAGGAGCGGGTGGTCCGGCAGATCACCGAGGGGCCGCCCACCCTCGGCTCGGCGCTCGGCATCGCGCTGCGGGCCTACGCCGAGCAGCACGGCAAGGTGCGCTGGGGCGACAAGCGGCCCGCGTACGCGCTGCACGTCCCGGAGATCCTGCGGCTCTTCCCCGACGCGCAGTTCGTCCACGTCGTGCGCGACGGGCGGGACTGCGCCGGGTCGCTGCTGCGGATGCCGTGGTGGCACAGCGGGTTCCACGAGGCCGTCGCGACCTGGGCGCAGGTGATGGATGCAGCCGACAAGTGGCGCGCCGGACTCGGGAGCACGCGCTGGCACGAGGTGCGCTTCGAGGACCTCGTCGCCGATCCGGAGGCACACCTGCGCGGCATCTGCGGCTTCCTGGGCGAGGAGTACGCGCCCGCGATGAGCGAGCCGTACCGGATGGCGGGCGCGGCGGTGCCGGCCCGCAAGACCTGGCACGCGCACACCCGGGGCGAGCTCGACGTGACCCGGGCCGGCACCTGGCAGACCCGCCTGACGCCCGATCAGATCCGGCTGTGCGACGCCGTCCTCGGCGACCGGCTCACCGCCCACGGCTACTCCCCGGCCGGCAGCGTGCGCCCCGACCCGGCGGAACTCGTCCGCTACCGGAAGGTGGCCGGGCTGCGCCGCGCCGCGTACGCGAAGCGCCGGATCGTGGACCGGGTGGTGCGGATGCGCGAGCACAACGAAGTCGGGTTCCGGGCCGCCTGAACCCGGCCCTTTTGTGTACGCCCGTACGCAACGATATGTACCCTCGTACACATGGGATACGTTCTGCTGGCGGGCGCCATCGCCGCCGAAGTGGCCGCCACCACGGCCATGAAGTACAGCGAGGGCTTCAGCCGGCTCTGGCCCTCGCTGATCACCGTCTCCGGATACGTGATCGCGTTCGCGCTGCTCGCCCAGACCCTGAAGACCGTGCAGGTCGGCACCGCGTACGCGATCTGGGCCGGCGCGGGCACCGCCGTCATCGCCGCGATCGGCATGGTCTTCCTCGGCGAGGGGCTGACCCTGGCGAAGGCCGCGGGCATCGTGCTCGTCATCGGCGGCGTCGTGCTGCTCAACCTCGGCGGGGCGCACTGATGGCGGCGCGGCGCTACGACCCCGAGCGGCGCCAGCGGATCATCGACGCCGCGATCCGGGTCGTCGGGGCCAAGGGGATCGCGGGCCTGAGCCATCGCACCGTCGCCGCCGAGGCCGATGTGCCGCTGGGCTCGACCACGTACCACTTCAAGACCCTCGACGAACTGATGGTGGCCGCGCTGCGGCAGGCCAACGAGGGCTTCGCCAAGGTCGTCGCCGCCCGCGGCGCCTTCCAGGACCCGGCGCTCGACCTCGCCGACGAACTGGCCGGACTGCTCGGCGAGTGGCTCGCCGGGGAGCGCGTCGGCGTCGAGCTGGAGTATGAGCTGTATCTCGCGGCCCTGCGCCGCCCCGCGCTGCGGCCCGTCGCCGCCGCCTGGTGCGCGGAACTGGCCGACGTCCTGGCCGAAAGGACCGACCCCGTCACCGCGCGGGCGCTCGTCGCGCTGCTCGACGGCATCTCGCTCCAGGTGCTGCTCACGGACGGCGTGTACGACCCCGGATACGCCCGCGAGATGATGGCCCGGCTGATCCCCTGAGAATTTCCTGTGCGGCGTGAACTCTCCTGTGGGCTGCGGGGAACAACAGCTGACACGCCGAGCGGGTCCGGGGGAGCACGGGGGTGTTCCCGGGCCCGCCCGGCCCCCACGCGCAGACGGAGGATTCGTGAGCGGACCACCGTGGCCCGACATCGGGCCCGGCGACGACGACGGCCAGATCATCGCCAGATCGCTGGAACAACCCGAGCTGTTCGCCCTGCTCTACGACCGCTACGCGCCCGACATCCACCGGTACGCGGCCCGGCGCCTCGGCGAGCAGGCCGCGGACGACATCACCGCCGACACCTTCCTCACCGCGTTCCGGGTGCGCGCCCGCTACGACACGACGCGGGCCGCCGCCCGGCCGTGGCTGTACGGGATCGCCGCGCACCTCATCGGAAAGCAGCGGCGCAAGGAGGTGCGCGGGCTGCGCGCGCTGGCCAGGACCGGGCAGGACCCGGTCACGGCCGGCTGGGTCGAGGACACCGCGGACCGGGTCGCCGCCCAGGCTCCGCTCGCCGACGCGCTCGCCGCGCTGTCCGCCGCCGACCGGCACGTGCTGCTGCTCGTCGCCTGGGCCGATCTGACGTACCAGGACGTCGCCGAGGCGCTCGGGATACCCGTCGGGACCGTACGGTCCCGGCTGAACCGGGCGCGCAGGAAAGTGCGGGCCGCGCTGGGAGCGGACCCGGCGTTCATGAGTGACATGGCGGAGGTGGTCCGGCCGTGAATGTGGACGACATGCAGGACGTACGAGACTTCCGGGCCGGGGCGCCGACGCCCGACCGGGGACGGCTCGCCCCCGGGCGGGACCGGCTCGTCGCCGCCGCCAAGGGCAGGAGCCGGGCACGCCGGCTGCGGGCCGACTGGCGGTTCGCCGCGGTCGGGGCGGCCGCCGCGCTGACCGCCGTGGCCGTACTGGCCACCAACATCGGCGGGGACGGCGGCGACCGGTCCGCGCCCGCGGACACTCGGACGGTGCGGGGCTCGGTCGGCGAGGTGATGGACCGGGCGGCGACCGCCATCGAGAAGGCCGACCCGCCCGCCACCCCGCGCGCCGGACAGTGGATCTACAAGAAGACGCTCTCCCGCAGCCCGGGAGGCTGGCCCAAGAGCAAGGTCCGGCAACCCGAGCCGAAGGAGAAACCCCAGGAGTCCTGGACGCTGTACGCGGACCCGCGCTTCGAGAACGGCAAGGAGGGCGACGACCGCTCGCCCCGCGAGCGGCTCCAGTTCCTCAACACGCTGCCGGACGACCCGGACGCCGTCCTCAAGAAGATCCGCGCCTACTACCCCTCGGGCAAGGACAACCCCGAGTCCGAGGGCGAGCACGACATGCGCGCGATGAGCGTCGTGCTGGAGACCCGGCCCATGCCGCCCAGGGCCCTCGCCAAGCTGTACCGGGCGCTGGCCGAGGTGCCCGGCGCCGAGGTCACCCGGCGGCTCGTCCACGATGCCGCAGGCCGGGACGCCATCGCGGTCGGGAACGACGAGAAGGGGCAGGAGATCCGCCGCGAGATCCTGATCGACCCGCGCACCTACCAGTACCTCGGAGACCGGTGGGTGGTCGTCAAGGACTACAAGGAGTCCTACGCCTGGGCGGACGACGACACCCCCGACCGGCCGTGGAAGGCCGGGGACGTCATGTTCCAGAACGCGCTCCTGGACACGGCGGTCGTCGACCGCAAGGGAGACCGCCCGTGACCGGCCCCGACCGGGCTGACGTGTGACGACGGGGGCGGCGCCCGGCACCTGAGACGCCGCCCCCGCTGGTTCGCTCGAACAGGGGCCCGCCGATTAAGTTGGGCCTATGACCGACACGACCCTTGCTCCCCGCTCCACCGGCGCCGTCGCCGCCGGCCTCGCCACCGTCACCGCCGACGGCACCGTTCTCGACACCTGGTTCCCCGCGCCGTCCCTGACGGACGAGCCCGGCCCGGCCGGTACCGAGAAGCTCTCCGCCGAGAAGGCCGTCGAGCTGCTCGGCGAGGGTGCCGCGAAGGCGATCGGCCCCGACGCCCGCCGCGGTGTCGAGGTCGTGGCCGTCCGCACGGTCATCGCCTCCCTCGACGACAAGCCGCTGGACGCGCACGACGTGTACCTGCGGCTGCACCTGCTCAGCCACCGTCTGGTCAAGCCGCACGGCCTGAACCTGGAGGGCCAGTTCGGCTTCCTCGCCAACGTCGCCTGGACCTCGCTCGGCCCGGTCGCCGTCGACGACGTCGAGAAGGTCCGGCTCAACGCCCGCGCCGAGGGCCTGCACCTCCAGGTCACCTCGATCGACAAGTTCCCGCGCATGACCGACTACGTCGCCCCCAAGGGCGTGCGCATCGCCGACGCCGACCGCGTCCGCCTCGGCGCGCACCTCGCCGAGGGCACCACGGTCATGCACGAGGGCTTCGTGAACTTCAACGCCGGCACGCTCGGCACGTCGATGGTCGAGGGCCGCATCTCCGCGGGCGTCGTCGTCGGCGACGGCTCCGACATCGGCGGCGGCGCCTCCACCATGGGCACCCTGTCCGGCGGCGGCAACGTCCGCATCGTCATCGGCGAGCGCTGCCTCGTCGGCGCCGAGGCGGGCGTCGGCATCGCGCTGGGCGACGAGTGCGTCGTCGAGGCCGGTCTCTACGTCACCGCGGGCACCCGCGTCACGATGCCCGACGGCGAGATCGTCAAGGCCCGCGACCTCTCCGGCGCCTCGAACATCCTCTTCCGCCGCAACTCGGTCACCGGCACGGTCGAGGCCCGGCCGAACAACGCGGTGTGGGGCGGTCTCAACGAGGTGCTGCACAGCCACAACTGATCATCTGCGGCCGTGAACTGCGGCTGTCTACTGGATCATCGCTCTGAACTGCGGCGCAGCCGTCGCCAGTTGTCAGCGCTGGTCGCCAACGAGCGCCCTTCCACGGCCCCAGGACGGCCCGGGAGGGCGCTCTGCTGTACTGCAGGAATGACGACACAGTTCGGCGAGGTCCTGCAGGGGCTCATGGAGAATCGACGCCTGACCCCGCGGGCAGTCAGTAGGGCGTCAGGCCTTGCCGAATCAACGATCCGCCAGCTCCTGGTCGGCAGACTTCAGCCGACCGTCGACCTGGTCCACGTCATCGGCCCGGCGCTCGACATACCAGCGGCCGACCTGCGAGTCATCGCTGGGCTTCCTGCTGAGCGGCCACACGCGACAGCGGCACGTGACGTGGTGATGGGCTATATCGGTGCCCTGGGCTCGGCCGGCGAGGCCATGCGGACGGCATTTCCCTTGCTTGAGCAGCTGTCGGACGTGCTCGGCCTGGTCCGTACGCACCAGATCAGTCGGCGTGGGGAAGCCGGGAGCTACGCCTACAGCGTTCATGGAGCAGGCTGCCTCTTCACCAGCCAGGACGGCTCTGAGATCGATGTGGACTTCGAGCCTGACGGGACACTGGTCTTCAACGCCTGGCGGCTGCGGTTCTACGCGCAGAGTCTGCCTGATCCACTCGACCTCACTGAACAGGAACTCCGGTCCGCTGTGGAGTTGTTGAGACCCTTGCTGGTTGAGGTACGGCCTGGGTGGTTCAGCGTTGCTGGGGGAGGGCCGGTCTCAACGTGATGTTGGCGTAGCGGCTCTGGACTGCAGCTCCTTCAAAGGGCCGTCCGTGGCGGGATCTTACGTGCCGCACTGCTCGCGGCATGAGCGCTCAGAAGGCTCACGCCGGGCTGACATCGACACGCATTCGACACAGGCTTTGGTGGCATCGATCCCGCTCCGCGACTTGGCGTCAGTTGGTTCCACCTTCAAAGTCCAGATTTTCCGGGTGGGCTCGCACGTCTTCTGTGTTGCGTGTTACCGGTATTTCGGGGCCCACTTCTTCGACCGAAACATCGTCACACCAGACGCGTCCGAGACCTGTGAGAATGAACCCGATCCGGATGGTTGCGCCTTCGCCGGGCACATCGAGGACAATGTCACGTTGACTCCAGACCTGGGTACCAGAAATGCTCCGATTGTCGGAAGTGTTGTCAAACTCCATCACGTTGTGCAGAGCATCATCAATGCGAAGCCAAAGCCCCGCCCAATTGGCGACGTCTCGGGTCTTGAGCATCGCAGACAGGCGTATCCGCTTGCCCCTGTAGGCGTCTGCCTTGAACACCTGGGCGACGGATGCAAACTCCTGTGCTCCTGGGCGCGCTTGAATGAAAGCACTGGTGCGACCACTATGAAAAATCTGCGTATCGATGCCGAATTCGTAGTCTTCTGGCCGTGCGCCCGTTACGTACCAGCCCCTGGGTAAAGCGTTATCGCCAGCAACGTCTGAGGGGCGCGCTTGGAACTCGGAAAGAATCTTAGTTGTCTCGGCCCTTGTATATTCCGATTCGGCCTCCAACTTCAGAACTTCCGCACGCATTCGAGGTCGCGAGGTGAGGTATGTAATGATCGCCACGATTGCGGCACCGACGATTGGCCCTGTGATTGTCAAGATAGACATAGCAGCAACCTCCCCTGACATGCAGTGATGCGAAGGTTTCCGTGCCTGATCAGCCCGGTAGCGTGAAGCGAACCGGATGAATGTTGATCAACTCTCGGCCGGTTCAAACGTAGGTGCACGGCTCCGGAGGCCGCTTGGCGTCTGTGTGACGTGGCAGGTCAAGGTCCTGCACGTGGCAAACCACGTGGGACGAGTCCACGGACAGTCCACGGCTGGCTGAGCATCGATTCAGAGTACGAGCCGGCGGGCGCCGCGGCCACCAACTCGCAAGCCGCTAACGACCATGCAGGGCCTGCACGACCTCATCGTCCGCTTCCAGCGGTACGGAGTGGTGCCTGCCCGGTACGCTGCGCAGGCTGCGCAGCGTCCATGCGATGGGGGAGGAACTATGCGGATCAAGGACCCGGAGTACCCGGCAGCGGTCGAAGCGGCCGTGGGAATCCTGCAGAAGTGGGCCCAGCAGGGTCAGACCATCACGTACGGGGAGCTGAGCGCTGAGTTGGCGGCGCAAGGCTTCGATTCCATTCCGCCCCATCGCGGAGTCATGACCTACCTGCTCAAGGATGTCTGCCTCCACCGCAACGAGGACGGACGAGGGCCCATGCTCTCGGCGATCGTGGTGAACAAAGCCAGCAAGGAACCATCCGACCAGTTCTCCGGCCTTGCCCGAAGCCTGCCCTTTTCCCGACCGCCTACCTGGGACTGGCGGGACGAGCAGCAGCAGGTATTCGCTGAGCACCGCGAGGAATGACGTAGGTCCCCGGCACCCGCTTCAGGAGTTCGAGCTACGCTCGCCGCAAGTGCACTCTCGGCAGGCCCGACGGTCGCTCAGGCGCGTTGCTGTGTGCCGCCGTTCGGCCTCGTTGGTGTCAGCGCTAGCTTCAACGAGAAGGTGTGGCAACCGGCTCTCCGCACCGCTGGCGTGCCCTCCGGCCGCGAGAACGGCATGCACGCGCTCCGGCACTTCTACGCCTCCGTCCTCCTCGACGCGGGCGAGAGCATCAAAGCCCTGAGCGAGTACCTGGGTCACCACGACCCGGCCTTCACGCTCCGCACGTACACGCACCTGATGCCGTCCAGCGAAGCCCGGACCCGGGCCGCCGTAGATCGCGTCTTCCGCGGGGACGACGTAACGTACGACGGCCCGGAGACGGCCCAGGGGGAGGATTGAGTGCCTGACCTGCTGCGCCATCAGAACAGCCACAACTGACCTCCGCAGGTCCCACGGGCGGCCCGCACCGGAACCCTTCGGTGCGGGCCTCCCGTGTGCGCGGAGAAGAATTTCCGCACGACCGGCATAGCAGGGGGCGTTCACAGGCGTCACCAAGGTCAGGAGCACCACAACGGTGGTGGGGGAGAGCGAAGGTGACGATGGATGCCGTGCATGACCAGGGCGCGGAGAGTTTTCGGGAGTTCGTGGCGAACCGGTCGTCGGCGCTGCTGAAGACCGCCGTGCTGCTCAGCGGCGGCGACCGGCACGCGGGCGAGGATCTGCTGCAGAACGCGCTGATCAAGGTCGCGGGGAGGTGGAACCGCGTCGAGGACCCCGAGGCGTACGTCCGCCAGGTCCTCTACCGGCAGCAGATCGGCCGGTGGCGGCTGAAATGGCCGAGACGCGAGGTGAGTTACGGGGAGGTGCCGGACAGCGCCGGTGGTGAGGGGAGCACGTCCTCCGCCGAGCTGCGGGTCGTCGTGCGCGAGGCGCTCGGGCGGCTCACCGCCCGCCAGCGCACCGTTCTCGTCCTGCGCTACTTCGAGGATCTGCCCGAGGCGGACGTGGCCCGGCTCCTCGGTGTCTCGGTGGGGACCGTGCGTTCGACCACCCACCGGTCCCTGGCCCGACTGCGCGGCCTCGCGCCCGAGCTGGCCGGACTCGGCCCGGCCGGCGCCGAGCAGCCGCCGTCCCGCGACTACGCGCCCGTGGAGGTGCGCCCGTGAACGTCGACGAACTGCTCAAGGAGGCACTGCGCGAACAGGCGGCCGACGTCGGACCCGCGCCCGCAGACCTCGCCGACCGGGTGTTCGCCACCCGGCGCAAGCGGCGGACCCGCACCGCCGTGTCCACCGTGGTGGCCGTCACCGCGGTGGTCGCCACCGCCGTCGCGGTGCCGCGGATCGGCGGCGGCGAGGACGTCCGGCCGATGGATGTGATCGGTCCCGCCGACGTCGTCGCGCACCCGGACCAGTCGCCGCCGAAGGACGCGATCGCGGCGGGCCGGACGGCCCTGGCCTCGTTCTCCACGTACAAGGACGAGTACTACAAGAACGGCGACGGACGGCTGACCCGCATCTACGGCGTGCTCGACCCGACGACGCGGACGTACCGCAAGACGACCAAGTGGTCCGTGCTGACCGTCGCCCCGGGCCTGCGCACCGCCGCTGTGCTCGAACAGAAGCTGCCGGCCCGGCGGATCGGACTGCTCGACCTCGCCACGAACAAGGTGGAGCGCTGGATCCCGGTGACACAGGGGGTCGCCGGGATCGAGTACTCGGCCGACGGCAGCAAGCTCCTCGCGACGACGTACAAGAAGGATCCGGACCACCTCTACAAGGAGTTCGAGATCACCGAAGGCAGTACCGACGGCAAGGACGGCAAGACCAGGCCGGGCCCCGGCCACCCGTCGCGCACCGGGTTCTCCGTCATCGACGTGGCCAGCGGAAAGGGGAAGTGGGTCGCCAAACCGCAAGTGGGGGACGAGTGGAACCACAACGCGCGTGAGGACTTCGCGTTCAGCCCGGTCGGCAACTACGTGTTCGAGACCAGCATGATGGCCGACACCGGATCCACCTACTACGACTTCCAAGGCCGCAAGGTTCTCCCGCCCGCCGCGGCCAAGTACGTGCTGCCGTACGTCGAGGCGGGCCTCTCGCCCGACGGCAGGCACGTCGGAGGGGACTTCGCGGGCAAGGGCGACAAGATCGCCGTCGCGGTGAACGACGCGAGGACCGGCAGGCTCGCGGAGAAACTGCCCGCCCAGCAGGTGATCGCCTGGGCCGACAGCAAGCGGATCATCGCCTGGGGCTGCGACCCCAAGAAGTGCAGCGGCAAGGGAGAGTTCCACAACCAGCTGCTGCTGATCACCCTGGGCTCGCACAAGGTCGTCCCGCTGAGCGACTTCAGGAAGGCCTCGGCCGACTACCCGGGGCGTTGGTCGCCCCAGTTCCAGACGCGCTGACCAGCTCCGCGTAGATCGCGAGCAGCCCGTCGGTCACCTCGTGGCCGGCGGGCCGCAGGGGTGCCCGGACCGTGCCGCCGCCCGGCAGGCCGAGTGCGGCCAGGAGGGCCTTCACGGTGACGGTGCCGGGCAGCCCCGCGTTCATCGTCGCCTGCGTCAGCGGCACGGTCAGCCGTTGGCGGCGGGCCGCCTCGGCGGTGTTCCCCGCGTCGTACGCGTCGACGATCGCGCGGAAGGCGCGGGGTACGGCGTTCGCGACCGTCGAGACGTACCCGGCGCCGCCCAGCGCGTACAGCGCGAGCACGTACTCGTCGCAGCCCGTGTAGTACGCCAGGTCGGTGGCGGCCATGACCTTCTGGGTGCCGAGCAGGTCGTACGCGCAGTCCTTCACGGCGACGATCCGGGGATGGGCGGCGAGCCGGATCATGGTCTCCGGCTCGATGCGGGTGCCGGTGCGGCCCGGGATGTCGTACAGCATCACGGGTACGTCGACGGCGTCGGCCAGTTCGCGGAAGTGCGCCTCCACGGCGTCCTGCGGCGGCCTGCTGTAGTACGGGGTGACCACCAACAGGCCGTCCGCTCCTGCCTGTTGGGCCTGGCGGGCCAGAGTGATCGTGTGCCGGGTGTCGGACGTGCCGACGCCCGCGAGGACTGTGGCGCGGCCGTCGGCCGCCTCGCGCACCGCCCGCACCAGGTCCGCCTTCTCGGCGTCCGTCGTGGTGGGGGACTCGCCGGTGGTGCCGGAGAGCACGAGACCTTCGCAGCCCTCGGCCACCAGCCGGTCGGCGAGCTGCTGCGCGGCGGTCAGGTCCAGGGCGCCGTCGTCGGTGAAGGGGGTGACCATGGCGCACAGGGCGCGGCCGAACGGGCTGCGGGGGCTTCGCGGGTCGCTGGTGTTCATGGGTGCAGTTTCGGCCGCCGAACGGTGAAGCTCCACTTAAATCTGCTACGAGGTGTCGTGGAGCATTGCTTAAGTGGAAGAAGGGTGATGCGGTGTTTCGTGTTGACTTGGCCGGTTCTCGCCGCGTTTTGGCCCGAAAGGGTTCTTCAGTGGGGTCGGCCGGAATCCGATGAACTGCACAGAAGGTCTTCCTGAGTTCAGGTAGTTCATGCGGTTCACAAAGGGGTTCTGGTGCGAGACGTGGTCCTTGCCCTGACCATGCCCGCGCTGATGTGCGCGAGTGGGATCTACGCGGCCGGTGCGGCCTGGTGGCGGCGCAGGCATCCGGCACCGCCGCCGTACTCGCAGGCCGGGCTGCGGCTCGCCGGCGAGCGGGCGGTCGTGGTGGCCGAGGCGATCGTGGCCGACGAGTACGCGCTGTGCGCGGCGGACATAGGGTTCCCGGATGATCGAAGTGCCGGGGGCGTTCGCGCGCGGGACCGTCGCCCGTGAAAGATGCGCAGGCGGCCCCGCCTGCGACGCCGGTACGGCCGTCGAGGCACACCTGCTCTTCCTTCTGACGGAGGGGGCTTCACCACAACGGACCCGCGCATCCTGGACAGCGCCACCGACGCTGCCGGAGCCAAGTCGGCGCAGTACGGGCCGCGTTACTGGTGTCGCGGTGCGGCCCCGGCTGCGGGTGGCCCGGCCCTGACCGCCGCGTCGTCGTGCTCGCCGCGCTGCTCGCCGAGGAGATCTGAGGCCCTGCTGCCAAATCGCCCCGTATGCGCCACCATGAAGGCGTAGCTCGCAGGCCGTTCAGGGGAGGCAGCATGAGGCTGGGCAAGGCACTCGCCACCGGGATCGCCGAGGAGGCGCCGCAGGAGGCCGAGGTCGCCGCGGACCGTGAAGTCACCGTGGACACGCAGCAGTTGACGGGCGAGGCCGGTGCGCCGGAGCCCGTCGAGGTGCCGGCCGTCCGATGAGACTCCGGCTCCCCGAGGAGAGCCCGAGGGAGCCGCCCACCGGATTCAAGATCGCCCACCCCGTGCTCCACACGGACGGTGGGCGCGCCGGTTTCCTGGGCGTCTCGCTCGGCGCGGCCGCACCCTACGGAGTACTCGACCAGGCGCGCTGCGTGTACGGGAGGCGGCACCGCGTCCCCCATCGGCGCTGCGACTGCGGGTTCCACTGCGTGCACGAACGCGCGGTCGCCGACGGGCTGTTGGTGCTCGCCGAGCATCGCAAGGCGGTCCTCCTCGAGGTCTTGGTGCTCGGCCGCTACATCCGGTTCGAGCGGGGTTTCCGCTATGCCCGGCAGCGGGTGCGCACCATGACCGTAGGGCCGTGTCCGTGCGGCGCCGCGGCCTCGGTGCTCGCGGACGCCGGGTGGGGGCGCGACGGTCAGCGGGCCCTCGAAGCGGCGTGCGGCGGCTGTGTGGGCGGCCGGGCGCGCTGGACCCTCGCGACGTTCGCCGAGCGCGCGGGGCAGGGGCTGAAGGTGCTCGCCGCGCCCGGCACGCAGCTCGTCGGCGACCTCCCCGGAATGCCGGAGCTGGTCGCCGAGGCGGCCCTGCTGCAGGCCCGGCTCGACTGGTTCCAGGGGCAGCTGGGCCGGCTCGGCGAGACGCGCGGCGGAGGTGGCCCGGAGACACGGCAGTAGGGGGCGCGCATGTCCTGATGGACCGAACAGATTCCCCGCCTGGACAAAAAATGTTTTCGGTGGGACGGTGAAGGCATGTTCGACGTCACCGTCATCGAGGATCCGGCCGCCGCCGCGGTCTCGCTCGACCCCGTACGGGCCCGGCTGCTGGCCGAGCTCGCCGCGGGGCCCGCGTCCGCGGCGATGCTGGCGCCCAAGGTCGGCCTGCCGCGGCAGAAGGTGAACTATCACCTGAAGACGCTGGAGAAGCACGGCCTGGTCGAGCTGGCGGGCGAGCGGCGCAAGGGCAATGTGACCGAGCGGCTGATGCGGGCGAGCGCCGCCGCGTACGTGATCTCGCCCGGAGCGCTCGGCGCGGTGCAGCCCGACCCGGACCGGGACCGCGACCGGCTCTCCGCGCACTGGCTGATCGCGCTCGCCGCCCGCCTGCTGCGGGACATGGGCGCGCTGCTCACCGGCGCCGCGAAGGCCCGCAAGCGGCTGGCGACGTTCGGGCTCGACGCCGAGGTGCGCTTCGCGTCCGCCGCCGACCGGGCGGCGTTCGTGACGGAGCTGACCCAGGGCGTCGAGGGGCTGGTCCGCAGGTACCACGCGGCCGACGCCGTCGACGGGCGCGACCACCGGCTGGTGATCGCCCTGCACCCGAAGGTCCGTGACGAGGAACCCCGACTGCCCATCAGCGACCAGGAAACCGACGGAGTGACAGGCCATGAGTGACGAGAAGCGACACCCTGAGAACGCGCAGAAGAACGGGAAAGAGTTCGAGATCCCCCGCGAGTTCGAGGTGGGCGCCTCGCCCGAGCAGGTCTGGGACGCCGTCACCCGGAACACCGGCGGCTGGCAGTGGCCGATGGAGTTCGAGCCGAAGCAGGGCGGCGCGGGCCCCTTCCACTCCGTACTGACCGTGTGGGACCCACCGCACCGGCTCACCGTCCGCTCCGACGACCCGGACGCGCTGCCCCCGTTCCAGACGAGCAACCAGCTCGACTACACGATCGAGCCCCGGGACGGCGGCGCCCGCTCCTGGGTCCGCTATGTGCACAGCGGCATCTTCGTCGACAACTGGGACGACTACTACGACGGCGCCGACAAGCACACCGACTTCTACCTGCACACCCTGCGCCAGTACGTCACGCACTTCGCGGGCCGCACGGCCGCCTTCACCACCCTCGACGCCCCGGCCGCCTCGGCGAACGAGTCGGCCCTCGCCGCCCTGGGCCGCGCGCTGAACCTCCCGGAGAACGCCGCCGCGGGTGCGCGGGTCCGGGTCCAGGGCCCGGACGGGGCGGCCCTGGACACCGTTCTCGACTACCGCAACGACTGGTTCATCGGCCTGCGCACCGACACCGCGCTCTACCGTGTCTTCGGCCGCGGCCGCTGGGGCGCCCCCGTCGGCCTCACCGTCCACGACTTCGCGCCGGACGCCGACGCCGCACGGACCGCGGACGACTGGAGCGCCTGGCTCGACGCCGTCTACGGCTGAGCCGTCGCGTCACGGTTCACGGGCGCAGGCGCAGCACCTGCGGGTCGTGGTCGCTGATCTGGTCGTGGAACTCGCTGTTGATGTGGACGCTGTCGTACTGGAAGGCGCCCTTCCACCGGATCGACGGGCTGACCAGGATCTGGTCCAGGACCTGGCTGTTGCCCTGGTAGTCGTACGTGTAGCGCTCGCTCCTCGGCAGCGACTTGATCGCCGACCAGAGCGCGCCGCCGTGCTCCAGGAGCTTCGCCGTGTCGGAGAACTCGAAGTCGTTGATGTCGCCGAGCGTGATCACGTCGGCGTCCTTCTGGACCTTGAGGATGTCCTTCACGAAGGAGTTCACGGCCGTCGCCTGCGCGTGGCGCTGCGTCTCGGAGCTGCGCGCCGGCGGCTGGTACTGCGAGGTCAGGCCCTGGTCGCCGCCCTTCGACGCGAAGTGGTTGGCGATGACGAAGACCGTCCTGCCGCGGAAGGTGAACTCGCCGGCCAGCGGCTTGCGGCTGTTCGTCCAGGCGGCGTCGGCCGGGGCGACGCGGCCCGGGGACGCGGTGAGCGCCGCCTTGTTCTTCCCGGCCCGGGTCACGCCGACCGCCGTCGTCGCGTCGCCGCCCGCGCGGTCGGTGAAGGACACCCGCTCCGGGTTGAACAGGAACACCTGGCGGATGTTGCCGCCCGGCTCGCCGCCGTCCGCGTTGTTCACCGGGTCGATGGAGCGCCACGCGTAGCGCGGGCCGCCCGCCGCGACGATCGCGTCGATCAGCTTGCCCATCGTCTGGTCGGCGGCGACGGTGCCGTCGTTCTTCGCGCCGTTGTTGTCCTGGATCTCCTCCAGGGACACGATGTCGGGGGAGCGCAGGTTGTCGACGATGGCGGCGGCGTGCTCCTCGAAGGTGGCGTCGCCCGGGTCGAGGTTCTCGACGTTGTACGTCGCCACGGCCAGCTCGCCCGACTTCTGCGCGCGGGTCGTCTCACGGGTCAGGCCCGACTGCTTCAGGCTTCCCAACTCCCGTGCCACGAGCGTGTATCCGCCGTACGCGTTGAAGTCGAGCGGGCCCTCGGTGGTGCCGGACAGGACGTCGCCGACATCGGCGGCCGGGAAGTCGGCGGTCGCGCCGAGCGACTGGATCTGGAGCCGGCCCGAGTTCTGCGAGGTGTACGAGCCGTAGCGGCTGCCGCCGCGCTTCGTCGCGTTCTCGTGCGGCTTCACCGTGACCCACAGCTCCGTGTACGGGTCCGACGCGGTCACCACCCGGGACGAGCCGATCCGGACGTTCTGCCCCTCCAGGGACTCGTAGTAGTCGAGGGCGTACTTCTTCGGCCGGAGCGTCAGCCCGTTGACCGAGCCGTTCGCGGCGCTGTCGCCCGCCGGGGTGTAGGCGTCCGGGACCGACTTCGCGCTGATCGTCGTCACCGGGACCGGGTTGCCGGACGAGACGACCGTCACCGTCGGCTTCGAGATCTCCGTGAGCGACTGGTTGCCGGAGGAGGCGCCGCCCGGCACGTACTCGGTGACCGTGCCGGAGACGGTCACCGCGTCACCCGCCTGCACGGTCGGCGTGGAGCCGGTGAAGACGAAGACGCCCTCGCTGGTGGCCGGGTCGGCGTCCGGGTTCGGGTCCTGGAACCAGAAGCCCTTGGACGAGCCGTACGTGCGCACCCCGGTCACCACGCCGGGGACGTCCGCGACCGTCTGGCCGGCGAGCGGGGAGACGCGGGTGCTGCCCTGGATGTCGTGGATGGCGACCGAGGCGGCGTGCGCGGGGGCCGTCACGACGACGGCGTAGGTCGCGCAGCTCGCGGTGGCGACGGCGAGCGCGGCCAGGCGCGTACGGGTACGCGCGGAGTACACGGGCGATACGGACGATACGGATCTGCTCGACAAGGAATGCCTCCGGGGGCGTGCGTGTGGCGAGCGCCGGGACGAGGGTGGAGCGTGACCGGGCGGGACGGGGCCCGTCCCGTTCTGCATCTACGCGCGTCAATCTCTTTCCTGGGCAGGGGAGTTGTCAAGGTTTTCCGGGTGTCCCACAGGCGAGCGAAACCTGACGGGTACATGAACTGGGCGGCAAAGGGTCAAATCCGTCTACGCTGAACCGTCGCAACGCATGACTCTTGTACGGCCCGAGGAGAACCAGCCGATGTCAGACAGCTCCCCCCTGCCGCCGGTGCGGCTGCCCGCCGAAGCGGAGCTGGCGCGGGACGCCCTCGCCAGCCCCCTGCTGTCGCGCGCGGTGCAGCTCGCGCGCTGGGCCGGACCCGGCACCCGGGTCGGCGCGGGCGGCGAACTCGTCGAGGAGCAGCTGCCCGCCGCCGCTGCCGAACTGGGACTCTCCGGCGCCGGTACCGACGACGGCGAGGCCGCCGCGTACGCGAGCGAGGCCTGGCGGATCGCCGTCGACACGGGGCTCGTCGAGATCGTCGACGAGGAGGAGGGCACCGTCACCGTCGGCGAGGAGCTGGGCGTGCTCACCTCCGGCGGCCCCGCCGACGTCCTCGGCCTGTGGCTCGGCGCGCTCGACAGCGTGCTCGCCGACGCCTCCGTGCCGGACCTGGACGACCTGGTCGACGCCATGGAGGAGGGCGGCGAGATCGACTTCTCGCAGCTCGACTGGGACCCCGACGCGGAGTCGGAGTTCCTGGACGGCGTCCTCGCCAATCTGTATCTGCTGACCGTCGCCGAGGGCGGCGCGGGCGAGGGGCCCGTGCCGCTGCCCGCCCTCGCCGCGTCGATGATCGTCCCCGACGACATGGGGGAGCCCACCGACGACATCCTGGAGCAGGTTTCGGACGCGATGATGCGGCTCGACGACCAGTTCCGGCTGCTCGACCCGGTCGGGCTCGTGGAGTTCCAGCCGGTCGACGAGGCGCTGATGGCGGACATCGACGAGGCGGCCGGGTCCGCCGCCGAGCCGGTCGACGAGTCCGACGTCTCCCGCTACGGCATGGTGCGGCTCACTCCGCTCGGGCTGTACGGGATCCGGGCGCGGATGCTGGAGGCCGGGGTGGACGCGCCGGCCGTCGGCGACCTCGCGGACAAGGGGGCCGATGTGCTCCTGGACAGCACCTCGGGGTTCCCGCAGGCGGCCGCCCAGGCCGAGATCGAGCTGTGGCTCGCGCGGCGTGAACCGCTGGGCGCGGCGCGGGAGTTGCTGGGGGCGGCGCGCGGGGCCGACGCGGGGGCGCCGTTGCGGCGGCTGCGGTGTCAGCAGGCGCTGTCGCTGGTCGGCGCCGGGGCCGAGCCCGCGCTCCGGGAGGTTCTCGACGATCCCGAACTCGGGGGGCTCGCCCGGGTCTGGCTCGCCGAGCACGGGTTCGGCGATGTGCCCGCGCCCTCGGAGGACCTGGTCTTCTGGCTCACCGTCGACACCATCGCGGCGCAGCTCTCCCTCGAGGGCAACTCGGACGAGCTGCAGGCGCTGGTGGAGGGGCTTGCCGCGCAGCACAGCGGGTTCTTCGCCGCTGCGTGGCGGGTGGAGCATCCCGCGACGCCGGATGTGCTGGAGGCCATGGGGCGCCTCCACCCCGACAAGAAGGTCGCCAAGGAGGCCCGCAAGGCGGCGTTCAAGGCGCGTTCGGCTGCGCAGTAGCGTCTGCCGGGTGCCGGTGAGAGGGCGTGCGCGGGCCGGTGGCCGCTTCTCGCGCAGTTCCCCGCGCCCCTGAGCGAGCGGAGCTCGTTTCAGGGGCGCGGGGAACTGCGCGACCAGCCACGACGCACCCGCACCCGACAACGGGCCCGAAAAAGGAGCGGGACCGGGAAGACCCCCCGGCCCTCCGGTCCCGCTGCCACCCCCGTGACGTCCCGCTCCCCCGAACGAGACCCCCGTTCCCCTCCCCCGGCCTCAGGCGACAAGCTCGCCGAAGGACTCTTCCTGGTCACGGCCGAAACTGAGCACCTCGTCCTCGCGCAGCCGCCGCAGCGACCGCCAGATGCTGGACTTCACGGTGCCGACGCTGATGCCGAGGATCTCGGCGATCTCCGGGTCGGTACGGCCCTCGTAGTAGCGCAGCACGAGCATCGTGCGCTGCAGTTCGGGAAGCCGGGCCAGCGCCTGCCAGAGCACCGCGCGCAGCTCGGTGCCGCGCATCGCGTCCGTGTCGCCGGCCGTCTCCGGCAGCTCCTCGGTCGGGTACTCGTTCAGCTTGCGGCGGCGCCACGCGCTGATGTGCAGGTTCGTCATGGTGCGGCGGAGGTAGCCCCCGACCGCCGCCTTGTCGCTGATCCGGTCCCAGGCCCGGTACGTCGAGAAGAGGGCGCTCTGGAGCAGGTCCTCGGCCTCGAAACGGTCACCGGTCAGGTGGTAGGCGGTTGCGTACAGGGAGGCGCGGCGCTCCTGGACGTAGGCCGTGAACTCGGCCTCCGACAAGGACGTGCGACGCTGATCCCCCGATTCCTCCCTGTACGCGGCTCCCCCGTGACCCCCGTCGGCCACCGCCTCGTACCCGTCGAGCACCGTCATGTACGACGTGTGCTGACGCCCGGTGCCGCGAGCGCACCCCCGCCCGCTCACGGCACCGGACTTCTCATGCCGGTCGGTCCGGACCGTCACGTCGTGCAGGCGCGTGACAACTGCGCTTGAGCTGGTGCTGTGCAGCGTGTTCATCTCGCGCCCCCCGTCGTGGAGTCCGGTTCTTCCTGCGGTCCTTCACTTGCCTCATCGCGGTGGTTCCTTGCGATGTCCAAAATCCTGCCCGGGCGACTTCATGACGGTGTCCGCCGACTGTCACAGACCTGTCACAGGGGCTCCGGCTGTGCGGGTCGGGTGTGGGAGCGCTCCAGCGGTCGAACTAAGGGCCAGTCATGGGCCAGAATGGCGCTTGTGCCTTCCCTGTTGCTGATCGAGGACGACGACGCCATCCGTACGGCCCTGGAGCTTTCCCTTACCCGCCAGGGTCATCGGGTGGCCACCGCTGCCACCGGCGAGGACGGTCTGAAGCTGCTGCGCGAGCAGCGGCCGGATCTGATCGTTCTCGATGTGATGCTGCCGGGCATCGACGGATTCGAGGTGTGCCGGCGCATCCGGCGCACCGACCAGTTGCCGATCATCCTGCTCACCGCGCGCAGCGATGACATCGACGTCGTGGTGGGTCTGGAGTCCGGCGCCGACGACTACGTGGTGAAACCCGTGCAGGGCCGGGTGCTCGACGCCCGGATCCGCGCGGTGCTGCGCCGCGGCGAGCGCGAGGCCAATGACGCGGCGTCGTTCGGCTCGCTGGTGATCGACCGGTCCGCGATGACGGTCACCAAGAACGGTGAGGACCTGCAACTCACCCCCACCGAACTACGGTTGCTGCTCGAGCTGAGCCGGCGGCCCGGACAGGCGCTGTCCCGGCAGCAGTTGCTGCGGCTGGTGTGGGAGCACGACTATCTCGGTGACTCGCGGCTCGTCGACGCCTGTGTGCAGCGCCTGCGCGCCAAGGTGGAGGACGTGCCGTCGTCGCCGACGCTGATCAGGACCGTGCGCGGTGTGGGCTACCGGCTGGACTCGCCTCAGTGACCCAGCCGCACGACGAGAACGGGCACGGCCGGCTCCGTGCGTTCGCCGCGGCCAAGAAGGCGATACTCGCCGGGCTGCGCTTCACCAGTCTGCGGCTGCGTCTCGTGGTCGTGTTCGCCCTGGTGGCGCTGACCGCCGCGGTCTCCGCGTCGGGCATCGCGTACTGGCTCAACCGCGAGGCGGTGCTCACCCGCACCCAGGACGCGGCGCTGAGCGACTTCCAGCAGGAGATGCAGAACCGGGCGGCGGTGCTGCCCGAGCACCCCACGCAGGGCGAGCTGCAGCACGCGGCGAATCTGATGGCCGACAGCAGCCAGCACTTCAGCGTGCTGCTCATCGGCACGGACGAGAACGGCCGGCAGGTGGTCGGCAACTCGGATCTCGACGCCTTCACGCTGGCCGACGTACCGGACTCCCTCCAGGACGCGGTCAACCGCGAGCAGGAGGTCACGTCCGGCAACAAGCACGCGTACCACCTGTACTGGCAGCGCACCACGCAGGACAGCGATCCGTTCCTGGTGGGCGGGGCGAAGGTGGCCGGCGGGCCGACCGGTTACATGCTGAAGTCGCTCGAGCCCGAGGCGAAGGACCTCAGCTCCCTGGCCTGGTCGCTCGGGATCGCCACCGGGCTCGCGCTGATCGGCTCGGCGCTGCTCGCGCAGGCCGCGGCGACGACCGTACTCAAGCCCGTGCACCGGCTGGGTATCGCGGCCCGCCGGCTCGGCGAGGGCAAGCTGGACACCCGGCTGCGGGTCTCCGGCACCGATGAACTGGCCGAGCTGTCACGGACGTTCAACAAGACGGCGGAGAACCTGGAGAAGCAGGTCGCCGACATGCGCGCCCGGGACGAGTCCTCGCGCCGGTTCGTCGCCGACATGTCGCACGAGCTGCGGACCCCGCTGACCGCGATCACCGCGGTGACCGAGGTGCTGGAGGAGGAGCTGGACGCCGAGACCGGCTCGGTGGATCCCATGATCGAGCCCGCGGTGCGGCTCGTGGTGAGCGAGACCCGGCGGCTCGGCGACCTCGTGGAGAACCTGATGGAGGTCACCCGCTTCGACGCGGGCACCGCCCGGCTCGTCCTCGACGACGTCGACATCGCCGACCAGATCACCGCCTGCATCGACGCCCGCGCCTGGCTGGACGCCGTCGAACTCGACGCGGAGCGCGGCATCATGGCCCGTGTCGACCCGCGCCGCCTCGACGTGATCCTCGCCAATCTGATCGGCAACGCGCTCAAGCACGGCGGTTCCCCGGTGCGGGTCTCGGTGCGGATCGACGGCCAGGAGGGCGGTGATCTCCTCATCGACGTGACCGACCACGGGCCCGGCATCCCCGAGGACGTGCTGCCGCACGTCTTCGACCGGTTCTACAAGGCCAGTGCCTCGCGGCCGCGTTCGGAGGGCAGCGGGCTCGGGCTGTCCATCGCCCTGGAGAACGCGCACATCCACGGCGGGGAGATCACCGCCGCGAACTCCCCGGACGCCGGGGCGGTGTTCACGCTGCGGCTGCCGCGCGACACGCACGACGACGACCCGGACGACACGGACGACGCCGACGACGGCCCCGACGCCCCCGGCCGGACCGGCGGCTCCCAGGAAGGCGGTGCCGTCACATGAGGCCGCGCACCAGGCTGTCGGCCCTGCTGGGGCTTTCGGCGATGCTGCTCGCCGGATGCGGGATCCGGCCGACCGAGGTCCCCACCGAGTTCGGCGCCGCGCCCACGCGCGTGGGCTGCGCCCTGCCGCGTGCGAGCGGGACCGAGGCGCCGTCGGCGCCGCCCGCGGGCGGCGAGTTCGCCGTGCAGGTCTATCTCGTGTGCACGTCGCAGCTCGTGACGGTGGACCGTACGGTCACGCTGAAGCGCGGCCAGTCCTCCGAGCGCGCCGTCGTCGCCCAGCAGTTGCTGGCCGAGCTGTCCCGGCGGCCGTCATCGGACGAGGCCCAGGCCGGCTTCTCGACGGACGTGGGCACACGTCTGAAGGTCTCGGGCCCCGCCGTCGGCGATCCGTCCGACGCGCTGCGGCTGAGCACCCCGCCGGACGATCTCTCTCCGTACGCCCTCGCCCAGATCGTCTGTACGTTCGCGAACAGCAAGATGACGACGGAGGACGGGGATCACGTGGTGCTCGGCGGGCCCGCGGACGATCCGCTGCGCGACTACGAGTGCACCGACGCCGTGAAGGCCCGGCCCGGCACGATCCCGGCGCCTGCCCGGACGGTCGGGTAGCGGCAGTCGTTTCGGCTGCGGGCCGGTGGGGGCTGGTCGCGCAGTTCCCCGCGCCCCTGAAACGAGCTTCGCTCGTCCAGGGGAGGCTGCGCGGAGCGCATGCCTCAGGGGCGCGGGGAACTGCGCGAGAAGCGGCCACCGGCCCGCACCCGAACGACCGGGCGTGACCCACGTCATCGCCGCCCACCTCAACCCACCCGGAACCGTTCGTCCCGCACCCGGCGTCTTGGGGAGCGTGCAGCGCCATCGCTCAGGCGGCCACACGGCCGCCGTCCGCTTCCGTACGGCAGGCTTCGCTCTCCTCGCCGCGCATCTCTTCCTCGTCGCCTGGATCACGCTGCGCCCTCTGGACGTGCCGTGGGTCAGCGCGGCGAACCTGCATCCGCTGGCCGGCATCCGGGCCGATCTGGCGCTGGGCTGGCGCGAGGGGGCCAAGCGCATCGGCGAGGGTCTCCTCCTGCTCGCGCCGCTCGGCGTCCTGCTGCCGCTCGCGGGCGGACGGCCGTACGTGTCGGTGTGGGGTTCGCTGGTGCGTACGGTCGCGGCGGGCGCGCTGGTCTCGCTCGGCATCGAACTGCTGCAGACCGGGGTGCCCGGCCAGGTCGTGGACATCGACTCGGTGCTGCTGAACACCGTGGGCGTGGCCGTGGCCCATCTCGCCGTGGTGCCGGCCTTCCGGGCCAGGATCCGCCACAGGTCCGAGGGGCTGCCCCTCCCTGTGGAGGAGCCGGCTCAGGGTCGTACCCCGACGATTACCAGGGTCGGCATCGCCCCGTGAGCTGACGTTTTGACCGCTTCGTGACCGTAGTGTCGATGGCATCGGTACCAGACACCCACGGTTCGCGAAGGAGCCCCTCATGACCGCCCTTGCCCGCCCCACCGAAGGACGGATGATCGGCGGAGTGTGCGCAGCGCTGGCACGGCGCTTCGGCACCTCCGCGACGACGATGCGCGTGATCTTCCTGGTCTCGTGCCTGCTGCCCGGGCCGCAGTTCCTGCTCTACATCGCGCTGTGGATCCTGTTCCCCTCCGAGAACAAGGCCCGCCAGGCCTGGTGAGCGCAGCCACGCCACAGGGGCGCACCCGCGAGATCGCGGGGCGCCCCTGTGGCGTTGTGACGGGGAGGCGATCAGCCGCCCAGACCCGGCAGACCGCCGGCGAGGCCGCCGACCGGGAGGCCGCCGAGCAGACCCGAGACCGGGTCGGCACCGTCGGTGGGGAGAAGCGCCGGGGCGGCCTTCTCGATGGTGGGCGCGGCGGTGGCGACGGTGCCCAGGGCGTTGTGCCCCGCGGCGAGGGACTCGGGGGCGCCGGGCAGCGTCTTCGTGAGGGACTCAGTGGGGAGGTTCTGAGTCACGGAGTCGAGCGTCGCGGTGGCGTCGGGAACACCCGGGGCGGCGTTCGCGGCACCCGCACCGGCGGCGGCGAAGGCGGCACCGAGAGCGGCGACACCGAGGGTCTTCACAGCAGACTGCTTCATCGTGAATGCGTCCTCATGACGTATGTCGTAGACGGGGCTTGAGCGGTCCACGACCGTAAACACGCCAAGGAGGCGTCCGCAAACACCGGAAAGCGGCCGCGCGTCGGAATGCGCGGCCGCTTCCCAGCTGGTCAGAATCCGTTATTCGGCGACAGAACCGCTGGTGGAGGCGGTCTGACGGAACAGCCACTCGGATTTCAACTCGGCGTATCCGGGCTTGATCACGTCATTGATCATCGCGAGTCGTTCGTCGAAAGGAATGAATGCTGACTTCATCGCATTGACGGAAAACCACTGCATGTCGTCGAGCGTGTACCCGAACGCCTCGGTCAGGTGCTCGAACTCGCGGCTCATCGACGTACCGGACATCAGGCGGTTGTCCGTGTTCACCGTGGCCCTGAAGTGCAGTTTGCGCAGCAGGCCGATGGGGTGGCCGGCGTACGAAGCGGCCGCGCCCGTCTGGAGGTTGGACGTCGGGCAGAGCTCCAGGGGGATCCGCTTGTCGCGCACGTAGCTCGCGAGGCGGCCGAGCTGGACCGAGCCGTCCTCGGCGACCTTGATGTCGTCGATGATGCGCACCCCGTGGCCGAGGCGGTCCGCGCCGCACCACTGGAGCGCCTGCCAGATCGAGGGCAGTCCGAAGGCCTCGCCGGCGTGGATCGTGAAGTGGTTGTTCTCGCGCTTGAGGTACTCGAACGCGTCGAGGTGGCGGGTGGGAGGGAAGCCGGCCTCGGCGCCCGCGATGTCGAAGCCGACAACACCCAGGTCCCGGTAGCGGTTGGCGAGTTCGGCGATCTCCAGGGCGCGGGCCGCGTGCCGCATCGCGGTGAGCAGGGCCCCCACGCGGATGCGGTGGCCGTTCTCCTTCGCGCGGCGCTCGCCCTCGCGGAAGCCCTCGTTGACCGCCTCGACGACCTCTTCGAGGGTGAGGCCCTTCTCCAGGTGCTGCTCGGGCGCGTACCGGACCTCGGCGTAGACGACGCCGTCCTCGGCGAGGTCCTCGGCGCACTCGGCGGCGACCCGGAACAGCGCCTCCTTGGTCTGCATGACGGCGCAGGTGTGGGCGAACGTCTCCAGGTACCGCTCCAGGGAGCCGGAGTCGGCCGCCTCGCGGAACCACGTGCCGAGCTTGTCCGCGTCGGTCTCCGGCAGACCCTCGTACCCCTGCTCGCGCGCCAGGTCGACGACGGTGCCGGGGCGCAGGCCCCCGTCGAGGTGGTCGTGGAGGAGCACCTTGGGGGCGCGGCGGATCTGTTCCGCGGTGGGCACGTTCTGTGTCTGGCTCGTCATTTCGGCACTCTAACTCCTACGCGCGTAGATCGCGCTGGATCAATCACGCCGATACGCAACAGTGACCCTGCGGACGGGTGGCGTACATCCATGCTTCTGACACTGTTCTGTCATGCAGGAGCAAGCGACGCCGGCCCGCGAGGCCAGGCTCGGCAAGGCGGTGGGGCCGGTCCCCGGGGCGGTCGGCGGTGTGGTGCTGCTGCTGCCGTCGGGCGACGAGACGTCCACCCGCAGACCCTCGCCGTTCGCGGCGCCGCTGCTGCGGCCGCTGGCGCGCAGGCTCACGCGCGCGGGACGCGAACAGGGCCTGGTCACCCATGCCGTGCGCTACCGGTACCGGGGGTGGAACGGGCCGCAGGCCGAGCTCGCGCGGGACGCCGAGTGGGCCGCCGACGAGGTGGTGCGCCGCTACGGCGACGTGCCGATCTGTCTGGCGGGGCTCGACATGGGCGCGCGTGCGGCGCTGCACGCGGGCGGCCACGACGCCGTCAACTCCGTGCTCGCACTCGCCCCTTGGCTGCCCGAGGACGATGTCGCGGCACCGCCCGAACCGGTGAAACAGCTCGCGGGCCGCAGCGTGCTGATCGTGCACGGCACGGACGACCGGCGCACCGATCCGGAGCTGTCGTTCCGTCTCGCCGGACGGGCGAAGAAGGCCAACCGGGACGTGTGCCGCTTCGAGGTGCACTCGGACGGGCACACGATGGCCCAGCACCGGTCCGAAGTCTCGGCGCTGGCCGTGGACTTCGCGCTCGGCACGCTCTTCGGCCACCCGTTCTCCCGGCCGTTGCAGGACGCGCTCGCGGCGCCGCCGCCGATCGGGCTGCGGATGCCGCTGGCGGCGGGGTTCGGGCGGACGCTCGCCCTGTAGGTCAGCCCACCTCGGCGGCAGCGGCTTCGAGCAGCGCCCCGAGCACCAGCGGCGCGGTCTTGCGGCTCGCCGCGACGCGGACCGGGACGTCGCCGTTCGTGTCGACGCACGCGATGACGACGCCGAAGTCCTTGTAGTTGCCGTGCCAGCCCGCGGGATCGTCGGCCGTCAGCGGCCGGACCTCGCGCACCGTCAGCGTGGGCGGGAGCGCGATGCGGGCGAAGCCGCCGGTCGGGTCCGGGGTCACGGCCGGCGGCCCGTCGCCGACCACCAGATAGCAGTAACCGGGGACGCTGTAGGGCACGCCGCCGTGGACGATCGCGAGCAGGCAGCGGCGTCCGGCCGGCTCGACCGGGACCACCTTGCGGGCCATGCGGCGCATCCGCCGTGTGACCCACCAGGACAGGACGGCGGACAGCACGACGGCCGGGACGACGGACAGGACGCAGATCCTGGCGATCTGCCAGACGTCCTGGCCCGCGGATCCGTTCCCGACGAGGCAGAGCGTGAATCCGACGCAGCCCACCATGAGCCCGGCGACGAGCCCTGCGGCGGACGCCGCGGAGTACGCCTTCGCCCCTGCCCGGTACCGCTGCCACCAGCAGAACGACAGCAGCCCAAGACCGAAGGGCAGCAGAGAGAACGCGAAGGCGCCGGGGAGGCGCCCGTCGGAGGCGGGTGAACGCCAGGTGTCCTGCGCCAGCGAGCCGAGCCGCAGCTGTCGCGCCTCGCCCTGCCAGTACACCACCGTGACCTGGTCACCCACGCCGACGGCCTCCCAGAGGTGGCGGCCGTCGGGCAGCCGCACCTGGTCGGTGCGCATCGCGCGGTCGACGAGACGGAGGTAGTAGTCGGTGTGTTTGCCGCTCGGCTCATCCTTCTTGCCCAGGACCGTCGCCGTGACCCGCGCACGGCAGTCGTCCGCCCGGGCCCCGGCGGGGCAGGCCGGCGCGGCGGCGTAGGCCCGGTTGTCGGCCTCGGCGAGCGGGATCAACGCGAACAGGACCGCGCCGACCAGCACCATGAACACGGCGGTGTACGTCATGGCCCGCAGCCGCCGCTGCCCCGTTTCCCGCATGGTGCGCTCCGGCGGGCCCTGTCGCGCGCTGTCCGTCATCCCCACCGCCCCCTCTGCTCGTATCCCTTCACGTCCGGTGCGCGGAAACGGTTCCCCCGGTGCCCCGCACTACTCCGCCGAGGTCTGCTCCGGCAGCAGCCGCCCCCGCCGCGACAGCAGGAACTCCTTGAACGCGGCCACCGGCGGGGTGTCCGGGTGGCCGTCCAGCCAGGCCACCCCGATCTCGCGGACCGCGCGCCCGCCGGTGACGGTCAGCTCGACCACGCCCGGCCGGGGCACGGTCGGCGGCGGCAGCAGCGCGACGCCGAGGCCCGCCGCGACCAGGCCGCGCAGCGTCTCGGCCTCCTCGCCCTCGAACGCGACGCGGGGCCTGAACCCCGCCTCCGTACAGAGGTCGTCGAAAATGCGGCGCAGCCCGTAGCCGGGTTCGAGGGTGACGAACGTTTCGTCGGCGCACTCGGCGAGCCGGATGCGCCTGCGGGCGGCGAGCCGGTGGTCCTCGGGAACGACGAGCCGCAGCCGCTGCTCGTCGAGGCGGCGGGCGACCAGATCGGGGGCGTCGGGCAGCGGCGAGGTCAGACACAGGTCGAGCTCCCCCGCGCGCAGCCGCTCCAGCATCGCCTCGCCGTAGTTCTGTACGAGGCTGAAGCGGATCCGGGGATGCTCGGTGCGGAAGGCGCGGATCAGTCCGGGCACCGTCTCCACGCCCATGGTGTGCAGGAACCCGAAGGCGACCTTGCCGGAGGCCGGGTCGGCGTCGGCGCGGACGGACTCGGCGGCCTTCTCCACCTCGGCCAGCGCCCGTTCGACGGAGGCGAGGAACGTACGGCCCGCGGGGGTCAGCGACACGGTGCGGCCGTGGCGGGCGAACAGGTCGACGCCCAGGTCCCGTTCGAGCCGCACCATCGCGCGCGAGAGGGTCGACTGGGGCACCTGTGTCTCCTGCGCGGCGCGCGTGACGTGCTCGGCGCGGGCCACGGCGGCGAACTGGGAGAGCCGGGGCACGAGCAGGGAGACGATGTCTTCCACCTCGCTCGGTGCCGCTTCCTGACCCCGTGAACTGTGTTCATGCTCCATGGGAACGATTATGGAGCGTCCATGCATTGGACGCATGAGTCGGACGGTTCTACGTTCGTCCCATGTCTCCTGCCAGTAGCCGGGCGGCCGCCACCCCCGCGGTCGCCGTCCCCTCGTCCCCCAGCGACACGCGCATGGCCCCGGGCGGGCCCGGCTACCGCCGGATGAGCTTCGCCCTCTTCCTGGCCGGGGTCGCGACCTTCGCGCTGCTGTACTCCACCCAGGCCCTGCTCCCCCTGGTCTCCGCCGACTACGGCGCGAGCGCGAGCGCGGCGAGCTGGACGGTGTCCGGGGCGACCTTCGCGCTCGCGGTGTGCGTGCTGCCGCTGAGCGCGCTGTCGGAGCGGTTCGGGCGGCGCACGCTGATGACGGCGTCGCTGGCCGTGGCGGTGGCGGTGGGACTCCTCGTGCCGTTCGCGCCGACGCTGGAAGTGCTGGTGGCGCTGCGCGTGCTGCAGGGCGCGGCGCTCGCGGGCCTGCCCGCCTCGGCGATGGCGTACCTGGCGGAGGAGGTCCGGCCGAAGGCGCTGGTCACGGCGATCGGCCTGTTCGTGGCGGGCAACTCCATCGGCGGCATGAGCGGCCGCATCATCGGCGGCTGGCTCGCCGAGGCGTGGGGCTGGCGGGTGGCCGTGGGCACCATCGGGGTCATCGCGGTCGCGTGCGCGGTCGCGTTCCGTGCGCTGCTGCCGGCGCCGCGTCACTTCGCGGCGGGTTCGCTGCACCCGCGCGCCCTCGCGCGCACGGTCGGCGACCACCTCGGCAACCCGCTGCTGCGCCGGCTCTACGTGATCGGCGCACTGTTCATGATGGTGTTCGGCGCGACCTACACGGTCATCGGCTACCGGCTCACCGAGGCGCCGTTCTCCCTCTCCCAGGGGCTCGTCGGCTCGATCTTCCTCGTGTACCTGGTGGGCACGGTCTCCTCGTCGGCCGCCGGGAAGCTGGTCGCGCGGCTCGGGCGGCGCGGCACCCTCTATCTGGCGGCGGCCACCACGGCGGCGGGCCTGGTCCTGGAACTGGTGCCCAGCCTCCCCGTCATGCTGGTCGGCCTCGTGCTGATCACGGCGGGCTTCTTCGCCGGGCACGCCACGGCGTCGTCCTCGGTGAGCCACACCGCGACGCACGGCCGGGCGCAGGCCTCCGCGCTCTACCAGTCCGCGTACTACATCGGATCGAGCGTCGGCTCGGCGGTGGGCGCCCTGGCGTTCCACGCGGCGGGCTGGGACGGCACGGTGGGGCTCGGCTTCGTCGCCGTGGTGGGTGTCGTCGCGCTGACCGTGTGGGGGACGTACGCGGCCCGGACGCAGCGGCGGCACGGCGGGGTGGCTGTCTCCGCGCACTGACAACCGCCTCACGGGCTTGCCTCGACGGCCCCTGGACCTGCGCTTTTCGCCGGTCCGGGGGCCGTTGTCAGTGGGCTGCGGTAGCTTGCGAAGTGCTGGGGATGTGCTGACTATCACAGCCGCGATGGGGGCGTTGGACGATGAGTGACACCGCGACGAGGGCCGGCCTCGACGACCTGGAGAAATACCGGGTCGAGCTGACCGGGTACTGCTATCGGATGCTGGGCTCGGCGTTCGAGGCGGAGGACGCCGTGCAAGACACGATGGTCCGGGCGTGGCGCAGCTTCGACAAGTTCGAGGGCCGCTCCAGCCTCCGCTCCTGGCTGTACCGCATCGCGACGAACGTCTGCCTGGACTCGCTGAACGCGGGCAACAAGCGGGCCCGCCCGATGGACCTGACGGCGGCCGCCCCGCTCGCCCAGGCCGCGCTCACCCCCCGTCCGGACAATGTGTGGCTGGAGCCGATGCCCGACGCCCGTGTGCTGCCGACCGTCCACGACCCGGCGGAGGCGGCGGTCGCGCGGGAGTCGGTGCGGCTCGCGTTCGTGGCGGCCCTGCAGCAACTGCCGTCGAAGCAGCGGGCGGTGCTGATCCTGCGCGAGGTGCTCGCGTGGAGGGCCAGCGAGGTCGCCGAGCTGCTCGACACGACGGTGGCGTCGGTGAACAGCGCGCTGCAGCGGGCGCGGGCCACGCTCGCGGACGCGCCCCCGGCGGACTCGGCGACGGCGAATCCGCTGGACGAGGAGCAGCAGAAGCTCCTGGAGCGCTATGTGTCGGCCTTCGAGGGCTATGACATGAAGGCGCTCACCGAGCTGCTGGCCGAGGACGCGGTCATGACGATGCCGCCGTTCGACCTGTGGCTGCGCGGCACGGACGACATCACGGGCTTCATGGTCACGCTCGGCCACGAGTGCGCGGGCTCCCGCCTGCTGCCCGTGTCGGCGAACGGGACACCGGCGTTCGCCCACTACAAGCCGGACCCGGACAGCGGCGGCTTCGTGCCCTGGGCGATCCAGGTCCTGGAGATCTCAGAGGGGCGGATCGCCGGTTTCCACTGCTTCCTGGACCTCTCCAAGCGGTGGTTCCCGCTCTTCGGCGTGCCCGAGCGGCTGGATGCCCAGGGCGTCCCCCAGCCCGGTCAGGCTTAGCAGCAGGGCGAGCCGGGGGGACGGATCGCGCAGCCTGATCCGCCCGCCGGCCCGCCGGGCGGCGAGCTGCATCCGGGCGAGCGCGTCGACGGTGTCGAGATCGGTGGCGGTGACGCCCGAGACGTCGCAGACGACGTCGCCGCCGTCGGGGCCGGCGCCCCGGTGGGCGGCGCTGACACGGGCGCACAGCTCGGGCACGTCGGCGGGGCGGATCGGCCCGGCGACGACCACGACGGAAGGTGAGGAGAAGGCAGCCACGAGAGTCGAGACCGGACGGCGGGCCGGAACTCATCGGTACCGGCCCCCGGCTCCGGCGTGGGTTGGGTCACGTTGATCCTGATCAACGTTGACCTGCGGTTCTTCCGCGTCCGAGGGTGGAGTACGTGCAGGGGGTACTCAACGGATTCGCGGTCATCGCGCTCGTCATCGCGGTCGGCTATGTCATCGGGCGGCGCGGCTATCTCGGCGACGGCGGCCGGGAGGTCCTGACCAGACTGGCCTTCCATGTGGCGACCCCGGCGCTGCTCTTCACGATGCTGGCGCAGGCCGATCTGTCGCTGATCCTGTCGCCGAGCCTGCTGGTGACGGCGCTCTCCACGGCCGCCATGGCCGGGATCTTCGTCACGGTGGGGGTCGTACGCGGCTGGGGCGTGGGCCGCACCACGATCGGGGCGCTCTGCTCCAGTTACGTGAATTCCGGGAACCTCGGTATCCCGATCGCGGTGTACGTGCTCGGTGACGCCTCGCTCGTGGCGCCGGTGCTGCTCTTCCAGCAGCTGTTCGTGACGCCGGTGGCGCTGACGGTCCTCGATCTGGCGGAGGCGTCGTCGGGGGCCCGACTGTCTTGGGCGCAGCGGCTGTTGACGCCGTTCCGCAATCCCATCGCGATCGGGTCGCTGTCCGGGGTGCTGGTGTCGGCGACGGGCTGGACGGTCCCCTCGCCCGTCTTCGACCCGCTGGAGCTGATCGGGAACATGTCGGTGCCGGCGATCCTGATCGCGTTCGGCATCTCGCTGTGCGGGAGTTCCTGGCCGGGCGGCCGGGGCGCGGACCGGGTGCCGGTGCTGCTGTCGACGGCGCTGAAGTCGGTGGGCCAGCCGGTGGCGGCGTGGGCGCTGGCGACGTCGGTCTTCGGGCTGCACGGGGCGCGGCTGCTGGACGTGGTGGTGACGTCGGCGCTTCCGGCGGCGCAGAACCTGTACACGTACGCGAGCCGCTACCGGGTGGGCGAGCGCCTGGCCCGGGAGTCGATCCTGCTGTCGACGATGGTGGCGGTGCCGGTGCTGGTGGTGGTGGCGGCGCTGCTGGGGTGACTCAGTCCCGCGGGAACTTTGCGGTGTCGATAGTCAGGTCGAAGGGAGCGGGCAGCGTGACGCTGTCGCCGAACTTCACGGTTTCCAGGGTGCGATAGGTGTCACCCTGCGGCTCGCCGTACAGCGTGACGGTGGGGCCGTCCGGGGCCCAGCGGTCGACGAGGAGGTAGGGGGGATGCCTGCGGCGGCGTAGGCGTGCCGCTTCATGACGCGGTCGTGGTGGGCGTTGTGCGGCGTCGTGATCTCGACGGCCAGCCTCGCCAGCTCCGCAGAGAGGTGGAAACCGCCGCCCTTCAGATGCGCCTCCGGGGTCGCCCCGTGCAGCCACCGGTTCAAGTGCCCGGCGATGTAGGTGTGGTGGACCGAGACGAGAGGCGCCACGGTGATGACGCCCTCGACGATCTCCACCTTGCTGCCCTCGGGCCACTCCATCGTCTGCCAGAGGGCCACCAGATCGTCCCAGCCCTGACCCGCCTCGGCTACCGTCCCGTTGATGGTCACGGGCGCAGTCGACCACGCCGAACGGGACCGGCGTCGGCCCACCGGTCCCGTTCACCCGTAGAAACCCCCAGGTCAGCCGATGCGTTCCAGCACGATCGGCCCCGCCGAGAACTGGGTGCCGGCCGGGGCGATGTCGTAGCCGCCCTCCAGTGCCTCCAGCGCGTACGCGAAGCGCTCGGGGGTGTCGGTGTGCAGGGTCATCAGGACCTGGCCGGCGAAGACGGAGTCGCCGGGCTTGGCGTGGAGTTCGACGCCGGCGGCGGCCTGCACCGGGTCCTCCTTGCGGGCGCGGCCCGCGCCGAGCCGCCACGCCGCAAGGCCCACCGAGAGGGCGTCGAGGCGGGTCAGGACGCCCGAGGAGGCGGCCGTGACGACATGGGTCTCGCGGGCCGTGGGCAGCGCCGCGTCCGGGTCGCCGCCCTGCGCCGCGACCATGCGCCGCCAGGCGTCCATCGCCGAGCCGTCGGCGAGCGCCTTGGCCGGGTCGGCGTCCTTCAGGCCCGCCGCGTCGAGCATCTCGCGGGCCAGCGCGAGGGTCAGCTCGACGACGTCGGCGGGGCCGCCGCCCGCCAGCACCTCGACGGACTCGCGCACCTCGAGGGCGTTGCCCGCCGTGAGGCCGAGCGGGGTGTTCATGTCGGTGACGAGCGCGACGGTGGACAGCCCGTGGTCGGTGCCCAACCCGACCATGGTGCGGGCCAGTTCACGGGCCTGGTCGAGCTCCCGCATGAACGCGCCGGTGCCCACCTTCACGTCCAGGACCAGCGAGCCCGTCCCCTCCGCGATCTTCTTCGACATGATCGACGAGGCGATGAGGGGTATGCAGTCCACGGTCGCGGTGACGTCGCGCAGCGCGTAGAGCTTCTTGTCGGCGGGGGCCAGGCCGCTGCCCGGCGCGCAGATGACGGCGCCGACGTCCTCCAGGGTGCGCATCATCTCCTCGTTGGTGATGTCCGCGCGCCAGCCGGGGATCGACTCCAGCTTGTCGAGGGTGCCGCCGGTGTGGCCGAGGCCGCGCCCCGAGAGCTGCGGCACGGCCGCCCCGCACGCGGCGACCAGCGGCGCGAGCGGCAGCGTGATCTTGTCGCCGACACCGCCCGTGGAGTGCTTGTCGGCGGCCGGGCGGGCCAGGACCGAGAAGTCCATCCGCTCCCCGGAGTCGATCATCGCCGCGGTCCACCGGGCGATCTCCGCGCGGTCCATGCCGTTCAGGAAGATCGCCATGGCGAGCGCCGACATCTGCTCGTCCGCGACGACGCCGCGCGTGTACGCGTCGACGACCCAGTCGATCTGTTCGTCACTCAGCCGGCCCCGGTCCCGCTTCGTACGGATGACGGAGATGACGTCCATGGCACTTCCTTCCAGGGGCCGAAACAGGTGACCCGGCCGACTCTACGCGCATAGATGCGGGGCGGGAAGAGCGCTGGGCTCAGCGGTCTCCGGTGAGGACCAGACTCACGTTGTGCCCGCCGAATCCGAAGGAGTTGGCGAGGGCGGCGTGCCACCGGCCGGTGCGGTTCTCGCCGCGCACGACATCGAGGTCGACCTGCGGATCGAGGTCGTCCAGATTGCGCACGGCGGGGGCGATGCCGTCCCGGAGGGTGAGCAGCGCGGACAGGGCACCGAGCGCGCCCGAGGCGCCGAGCATGTGCCCGGTCATCGACTTGGTGGCGCTGACCGGGGCGTGGTCGCCGACGGCCTGCCGCACGGCCGCCGCCTCGGCGAGGTCGCCGGACGGGGTGGAGGTCGCGTGGGCGTGCACATGGCCGATGTCGCGCGGGCCCAACCCGGCGTCCCGCAGGGCGCCTTCGACGGCCGCGACCTGGCCCGCGACGTCCGACGCCGTGATGTGGTCGGCGCTGGAGCCCACCGCGGCGCCGGCCAGCGTGCCGAGGACGCGGGCGCCGCGGGCCCGGGCGAAGCCCGCCCGTTCCAGGACCAGGACGCAGCCGCCCTCGCCCATCACGAAGCCGCTGCGGGCGGTGTCGAAGGGGCGGGAGACCGACTCGGGGTCGTCGGCGCGCGGCGACAGCGCCTTCATCTGCGCGAAGGCGGAGAGCGTGAAGGGGTGCAGGCACGCCTCCACTCCCCCGGCGACGACGACGTCGGCGCGGCCCGCCCTGATCAGGTCCAGGCCCATCGCGAGCGCCTCGGCGCCCGAGGCGCAGGCGCTGACCGGGGTGCGGGCGCCGCCCTTGGCGCCGAGGTCCATGCTGACCCAGGCGGCGGGCCCGTTCGGCATCAGCATCGGCACGGTGTGCGGGGAGAGTTTGCGGGGCCCCGACCGCTCGAAGACGTCGTCCTGGCCGAGGGTGGTGAGGACGCCGCCGGTGCCGGTGCCGATCACGACGGCGATCCGTACGGGGTCGGCCTCGGGCGCACCGGCGTCCCGCCAGGCCTCGCGGGCGGCGACCAGCGCGATCTGCTCGACGCGGTCCAGCTTGCGCGCCTCGACCCGGGACAGCTCCGCGGCCGGGTCCTGGGCGAGCCCGGCGGCGACGTGCACCGGCAGCCCCTCGGCCCAGTCCTCGGTCAGGGTGCGCACCCCGGACTTCCCCGCGAGCAGCGCCGCCCAGGTGGACGCGGCGTCGCCGCCCACCGGGGTCGTGGCTCCCGCGCCGGTCACCAGTACCGCTTCGTTCTCGGGCATCTCGGCTTCCTCCCTTATAGGTAGTTCACAAGACGAATGGCGATCTCGTCTGACACCATCACGACGGACACCCTGTGCTGAAGCTCGGGAGGCGAGCGATTCGACCGGCACACTTTGTGGGGTTGTCACAATGACGGAGGTACGGGCGTGAGGCGACGGCCCCGCTGGTGGTGGATCGTCGGGGCGTGGGTGGCCCTGATGCTGACGGCGATGGGGCTCACGAGCCTGCGCGGGTCGGGTGGACCGTCCGGGCCGGAAGAGGGCACGGACTGTCCGGCGGTGGCCGCGAGCGGGCCCCTGCCGTCGCTGAGCCCCAGCAGGATGGCGGTGCACTACGACACCACCCTGTCCGCCGGGGAGTGCGCCGGAGACTGAGGCAGCCGCACGACAACGGCCGCCCCTCCCGGAGGAGAAGCGGCCGCAAGCCGTGGCGCGGACGGTCAGACCAGGTGGTCCGGGCCGAACGCGTCGGGCAGCATCTCGCCCAGCGGGCGCACCCCGGCGGAGGTCTCCAGCAGCAGTTCGGCGCCGCCGAACTCGTACAGCAGCTGGCGGCAGCGGCCGCACGGCATCAGGATCTCGCCCTTGCCGTCCACGCACGTGAAGTGCGTGAGGCGGCCGCCGCCCGTCGCGGCGAGCTGGGAGACCAGGCCGCACTCGGCGCACAGGCCGAGTCCGTACGACGCGTTCTCGACGTTGCAGCCGGTGACCGTGCGGCCGTCGTCGACGCGGGCCGCCGCGCCGACCGGGAAGCCCGAGTACGGGGCGTACGCGCGGGACATGGCCTCGCGGGCCGCCTGCCGCAGTTCCTCCCAGTCGACGTCCGTCATCACGTGCCCTGGCCCTTCCGGTACGGCTGGCCGTCCGCCTTCGGCATGCGCAGGCGCTGCGCGGAGAAGGACAGGACGAGCAGCGTGACGATGTACGGGGTCGCCGTGACGAGCTGGGTCGGCACGTCGTCCGTGGTGGCGTACCAGGCTGCCGTGCCGACGGCCACGACGGCGCAGACCGCGCCGGCCACGTACTTCTTCCGCACCAGCATCCAGACCGCGCCGATCACCAGGAGCAGGGCGACGAGGAGGAGCAGCGCGTGCACGTTCTCCGTGCCGCCGCGCAGCTTGAGGCTGTCGGTGTAGCCGAACAGGCCCGCGCCGAGGGCGAGTCCGCCCGGCATCCAGTTGCCGAAGATCATCGCGGCGAGGCCGATGTAGCCCTTACCGGCGGTCTGGCCCTCCAGGTAGAAGGGGTTGGCGACGATCGACAGGAACGCGCCGCCGAGGCCCGCCAGGCCACCGGAGATGATCACGGCGATGTACTTGTACTTGATGACGTTGACGCCCAGCGACTCGGCCGCGACCGGGTTCTCGCCGCAGGAGCGCAGGCGCAGACCGAACGAGGTGCGCCACAGGACCCACCAGGTGAACGGGATGAGCGCGACCGCGACGATCGTCAGCGGGGACAGGTCCGTGAAGAGACCGCCCAGCAGGCCCGCGACGTCCGAGATCAGGAACCAGTGTTTCTCGTTCAGGGTCGTCAGCCAGTCGGAGAGACCCGGGACGGTGATCGTGCCGAGCGAGTCGACCGGCGGGGACTGCTTGGTGGTGCCGCCCTCGACGCCCTCGAACGTGAAGTTGGAGAGGTAGCGGGTGACGCCGAGCGCGAGGATGTTGATGGCCACACCGGAGACGATGTGGTTCACGTTGAAGGTGACCGTGACGACCGCGTGCAGCAGGCCGCCGATCGCGCCGCCGATGATGCCGGCGAGCACGCCGACCCACGGGCCCCACTGGTAGCCGGCCCAGGCGCCGAACCAGGTGCCGAGGATCAGCATGCCTTCGAGGCCGATGTTGACCACGCCCGCGCGCTCGGCCCACAGGCCGCCGAGACCGGCGAGGCCGATCGGCACGGCGAGCTGGAGGGCGGTCGACATCTGGCTGACGTTCGTGATGCCGTCCGCGTCGGTGATCAGGCGGACCAGGGAGGTCAGCACCAGGACCGCGGCGATGACGATCATGGTGACGGGGAGGGACATTCTGCGGCGGCCGCCGGGTGCGGGCTGCGACGCGGGCTTCTTGTCGAGGACCGTAGCCGTGCTCATCGGGCAGCCACCTCCTTCTTGAGGTCGTTGTTGTCGGTCGGCTGCGCGAGCGCGGTGCCGAGTTCGATGCCGACCCGGCGCTGCTGGCGGCGCTGCCCCCAGACGCGTACGGACTCGTAGGAGACGACGACGGCGATCACGATGATGCCCTGCATGATCGTCGCGATCTCCTTGTCGTAGCCCTCGAAGTCGAGCTGCTGCGAGGCCTTGTCGAGCCAGGCGATCAGGAGGGACGCGAAGGCGATGCCGACCGGACTGTTCCGGCCGAGCAGGGCGATCGTGATGCCGGTGAAGCCGATGGTGGTCGGGAAGGTGAGGCTGTAGGTGTGCGCCTCGCCGAGCAGCAGCGGCATGCCGGCCAGGCCCGCGAGGCCGCCGGAGACCAGCATCGCGGTCAGGACCATGCGCTTGGCGTCGACGCCGGAGGCGGCCGCGGCCGACTCGGAGGAGCCGGTGGCGCGCAGGTCGAAGCCGAAGCGGGTGCGGTTGAGGACGAACCAGTAGACGACGCCGAGCAGGGCCGCGATGACCACGAAGCCGTAGATCTCGCCGGAGGCGCCCATGTTGATGCCGGGGAACCAGCCGGACTCGTGCATCTCGCCGGTCGTCTTGTTGTTGCCGACCTGCACGCCGAAGATCTCGGGCAGGTAGAGGTAGCCGATCAGGCCGGACGCGATCGAGTTCAGCATGATCGTCGCGACGACCTCGCTGACGCCGCGCGTGACCTTCAGGATGCCCGCGATACCGGCCCACATGGCGCCGGTGAGCATCGCGACGATGATCAGCATCGGCAGCTGGAGGGCGGCGGGCAGCGCCACCTTCGCGCCGACGATGGCGGCGACCATCGCGGCGAGCCGGTACTGGCCGTCGACGCCGATGTTGAACAGGTTCATCCGGAAGCCGATGGCCACCGCGAGGGCGGCCAGGTAGTACATGGCCGCCTGGTTGATGATCAGGACCTGGACGTCGGAGTACGTGGCCTGGGTGAACATGATCGTGTAGGGCTCGAACGGGCTCTTGCCCGACAGCACAAGCACGATCGAGGTCAGGACGACCGACGTCACCAGGGCGATGACCGGACCGGCCGCCCCGAGGAGCAGCCGCTCCTTGTCGAACGTGTTCTTCATGGCCATCAGGACTCGTCCTCCGGCTGACGGGTCGCCGGAGCTTCGGCGTCTTCGGTTACGTGTTCCAGGTGGCCGGAGGCCGCGCCGGTCATGGCCGAACCCAGCTCCTCCGGCGTGATGGTGGCCGGGTCGGCGTCGGCGACGAGTCTGCCGCGGTAGATCACGCGCAGGGTGTCGGAGAGGCCGATCAGCTCGTCCAGGTCGGCGGAGATGAGGAGCACCGCGAGTCCTTCGCGGCGGGCCTCGCGGATCTGGTCCCAGATCTGCGCCTGCGCGCCGACGTCCACACCGCGGGTCGGGTGCGCGGCGATGAGGAAGCGCGGGTTGTGGCTCATCTCGCGGCCGACGATCAGCTTCTGCTGGTTGCCGCCGGAGAGCGAGGCGGCGGTGACGTCGATGCCGGGGGTGCGCACGTCGTACTCCTCGACGATGCGCCGAGTGTCGGCCTGCGCGGCCTTGATGTCGAGCAGGACGCCCTTCGCGTTCGGCTTCTCGGTGACGTGGCCGAGGATGCGGTTCTCCCACAGCGGGGACTCCAGGAGGAGCCCGTGGCGGTGGCGGTCCTCGGGGATGTACCCGACGCCTCCCTCGCGGCGCTTGCGGGTGGACCAGGCGGTGATCTCGTCGGCCTCAAGGGCGATGGTGCCGGAGTCGGCGTGCTTGAGGCCGATGATCGCGTCGATCAGCTCGGTCTGGCCGTTGCCCTCGACGCCCGCGAGGCCGAGGACCTCACCGGCGTGGATGGTGAAGGAGATGTCGTCCAGCAGCGGACGGCCGCCCTCGGCGTCGAGGCGCAGGCCCTCGACGGTGAGGACCGGGCGGTCGGTGACCGTCGACTCGGAGGTCTCCGGGGTCGGCAGTTCGGAGCCGACCATCAGCTCGGCGAGCTGGCGCGGGGTGGTCTCGGCGGGGACGGCGGTGCCGACCGTGGTGCCGCGCCGGATGACGGTGATCTCGTCGGCCACGGAGAGGACTTCGCCGAGCTTGTGCGAGATGAAGATGACGGACAGGCCCTCGGCCTTGAGCTCGCGCAGGTTGTCGAAGAGCGCGTCGACCTCCTGCGGCACGAGCACGGCGGTCGGCTCGTCGAGGATCAGGGTGGTGGCGCCGCGGTAGAGGACCTTGAGGATCTCCACGCGCTGGCGGTCGGCGACGCCGAGGTCCTCGACGAGGACGTCGGGGCGGACCCCGAGGCCGTAGCGCTCGGATATCTCCAGGATCTTCTTGCGGGCCTTCGCCCCGATCCCGTAGAGCTTCTCGCTGCCGAGCGCCACGTTCTCCAGGACCGTGAGGTTGTCGGCGAGCATGAAGTGCTGGTGCACCATGCCGATGCCGCGCGCGATGGCGTCGGCGGGCGAGGCGTACGAGACGGCCTGGCCGTCGATGGCGATGGTGCCCTCGTCCGGCTTCTGCATGCCGTAGAGGATCTTCATCAGCGTCGACTTGCCCGCACCGTTCTCCCCGACGAGGGCGTGCACGGTGCCCCGCTTGACGGTGAGATGGATGTCGTGGTTGGCGACGACGCCGGGGAAGCGTTTGGTGATGCCGGTCAGTTCGACGGCCGGCGGGCTGCTGGACGCGTTGATGGCGCACACTCCTGTGGAATGGACAGGGGGCCGACGCCAAGTACTACGCGCGTAGAGCCCCTACGGCACTGCGAGTTGGGCACAATCCGGACAAACGGGGTGAGGGAAGGCATCGCACTCAGCCTCCCCGCACCCCGTTCCCAGAACGTGTCCCGCTGGTTACGGCTACTTGCTGTTGACCTTGATCTCGCCGCTGACGATCTTCTCCTGGGCAGTCTTCAGAGCCTTCTGCAGGTCCGCGTTGTCCGCGAACTCCGGGTTCGAGCCGGCCAGGGCGACCTCGCCGGACTTGAGGTCACCGGTGATGACACCGGTCTCGGGCTTGCCATCCTGGACCGACTTCGCCAGGTTGTACACGGCCTTGGCGACGTCCTTCGTCGCGGAGGTCAGGATGTACTTCTTGTACTTGGCGAGGGCTTCCTGCTTGTACTGGTCGGAGTCGACGCCGATCGCCCAGACCTTGTTCTCCGCGGCGGCCTGGATGACGCCCTGACCGGAGAGACCGGCCGCGTGGTAGACCACGTCGGCACCCTTGTCGATCTGGCCCTCGGCGGCGGTCTTGCCCTTGTCGGGGCTGGAGAAGCCGCCCTCGGCCGCGGTCTCGGTCAGGAACTGCGAGACGACCTTGGCCTTCTTGTTGGTGTCCTTGACGCCCTGCTCGAAGCCCGCCTCGAACTTGTGGATCAGCGGGACGTCCACGCCGCCCACGAAGCCCACGACGTTCGACTTCGTCGCCTTGGCGGCGGTGACGCCGGCCAGGTACGAGGCCTCCTGCTCGCTGAAGACGAGGTCCGCGACGTTCTTCGACTGGACCGTCGAGTCGTCGACGATGCCGAAGGTGACGTTCGGGTACTTGGCCGCGGCTTCCTTGACGGCCGGCGCGTACGCGTAGCCGATGCCGACGATGGGGTTGTAGCCCTGCTTGGCGAGGGCGACCAGGCGCGCCGTCTTGTCCGCGTCCGACTCGCCGTCGCTCGGCTCCACGTCGGTACCCTTGTAGCCGAAGGCCTTCTCGGACTGCTTCAGGCCCTCGTACGCGGCGTCGTTGAACGACTGGTCGCCCTTGCCGCCGACGTCGTAGGAGATGGCGAGGCCCTTGGACTTGCCGCCGTCGCTCTGCTTCGAGGCGTCGGAGGACGTGCCGCCGCAAGCGGCGAGGGAAGCGGCGAGAGCGACGGTCGCAGTACCTGCGAGCGCTATTCGGGAAACCCGGCGCATGGGATGAGCTCCTTCGTACATGCACCGACGGCGTTCCGGACGGCGCTGCTTTCGCCGCAGATTAACGCGCGTAGACAGAACATAAAACCCCCTTCTCCCCACTGTTATCGGGCTGTACTGAAAGCCTTAAGTCGGGCGCGGTGGACCGGTGCGTCCGTGACGCAGCAAAGCGGGGCGCGGGCCGGTGGAACCGGCCCGCGCCCCGCCCGGGAGCCGGAGGGCTACTTCGTCGCGACGGTGATCTTGCCGTCGACGATGTCCTGCTTGGCCTTGGCGACCGCGTCCGAGAGACCGGCGATGGTCTTGAACTTGGGGTTGGTGTCGGTGATGCCGACGCCGCCCGCCTTCAGGTCGAAGCGGGTCACGCCGGACAGCGGCTTGCCGTCCTTCACCGACTTGGCCAGCTTGTAGACCGCGCCGCCGACGTCCTTGGTGGCCGAGGTGAGGATGTAGTCCTTGTACTTGGCGAGGGCTTCCTGCTGGTACTGGTCGGAGTCCACGCCGATCGCCCACACCTTGTGCGCGGCCGCGGCCTGGATGACGCCCTGACCGGAGAGACCGGCCGCGTGGTAGACCACGTCGGCGCCCTTCTCGATCTGGCCCTCGGCGGCGGTCTTGCCCTTGTCCGGGCTGGAGAAGCCGCCCTCCGCCGCGGTCTCGGTCAGGTACTGCGGGATCACCTTGATCTTGCTGTTGGTGTCCTTGACGCCCTGCTCGAAGCCCGCGCCGAACTTGTGGATCAGCGGGACGTCCACGCCGCCGACGAAGCCCACGACGTTCGACTTCGTCGCCTTGGCGGCGGCGACGCCCGCCAGGTAGGAGGCCTGCTCCTCGCTGAAGACGAGGTCCGCGACGTTCTTCGCGGTGATCGTCGAGTCGTCGACGATGCCGAAGGAGGTCTTCGGGTACTTGGCGGCGGCGGCCTTGACGGCGGGCGCGTAGGCGAAGCCGACGCCGATGACCGGGTTGTAGCCCTGCTTGGCCATCGACTCCAGGCGGGCGGTCTTGTCGGCGTCGGACTCGCCGTCGCTCGGCTCCAGGTCCTTGCTCTTGTAGCCGAACTCGTCGGTGGCCTTCTCCATGCCCGCGTACGCGGCGTCGTTGAAGGACTGGTCACCGCGCCCGCCGACGTCATAGGCGAGACCGATGCCGAGGTTCTTGCTCTTCCCCTCGGAGGCCGCCTTGTCCCCGCTGGTGCCACCGCAGGCGGTGGCCGCGAGGGCGAGACCGGTGACGACCACGGCGGTCCGCGTGAGCCGGGACGTACGAGTACGACGCATGATGGGCTGCTCCTTCGTCAACACGCCGCGAAGGGCGTTGAGTTCGGCGGAGCGTAACGCGCGTAGAAGGGGCGCGGAAGCGGGTTCGGCCCCGCCGTTACCGGATCGTGGCGGGGGTTGGTTACATCTGGGTGTCGCGGGGGGACGCCGGGTGCAAAGGGGGGCATTTCGTGGGGTGTTCGGGTGCCGGCCGTGGCCGCTTCTCGCGCAGTTCCCCGCGCCCCTGAAGGCATGCGCTGCGCGCGCCTTCCCCTGCCCCTGGGCGAGCGGAGCTCGCCTCAGGGGCGCGGGGAACTGCGCGACCGGCCACGACGGTGGTGCACCCGCCGTCGCGACAGGACCCGGCAGATGGTCAGGCGAGGTCGGCGTCCAGCAGCGCGGCGGCCGTGAACAGCTCGACGCCCACCGTGATCGCGTACTCGTCGGCGTCGAAGTCGCCCTGGTGCAGGTCGCGGCTGGTGCGGTCGCCGGGGGTCTTCACACCGAGGCGTGCCATGGCGCCCGGGACGTGCTCCAGGTACCAGGAGAAGTCCTCGCCGCCCAGGCTCTGCTGGGTGTCCTCGACGGAGTCGGCGCCCAGGCGGGCGGTCATCGCGTCGCGCAGCAGCTCGGTCACCGCCGGGTCGTTGACGACGGGCGGCACTCCGCGCACGTAGTTCACGACCGGCTTGGCCCGGTACAGGTCGGCGATCTCCTGGATGGCCGCGTGCACCAGGTCGGGCGCCTGCCGCCAGGCGTCCAGGTCCAGGCAGCGCACGGTGCCGGACAGCTCGGCGTGCTGCGGGATCACATTGCAGGCGTGGCCGGTCTCCAGGCGCCCCCAGGTCACGGAGAGCCCGGAGCGCGCGTCGACCCGGCGTCCGACCAGCGCGGGCACCTCGGTGGCGACCTTGGCGGCGGCGACGACGAGGTCGGTCGTCAGGTGCGGGCGCGCGGTGTGCCCGCCGGGCCCGTCGAGCGTGACCTCGAGCCGGTCGCACGCCGAGGTGATGGCCCCGGCCCGCAGCCCGATCCGCCCGGCGTCGACCTTCGGGTCGCAGTGCACCCCGACGATCTTCCGTACGCCGTCCAGGACTCCGCAGTCGATGGCGTCGGGGGCGCCGCCGGGCAGCACCTCCTCGGCGGGCTGGAAGATCAGCCGCACCGGGTGCGGCAGCAGGCCCCGGCGGTGCAGGTCGGCGAGGACGAGGCCGGCGCCGAGCACGACGGTGGTGTGCACGTCGTGCCCGCAGGCGTGCGCGCGGTCGGGCACGGTGGACCGGTAGGCGCAGGTGACCTTGGTGTCCGGGATGGGCAGCGCGTCGATGTCGGCGCGCAGCGCGAACATGCCGCGCCCGCCGCGCCACTCGCCGTCCTCGGTGCCGATGTCGCAGATGAGCCCGGTCCCCATGCCGAGCACGCGCGGTACGAGCCCCGCCTGCTCCAGACGGGTCTTGAGCGCGGCGGTGGTGCGGAACTCCTGATTGCCCAGCTCCGGGTGCATGTGCAAGTCGCGCCGGAAGGCGATGAGTTCTTCACGCAGGGCTTCGGGCAGTGTGCCGGGGAGCACGGCGCCCGGGGCGGGTTCCCCGGCGGCTTCACCCGGCTGGTCGGCCTCTGTCTCTCGGGACTTCATCTGGTTCACCCTGTGAAGGGTAGGGCGACGCGGGGGCCAACTAACGGTCGATCAACAAAAGTTCAGCCAGATTGACGTAAGAAACTCGGCGGAGCTGCGCATGTCGATCGTAGGAAGAGGGTATGCAGACTCTTTCGACCTGCGGTCGGACCGGCTTCGAGCGGCGAGCGGCCGTCAGTCGCCGGGAGTCGGCTCATCGGCGTCTTGCGCCGCCGGTTTCGTGTGCAGGATCGCCCGCGCCTGTTCCGCGGCGCGGGCGGTGTTCTCGGAGACGAAGTCGAGGAAGCGGGCGATGTTCTCCAGGCGGGTGCCGACCGGTGTCGCCGGGCCGAGCAGCCCCGATCCCTCGCGGGCGATGGCGACGATCCGGGCGGTGGCCTGGGCGCTGGCGACCATCGACTGGTACCAGATGTCGTCGTCGACCACGTAGCGCTCGCGGCGGCGGTCGTCGCGCTCCCGGCGCACCATGCCGAGGCCCTCGATGAAGGCGATCGCCTTGGAGACGGAGGCGGGGCTGACCTGGAGCCGCTGCACGAGTTCGGCCGCGGTGAGGCTGCCCGAGTCGCTGAGGCAGATGCTGGACAGCACGCGGGCCATCATCTTGGGCAGGCCCGAGGCCATCATGACGGTGGTGAACGTCTCCTCGAACTCGCGCACCGCCGCGTCGTCGCGTCCGCCGGGCCGCGCGGACGGCTGGGCGCCCCGGGGCGCGGCCTGCTTGCGGCGGTGGGCGCGCTGTTCGGTGGCGCGGTGGGCGAGGTCGGCGCGGTACGAGGTCGGGCCGCCGTTGCGCATCACCTCGCGGGTGACGGTCGAGGTGGGGCGGTCCAGGCGCCGGGCGATCTCGGCGTAGGCGAGGCCGTCGGCCAGTCCCAGCGCGATCTGCTGTCGTTCCTGCTGGGTGAGTCTGCCTCCCGGCATCGCCGTCTCCCTCGTCCGTGGTCCGCACCGCTGTCCGCCGCCGCGACTATAGCGTTCACTCTCTGGCTATTGCAACGCTGGGCATGTGAGTTGTTGCGTTACCCGCGAACCCGTTGCAATGAAATTAACGCTCTGAGCTGCGGATATCGCATTGCTGCGCAACGACAGTGTTGCCCGATCCTTGAACGCAACGTAGCGTTTCTCTCATCGGAAAAGACGAGTCAAGGAGCCAGTGATGCAGAAGTTCGCCACCCCCGCCGCCATCTCCGCCGTCCTCGACATCCCCGCGGGCCGCATTCAGTTCATCGCCGCCGACCGGGCGGACACCGTCGTCGAGGTCCGGCCCGCCGACGCCGCCAAGGGCCGGGACGTGAAGGCGGCCGAGCAGATCGAGGTCGGGTACGCCGACGGCCGGCTGCGGATCTCCGCACCGGGCGCGAAGAACCAGCTCTTCGGCCCGTCCGGCACCGTCGAGGTGACCGTGCAGCTGCCGGCCGGGTCGCACGTCGAGGCGACGGCCGGCGCCGGCGGGCTGCGGGGGGTCGGGCGGCTCGGCGACGTCGCCTTCGAGAGCGCGCAGGGCCCGGTCAAGCTGGACGAGGCCGCGAGCGTCCGGCTCGACCTCAAGGACGGTGACATCACGGTGGGGCGGCTCACCGGGGACGCGCGGATCAGCACCGTCAAGGGCGACCTGAGCGTCGTCGAGGCCACGCGCGGCACGGTGGTCCTCCGGACCGAGGCGGGCGATGTGAGCGTCGGGGCCGCGCGGGGTGTCTCCGCCACGCTCGACGCCGGTACGTCCTACGGCCGGGTCAGCAATGCCCTGAAGAACGCCGACGGGGCCGACGCGGGGCTGTCCATCAACGCGACCACGGGCTACGGCGACATCGCTGCGCACAGCCTCTGACGCCCGGTGGGCCTTCTCACGCAGTTCCCCGCGCCCCTGAAGCCATGCGCTGCGCACACCTTCCCCAAAGAACGACGCGCCACCCGGCCTCCCCCGAAGACTCCGCGTCACGTGGCCTCCCCTGGGCGAGCGGAGCTCGCTTCAGGGGCGCGGGGAACTGCGCGAGAAGCGGCCACCGGCCCGCGCACGAAGAACCCCCCAGGGGCGCGGGGAACCGCGCGGCCCGCCCGGACTACACGGTCCGAACCCCGCGCGCCGACCCCGCGATCCCCGCCAAGAATCCCTGCGCATGCGCGGAGACGCCCTCCGTCAGCCAGGACGGATCGATCTCGCAGACGGCGACCTTCACACCGGTGCCCTCCAGGGCGATGGGCAGGGTGTGCACGACGGTCGACGGGAAGCTCAGGATGGTACGGCCGATCGGGCCGCGACGGGCGATGAGTTCCAGGGGGAGATCGGGCCGGACGACCTCGAGGCCGGTCTCGACGGCCAGGCGATGAAGTTTGTCGGCGCTCTCGCGGCGATGCGCGAAGTAGCGGGTGGCCCCGTGCGCGGCGGCGAGTTCGCGCACGGCGACGAGATAGCGGTCGAGGTCGACAACTCCCGTCTCCACCAGCGATGTTCCGACCAGGTCCGCGCCACGCGTGATGCGGGGCGGCCCGAACCGGGCCCGGGTCCAGGCGTACGTGTTCTCGGTCACCGCGACCCCCTCCGGCACCCCCTCCACCGGCATGGAGGTGAACAGGGAGACCGAACGGCGCCCTCCGGCGCGCGGGGTGAGCCGACGGCGGGCGGCCGAGGCGACCGGCCCGAAGACGAGATCGCGCGGACCCGGCCGGCCACCGCGCCGGTGCCAGCGCACCAGCCGCTCCCCGCCGGCGAGCTGGCTGACGAACTCCATGGTGGCGGTGCCGTCGTCGACGACGACCAGTTCGCGGGCGCGGGTGATGGTGAGCAGCAGCTGTACGTAGCGGGAGAACGGGTCGCCGAGCACTATCCGGTCCGCGGCGCGCAGCGGCCCGGCGAGACCGCCGATGGTCTGGAAGGGGGCGGCGGCGCCGCCGCGTGCCTCCTCCCAGCGCACCACGTGGCCTTCCTCGCGGGCGAGTTCGGCGACGCGGCGGAGCTGGCCGCGGGTCATCGGATCGGTGGGCGAGAGCACGACGACGGTGGCGTGGCCGCCGTCGAGGTGGGCCCATTCGAGAACGTTGAGGAGCTGTACCGGGCTCTCGACGAAGCACAGCGTTCTGCCGGACATGCTGCGGCCCTCCCGAGGGACGCCGTGTCGGCCCAGCGCGTCAACGGCGCTGGACCGACGGTGGCTTGGTGAACCCGTGGATCAGACGCCGACCGGCTCACCGGCGGCGACGGCGATCTCCGACTCGGCGACGACGCCCGCGACCCGGCGGAGCTTCTTCATCGGGCCGAGCTCGGACTCGTAGACCTTCTTGACGCCGTCACCGAGGGAGGCCTCGATGGTGCGGATGTCGCGGACGAGGCGCGTCAGGCCCTGCGGCTCCACCGAGGCGGCCTGGTCCGAGCCCCACATGGCGCGGTCGAGGGTGATGTGGCGCTCGACGAAGGTGGCGCCGAGGGCGACGGCCGCGAGGGTCGTCTGGAGGCCCGTCTCGTGACCGGAGTAGCCGATCGGGACGTTCGGGTACTCGGCCTGGAGGGTGTTGATGACGCGGAGGTTGAGCTCCTCGGCCACCGACGGGTACGTCGACGTGGCGTGGCACATCAGGATGTTGTCGCTGCCCAGGACCTCGACCGCGTGGCGGATCTGCTTCGGGGTCGACATGCCGGTGGAGAGGATGACCGTGCGGCCGGTGGCGCGCAGGGCGCGCAGCAGCTCGTCGTCGGTGAGCGACGCGGAGGCCACCTTGTGGGCCGGGACGTCGAACTTCTCCAGGAAGGCGACGGCCTCGGTGTCCCACGGGGAGGCGAACCAGTCGATGCCGCGCTTCTTGCAGTGCTCGTCGATCCGGCGGTACTCGTCCTCGCCGAACTCGACGCGGTGGCGGTAGTCGATGTACGTCATGCGACCCCAGGGGGTGTCGCGCTCGATGTCCCACTGGTCGCGCGGGGTGCAGATCTCCGGGGTGCGCTTCTGGAACTTGACGGCGTCGCAGCCGGCCTCGGCGGCGACGTCGATCAGCTTGAACGCGTTCTCCAGGTCGCCGTTGTGGTTGATGCCGATCTCGCCGGTGATGTACACGGGCTGGCCGGGGCCGGCCGTGCGCGAACCGAAGGAGCGGAGGCGGGAGTTCAGAGCAGACATGAGGGATGCGTTCCTTACTTGGTTTCGAGGGTGTCGAGAGAGGGGCCGAGGATCCAGCTGGCGATCTCTCGGATCGCGCCTTCGCCACCGGGGACGGTGGTGACCGCGCGTGCGGCGTCGCGCACGACGTCATGGGCGCTCGCGACCGCCACGGGCCAGCCGACTGCGGCGAAGCACGGGAGGTCGTTGACGTCGTTGCCGACGTAGAGCACGCGCTCCGGCGCGATGCCCTGCTCCTCGCACCACTGCTTCAGTGCGAGGTCCTTGCGGTCGATGCCGTGCAGGACCGGGATCTTGAGCTTCCGGGCCCGGGCGGCGACCACCGGGTTCACCTCCGTGGACAGGATCAGCATCGTCAGGCCGCTCTTGCGGAGGGCCGCGATGCCGAGGCCGTCACCGCGGTGCACGGTGACGAACTCCCGTCCGTCGGAGTCGATCAGCACCTTGTCGTCGGTCTGGGTGCCGTCGAAGTCGAGGACGACCGCGTCGACGTCCTCCCGGGTGGGGAGGGCGCGCTGGTCGAAGAGGGGGGCCAGCGCGCGGGCGCGGGCCAGGTCGTGCGGGTCGTCGATCTCCAGGACGCGCGCGGGGTCGGTGCGCACGAGTTCCGTGCGGCCGAAGAAGCGGTGCTCGTGGCGGCGGAAGCCGGTGGCCTCCATCGCGTACACGGCGCCGGTCTCCAGGAGGTCCTGGGGGCGGTCCTGGCGGCGCGGCCGGAAGGACTTGTCGTGGTTGACGCCGTAGCCGCCGCCGGTCGCGGGCGCCTCGGTGACGAGGGTGCCGGTGCCGCCCACGGACGCGGCCCGCTCACCGGCGATGCCCTGCGGCTCGTCGGCGGCGTCGCGCCACACGAAGCCGTGGAAGGGGGCGACGGTCAGGGCGCTGTCGGCCCCGCCCTCGACGATCGCGGCGACCACCCCGTCGATGTCCTCGCGGACGATGAAGGGGCTGGTGCACTGCACGAGCAGCACCACGTCCACGGCCGCGCCCTGGAGTGCCTCGTGGGCGTCCAGGGCGTGCAGTACGGCCGCCTCGGAGGTCGCCTTGTCGCCGGCGATGGCGGTGGGCCGGGTGACGATCTCGGCGCCCGCCTCCCGGGCGGCGGCCGCGATGGCCGCGTCGTCGGTGGAGACCACGACGTCGGTGACGTGCCGGGTGGCCAGGCACTCGCGCACGGCCCGCGCCACCAGGGGCACGCCGCCGACCGGGGCGAGGTTCTTGGCCGGTACGCCCTTGGAGCCGCCGCGCGCCGGGATCACGGCGAGGACGCGGCGTACGGGGGCGGCCTGGACCGCTTCCGGGTCGGTCATGTGCGGTGCTCCTTCGGGAAGTTGATGGTTCACGGGGCGCTGGTTCACAGCTCCCCCATCCGCCGGATCACGGGCGCGACGCGCTGCACGCCGTGCCGGTAGGCGCCGCGGGCGGCCCTGCGGACGATCTGGCGGACGGCGCCCGGGTCCTTGTCGGCCGCCGGGGCGCCGGGCAGCGGGCTGCCGTCGGGCGCGAGGTGGTGGCGGGCGAGGATGCGCGGCAGATAGCCGGGGGCGGTGGTGCGGGAGTAGTACGGCGCGAGGGCCGGACGGTCGCGGCCGAGCAGGGCGGCGACCTTGGCGCGCGCGCCGTCGAAGGCCCGCTCGTACGTGCCGTCGGCGGCGACGCCCTGCCGGGCGACCCAGGCGGGGTCCGGCTCGGGGCGCAGGCCCGCGTCGAGCTGGTCCCAGGAGACGAGGCAGCCGGAGCCGGTGAAGTGGTGGTTGCCCAGGGCCTCGCGGACCCCGAGGTCGGTGAGGAGCGCGGTGGGGATGCGCCGGTGCAGGGCTTCGAGGGCGGCGGTGGAGCTGACCGTGACGAGCAGGTCGGTGCGGTCCAGTACCTCGCCCATGTTCCCGTACACGAGACGGAAGTTGGCGGGCGCCTCGATGCGCTGCGCGAGCTTCTGGTAGGGGATCTCCTCGATGTGCGTGGTGTGTTCGCCGGGCTTGCTGCGCAGCTTGAGCAGCACCTCGCGGTCGGGGTGCCGCCGGGCGTGCCGCACCAGGCGTTCGAGCAGGTACATCCGGTCGGCCGGGGTGTCCGGCACGGAGGGCTGCGCCGCGAAGACGACCGTGTACGGGTCGTGCTCGGCCGTGTAGGGCGCGCCGCCGAGGAACGGCAGCGCACACTCCGTGACCGCCGAGGCGTCGGCGCCCACGCCCTCGTACACGGCGCGGAAACGCTCCGCGTCGTAGGCCGAGTTGGCGAGGACGACGTCCGCGCCGTGGCGCAGGAGCAGTCCGTCGGCCAGCTTCTCGTAGACGACGCCGACGTAGCCGGTGACGACGGCCGGCCGGTCGGGGACCTCGCGCCAGGCGTGCCCGAGTCCGTGCAGTACGGCCTGGACGGCTCCGCCGACGAGGGCGAGGACGACCACGTCGTACTGCTGGGGCGCACGCTCCATGGCGCGCAGGAACTCGACCGCGGTGACCTCGCTCATCCGGTCCGCGCGGACGCCGACCTCGCCGAGCTGGCGGGGCGTCGGGGTCGCGCGGCCCCGGAGCAGGTATCCGTCGAGCCGTGCGTCGTCGCCGACCAGCCGGGCGGCGGTGAGGGAGCCCCACTTCCACCGGGTGTCGGAATCCGCGAGGACGGCGACCCGGGGAGCGTCCCCGGGCGCATTTTCGGTCGTCGTATTGCTGCTTACTGGCACGTCGAGAAACGTAGAAAGGGATTCCTAGCCGCGGCCCAACCAGAACGCAACAAACGGTTAACAACAGATCGCCGAATGGCGAATCCGCCCGGGAATTCGGCCGCGGCGGCGGTGGTTCACCATTCCGACACATGTCGTTCATCCACCATCAAGCCATCGGCCAATCCGCATGTCAGGCCGTCCCCTAGCGTCCGACGGGTGGTCAAGCTCTCCGTCATCGTGCCGTTCTACAACGTGCAGCAATACGCGCCCGACACCCTCAGGAGTCTTCGCACAAACACACGCGACGATTTCGAATTCATTCTCGTCGACGACTGCTCCACGGACGAGACCCCGGCGATACTCGCGCGCGCGGAACGCGAGCTGCCCGGTGCGGTCCTGGTCAGACACGAGAAGAACGGAGGTCTCGCCACGGCCCGGAACACCGGCCTGGACGCGGCGAGCGGCGAGTATCTGACGTTCCTCGACGGCGACGACTGGCTCGCCGAGGGGTACCTCGCCGAACTGCTCCGCTCCATCGAGGGGCTGGGCTGCGACTTCGTCCGCACCGATCATGTGCAGACCCGGGGCCGGGCCCGTTCGGTGTCCCGGGTGCCGGTGGGGGTCAGGAACGAGGTCCTGGTCCCGCGCGAGGAGATCCTGCCCGCCACCCGCACCACGTCGGTCGACTACGCGTACGCCTGGGCCGGCGTCTACCACCGGCGGCTCCTCGACCGCGGCCTGCTGCACTTCACGGACGGACTCCGCACCGCCGAGGACCGTCCGTGGATCTGGCGGCTGCACCGCGAGGCCGAGTCGTTCGCCGCCGTCGGCCTGCTCGGCGTCTTCTACCGCCGCGGGGTGACGACGTCCCTGACGCAGATCGGCGACGTGCGCCAGCTCGACTTCATCCGCGCCTTCGACGAGGTCCTGGCCGACACGGCCGCGGACCGCGACGCCGACCGGCTGCTCCCCAAGGCCGTCCGCACCTACTGCGCGATCATCGCCCACCACCTGTCGGAGATCGAGAAGTTCGAGCCCGCGGTCGCCAAGCGGCTGCGGGCGATGAGCGCGGCGGCGCTGGACCGGATGCCCCAGCCGCTGCTCGCCGACGTCCTCGACACCATGGACCTGGACCGGGCCGCGCGGCTGCGCAGGCTGCGGCGGCGGGTCACCTCAGCGAAGGCGGCCGCCTGATGCCCCGTACCACCCAGATCTTCTGCGCCTCCACTCTGTACGGCGCGGCCACGCTGGCCGCGGCGATCGAGGCGGAGTGCTTCAGCGAGCCGGACCGGCGGATCCTGCTGGTGTTCAACAACGCGTCGGTGCCCGAGACCTCGACGCCCGTCCACGAGATGCCCGGGTTCGCCGCGCTGCGCAAGCACTTCGACGACGTGCTCTGCTTCAACGACGCCATCAGCCCGCTGCACCCGGCGGCCTGGAGCCCGCGCCAGGACGACATCCCGCTCCTGGAGCGCCATCTGCGCCTGCTGTGGCGGCTCGGCGACGACCGGCTCGAACTGGTCCTGGAATCCCTCCAGGTCAATCCGGCCCTTGCCTTCGCCCAGATCTTCACCGGTGCGCCGATCCACGCGTACGCGGACGGGCTGATGAGCTACGGCCCCACCCGCAACAAGATCGACCCGCTGGTCGGGACGCGGGTGCGCCGGCTGCTCCACCTGGATCTGGTGCCGGGGCTGAAGCCGGTGCTGCTCGGCGAGTTCGGTGTGGAGCCGGAGATCGTGCCCGCCGAGAACTTCCTGAAGGTGATGGGCGGCCTGACCGGCGCGAGCGGCGAGGTGCCGGCCGTGCCCGACGGGGCGGCGCTACTGCTCGGCCAGTACCTGTCCGCGCTGGACATCCTCACGCCCGCCGAGGAGACCCAGCTCCATGTGCGGATGATGCGCGGGGCCGTCGCACGCGGTCACCGCTCCCTGGTCTTCAAGCCGCACCCGATGGCCCCGGCCGACTACGAACTGGCCCTGGAGGCCGAGGCGGAGCGGCTCGGCGTCGAGCTCACCGTGATCGACCAGCCGGTCCTCGCCGAGGTGCTGTTCGCCAGGGCGCGGCCCGCGCTGGTCGTCGGCTGCTTCTCGACGGCGCTGTTCACCGCGTCCGCGTTCTACGGGCTGCCCGTCGCCCGGATCGGGACCGGGACGCTCCTCGACCGCCTGGCGCCGTTCCAGAACAGCAACCGGATCCCGGTCGTCCTCGCCGACGCCCTGCTGCCGGACCTGGAGGCGGAGAACCCGGCCGACCCGCTGCCGCCCAAGCAGCTCGAAGGGCTCGTCGACGCGGTGAGCTTCGCCATGCAGCCGCAGGTGCTGCCCGCACTGCGCCCGGCGGCCGAGCGGTTCCTGGCCCAGCACCTCGACGACGGGTACGTCCAGCGGTACTTCAAGAAGCGCCGGCTGACCGCGCTCGCGCTGCCCGGCGGCATCCCGCAACGCCTGGCGTTCCTCCCGCGCAACTCCACCGCCCGCCGGGTGGCGCGGCGCGCGCGGCGGACGTGGCGGTCGGTCAAGCGGTGACCCGGGGACGGTCGCGCTACGCGTCGTCCGTCCCACCGTCGTGGCTGGTCGCGCAGTTCCCCGGTCGCCACCGGCCCGCAGCGGGGAGAGTTCACCCACCGTCCACCGGAAAGCCGCCCGGGGCGCCGTGCGGTGGGGCACATTCAGGCCTCGGCCGTGCGCGGCGCGGACCGGGGAACGACTGGGAGAACACAAGAACGGTGAGCGCATGACGAACCCCCTGGCGGGACTCTTCAAGGCGCGGCAGCGGGACGCCGCCAGGTCGGCCCTGTACGCGGGCAGCGTCCACCGGTGCGGCGCCTATCTCGCCGCCCAGGAGGCGGACCGGGGAGCCCCGGGCCCGCTGATCCCCCGGCAGACCCGGCTCACCCAGGCGATCGGCACCCTGACGGCCTCCGTGGACGGCCCCGCCGCCGACCCGTTCGACGCGCTGCTCGGCGTCGGGGAGCGGGCCCTGGAGGCGGGCGGTGACGCCTCGGCCGAACTGGCCCTGAGCGTCGCCGGGACCGCGACCCGGCTGCGGCAGCGCTCCCGGGCGGCCTGGCGGCTGCACGGCGCGGCCCTGGACGGGCTCGGCCGCGACGACGAGGCGCTGGAGTCCTACGAGCGCTACCTCGCCCTGGTCCCGGGCGGCGACGGCGCTCCCGGCACCGCCCGCCGCATCGACACCCTGCGGCAACGCCGCGCCGTACTCGACGAGTTGGCCGCCCTGATCGCGGGAGACGGCGACGACGGCGAGGAGACCGCGGAGCTGCGGACCGCTCTGAGCCGTCCCGCCGCGCCGCCCGCCGAACTCACCCCGCGGGTGGCCGCCCTGGTGCGGCGCCGGACGGTGCGGGACGGCGCGGGCGACCCCGCGGTGCGCCGCCTCGCGGGGCTGTACGGCACCTACCGGCGGCTCGTGGAGCGGGACGCCGTGCCCGCCGAGCTGCCCGACGCCGTGACGCCGGTCGGGGTCGCGGGCCTGCGCGCGCTGCTCGGCGGCAAGAGCGTGTGCGTGGTCGCGGGCGGCGACGACGTGGCGGGCGCCGCACTCGACGGCTACGACGTGGTGGTGCGCTGCGACGGGTTCCGCGGCGGTGCCCGTACCGATCTGCACGCCGTGACCCCGCGCGGCGCGACCCCGTGGGACGGCCCGCCGTGGACCGCGCCGACCGGGATCCGGCTGGTGTTCGACGAGGCGGCCCCGCGCTGGCGCCGTGTCGTCCGGCAGCGGCTCGTGCCCGGCGCGCAGGAGCACATCGGCGATGTCTCGCTGCGCCGCCCGCTGACCGACCCCGCGCTGCTCGGCGAGTCCGCGTGGGGCGAGGACGCGAGCACCGCCTTCACGGTCCTGCGCCTGCTGGACTTCCTGGACGTCACTCCCCGCCTCGACCTCATCGGCTTCCCGCCGTCCGGCGCGGGAGCGCTGCGCCCGGCGGAGGCCGCGTGGGTCACGGACCACTCGACGCATGTCGACGACAGCACGATGAGGATCGCCCTGCGATGACCCACTCCCGCGCCGACGACCGCTCCACCGTCACCGGCAAGCGGCGGATCGCGTTCGCCGTCCGCGCCGACGCCGGAACACTGCCCGCCGTGGCCACCCTGCTGCGCAGCCTGGTGCTGACCAACCCGGCCGTGTGCGAGGACGTGGTGGTCCTCCATCCCGGGCAGCCCGGGTTCGACGAGGCCGGGTTCGACTCGCTTCGACGGCTGCACCCGCGGCTGATCACGCGCCGCGCCGACACGCGGGATGAGGTGTTCCGGCTGGCGGAGTACGACACCGTGATCGCCCTCGACCCGGCGATGGTCGTCCTCGGCGACCTCGGTGAACTGCTGCGGCTGCGGCACGGGGTGGCCGCCGTACCGCAGGTGTGGTGCGACGAGTCGGGGGCCGAGCGGCGCTCGGTGCTGCCCGACGGGCTGCTGGTGGTGCAGCGCGCGGATGTGCCGGACGTCCCCGGCACCCTGCCGGACGACGTGCTCGTCCCGGTCGACGCGCGCTACGACTTCCTCACCCGCCGCCTGCACGACGATCTTCCTGTGCCCCTGCAGGTCGCGGTGCTGCACTTCAGCCACCCGTCGGACGCGCCCGGCTACGGTCCGGCCGCCGCGGCGCGGGCCCGCTTCGAGCTGGACGACGAGGAGTTCCGGGCCGCGTACCGCGCGCTGCCGGGCGGCAAGCATCCCGAGCTGGTCGCGCATCTCGCGCCGCCGCTGCTGGAGACCCGGCCCTCCCTGGACCTGGCCCGCACGGTCGCCGACGTGTACCGGCAGCAGGGCCGCTACGACGAGGCCGTCGCGGTGCTCGCCCCGGTGCTCGACGACCGGGCGGACGCGCCGCGCTGCCACGAGACGCTGGGCCTGTGCCTGATGGCGCTGTCCCGCTACGCCGAGGCGGAGACCCATCTGCTGCTGGCCGCCGCCTCCCCCGACACCGCGCCCCGCGCCTTCGCGCAGCTCGCCCGGCTCGCCTGGCTGTGCGGCCGGGAGGCGGACGCGCACGCCTACGCCCGGCAGGGCCTGACCGCCGACCCGACCGACGCGGGATGCCACGCCTGGTACGTCCGTACCCGCGAGGAACCCGACGCGGAGCCCGACGCGGCGCCCGCGGCCGAACAGCTCGCGCACGTCGCGCTGTTCGCGGAGGGCAACGAGAACGCGGGCGACAAGGTGCTGCCGGAGGCCGTGCGCCAGTGCTTCGGCACGGACACGGGTCCGCGCCGCTGGTACGCGCAGCACGCGCATCTGCTGGTGGACGAGGAGGCGCTGGAGCGGCTGAACGCGCGGCGCGGTGTGGTCGTGGGCGGCGGCGGGCTCTTCCTGCCGGACACCTCGCCCAACAGCAACAGCCACTGGCAGTGGAACATGCCGGACGCGCTGCTCGACCGGCTCACGGCGCCGCTCGCGGTGTTCGCGGTCGGCTACAACGTCTTCGACGGGCAGCAGTACCGCAGGACCCGGTTCGCCGGGAGTCTGCGGCGGCTCGTGGAGCGGTCGGCGTTCTTCGGGCTGCGCAACCACGGCTCGATCGACCGGGTGCGGGAGCTGCTGCCCGCCGAGCTGCGCGACCGGGTGCGCCACCAGCCGTGCCCGACCACGGTCGCCGACCTGCTCGTGCCGCCCGCCGAGCGGGTGCCGCGCTCCGACACGGTCCTCGTCAACTGCGCGTACGACCGGGCGGGGCTGCGCTTCGGCCACGACTACGGCCACTTCCTGGCCGAAATGGCGGGCGCGCTGCGGGAGTTGGGCGGACGGGCCGAGGTGCGGTACGCGGCCCACATGCCGGCCGACGAGAAGTTCGTGCACGACCTGCGGCGCGAGCACGGGCTGAGCCTGCCCGTCGACCGGCTCTACGCGCTGTCGAACGACGCGATCCGCGACCTGTACCGCCGGGCGCGCCTGGTGATCGGGATGCGCGGGCACGCGGGCATGATCCCGTTCGGCTGCGGCACCCCGATCCTCAGCCTCGTCTCCCATCCGAAGCTGGCGTACTTCCTGTCGGACATCGACCGCCCGGAGTGGGGCCTTTCGGTGCACGACCGGGGTCTCGGGCCGCGGCTGGCGGAGCGGGCGGCGGCGGTCCTGGACGACCACGACGCCGCCGTGGCGGACGTGCTCGCCGCGCAGGAAACGCTGTGGAAGACCACGCGGACGAACATCACCGAACTGCACGGGATCTTCGGGATTTCCGACAGTTCATCTGGCACGTAATCAGAGTTCACCCAACAGCGCTTCTCCAGTCACCGTTCGCACCGGGAACATCCATAACCTGTGCTCGATCCGTTCCAGGCTCGAACATCTATTGGAGTGGCACGCGTGCCGATACTTTCCGTCATCGTCCCCATGCACAATGTGGGGGCCTTCGCCGAGAGCACCCTGCGGAGTCTGGTCGGCAACGTGCACCCCGACTTCGAGTTCCTGATCGTCGACGACTGCTCCACGGACGCCACTCCGCAGATCATCGACCGCTGGGCGCCGAAACTCCCGGGCGCCCGGGTGCTGCGCCACGAGGAGAACCGGGGCATCGCCCAGGCCCGCAACACCGGCATCGACGCGGCGCACGGCGACTATCTGACGTTCCTCGACGGCGACGACTGGTACGCGCCCGGATATCTGCCCGAACTCGTCTCCCGAATACAGGAGTTGGGCTGCGACTTCGCGCGCACCGACCACGTCCAGGCCACCGGCCGGGACCGCGTCGTGCGAAGACCACCGGCCGGCGCCCGCGACACGGTGTTCGCGACCCGGGACGGCATCGCGCCGGCCCACCGCGAGACGATGGTCGACTACCCCTTCGTCTGGGCGGGCATCTACGGCGGGCATCTCTTCGCCGACGGCGGGATGCGCTTCGCGACCCGACTGCGCACCGCCGAGGACCGGTTGTGGATCTGGCGCCTGCACCTGAAAGCACAGACGTACGCGGCCGTGGGCCTGCACGGGATCTTCTACCGGCGGGGCGTGGCGACCTCCCTGACCCAGATCAAGGACGACCGCCAGCTCGACTTCATCCCGGCCTACGACCTGCTCCTCGAGGACGTGAAGAACGACCCGGAGGCCGACCGCTTCCTCCCCAAGGCCGTCCGCACGTACTGCGCGATGATCGCCTTTCACCTCGGCAAGGCGGACGAGTACGACACCGCGGCGGCCCGGCGACTGCGCCGCGAGGCCCGTGCCGCCCTCCACCGGATGCCCGAACAGGTGCTGGAGGAGACCCTCAGATCGATCGACAGCAAGCGGAGCCGCGTTCTCAGCCGCCTGCGTGACGGGCGGAAGGCTGCCTGACCCATGCTTCACAGGACTCACCGCACCACCCAGATCTTCCAGGTCTCGACGCTGTACGGCGCGGCCACGCTGGCCGCCGCGCTCGACGCGGGGCAGTTCGGCGCGCACGAGGAGACCCGGCGCATCCTGCTGGTCTCCCAGAACGCGACGGTGCCGGAGGCCGCCCTGCGCCTCGACGAGATGCACGGCTACGGCCCGATCGTCCGCCGCTTCGACCACGTGGTCAGCTGGAACGAGGCGATCCGCCCGCACCACCCCAGCGTCTGGGGCCCGCGCGGCGACGACGCGACGCTGTGGCAGCGGGCGTTCCGGCTGGCCTGGGACATCGACCCGCGCGACAAGGTCGAGATCGCCGTCGAGTCGATCCAGGTCAACCCGGGACGGGCGCTGGCGGCGATCTTCTCGGAGAGCGCCGTGCACGTGTACGCGGACGGCCTGATGAGCTACGGCCCGACCCGCGAGCGGCTGCCGCTGTCGATCGGCTCGCGCATCCAGCGGCTGCTCCACCTCGACCTGGTGCCGGGCCTGCGCCCGCTGCTGCTCTCCGAGTTCGACGTGGCGCCCGAGATCGTGCCGGACGACGCGTTCCGCGCGGTGCTCGACGAGATCGCCGCGGAGGCCGCCGACGACCCGGTCCTGGCGCCCGTACGCGAACAGGCGCCCACGGCCGTGCTGTTGGGGCAGTACCTGGCGGCGATCAACATCCTGAGCGCGGCCGAGGAGGAGGACCTGCACGTGGCGATGCTGGGCGCCGCCGCGCGGGCCGGGCACACGTCGGTCGTCTTCAAGCCGCACCCGACGGCGCCGCCCAGCTATTCGGCGGCGCTGACCAGGGCGGCCGCCGACGCGGGCGTCCGGCTCACCGTCCTCGACGCGCCGCTGCTGGCCGAGACGCTGTACGCGCACGTCCGGCCCGAGCTGGTCGTCGGCTGCTTCTCCACGGCGATGGTGACGGCGTCGGCCTACTACGACGTCCCGGTCGGCCGGGTCGGCACGGCGCTGGTGCTCGGGCGGCTGAAGCCGTACCAGAACAGCAACCGCGTCCCGCTGGCGATCGTCGACCACGTGGTGCCCGATCTGGCGGCGGGCGAGAGCGCGGCCCTCGTCGGCGCGGCTCCCGCGTCGCTGCCGCCGCTGGTCCGCACGATCGGCTTCTGCATGCAGCCCGCTCTCCAGGAGCAGCTGCGCGAGGAGGCCGTGGCCTATCTGCGCGAGCACCTCGCCGGGCTGCCCGCCCACTACTTCCCCGAGCCGCGCCTCGCCGAACTGGACCTGCCCGGCGCCGGACCGCAGGCCCGCGCGAAGCGCCAGGCGCGCCGGGCGCGGCGCGTGGTCGTCAGGACCGTCCGGCGCACCAGCCGGCGATGACCGCGCCGAGCGGCCCCGCCGCCCCCGTCCCTCCCCCTTCCGCCCCCGAAAGGCGCGCCGTGCAATCCGAGACGTCCTTCAGCCCGCCCGAGACCACGGAGGTCCCGGCCGCCTCGGCCGCCGCGGCCGCCCCGGCGGTCGTGGTGCAGCCGGCCGTGCCGCGCGAACACCGCTTCGACGTCGACCTGATGCGGCTGATCTGCTCCGGCATCGTCATGCTGGGGCACGTCGGCTCCCAGTTCATCCGCTCGACGGGCAACGACCCGGCGAACGGCTCCGGTTCGTACTGGGCGGGGCACGTCGCCGAGGCGATCAACCCGTTCGCCGTCCCGATGTACTTCGCGATAGCCGGGTGGGCGGTGCTGGTGGGCGCGCCGCCGAAGGACAGCGCCCGCATGTGGAAGCGGCTCGTGCGCAACATGGTGCCGCTCTTCGCGTGGACCGCCGTGTATCTGCTGTGGGCCTGGCTGCGGGATCGCAACGAGCGGCCCATGACCGAACTGGCGGTGGACTCCCTCGTCGGTTCGGTGCAGCCCGCGTACCACCTGTGGTTCATGTACACGTACATCCCCATCATCGTGCTCCTCGCCTTCGCGATGCTGATCAGGGCGGGCCAGCGGCCGTGGGGCCTGGGCGCGGTGCTGCTCGGGATGGCCGTGCTGCCCAGCGTGCTGAGCACTGTCAGCGAGACCACGGGGCACGAAATGCCCACCGTGGCCTGGGGATTCAGCACGTACTCGCTGGTGTACGCGGTCGGCGGCGCGATGCTCTTCGCCGTCCCGGCCGGAGTCGTGCGGTGGCGCAAGGCGCTGATGGTGCTGCTGCCGATCGCCATGGCGGGATGCCTCTGGTACAACACGCAGGTCCACTACGTGATCCCCAACGCGCACCTGTTCGTGGCCGTCAGTTTCGTCTGTGTACTGCTGCTGGTCAGCCGGGTCAACGTGCCGGAGAAGTGGCGGCCGTTGCTGCAGAAGCTGGCCGGTGCCGCGCTCGGCGCGTACATGGTGCACGTGCTGTTCGTCGAGGAGCTCGTACGGCCGCTGGTGTCGCCGGACCTGAGCGGCCCGGTGGCGGGTCTGCTCCTGGTCGGTCTGCTCGCCGCGGTCATGGCGCTGTCGTTCGCGACGAGCCTGCTGTGGGGCCGGCTGAACCTGCGCCGCCTTCTCGGCTGACAAGGGGTGACCGGCGGATGACGTTCTCGCGAGCAGTCGGCGAACCGGCCCCCGGACGCTCCGGATGCCGCTGTCGCGCTGCTTAGTGTGGCCTGTGAACCGCCGCCGCTCCCCCGGCGCCGCGGCGCACCGCGACACAGCAGGGAGTGGCACCCGTGACCGAGACGGCCGTCAGCACGCCGGGCGCCCCGCCGGGCCCGCGCCCGGCCCCGTCCCCCACGAGGGCCAAGGGCGCCGGGGGCGAGGGCCGGCTGCGCGCGCTGGACGGGCTGCGGCTGGTGGCCGCGCTGATGGTCGCGGCCTATCACTACGGCGGCCGGGGCGGTGACGTCGCGACCGCCTGGGGCACGTCACCGCGCGAGCAGTTCCCCACGCTGCACGGCCTGTTCGCGTACGGCTGCCTGGGTGTGCAGGTCTTCTTCGTGATCAGCGGGTTCGTCATCTGCCGCAGCGGCTGGGGGCGGCCGCTGCGGTCGTTCTTCGCGTCCCGGGTGGCCCGCCTCTTCCCCGCGTACTGGGTGGCGGTCGTCCTGGTGACGGCCGTCTTCGCGCTGCCGATGGTCGCCTACGCGACGGTGTCGCCCAGCGACGCGCTGCTCAACCTCACGATGCTCCAGCAGCCGCTGGGCGCCGACCGGGTGCTGGGCGTGTGCTGGACGCTCTGGGCGGAGCTGCGTTTCTACGCCCTGTTCGCGCTGTGCGTGGTGCTGCCGGGGGCGACCCGGCAGCGCGTCGTGCTGTTCTGCGCGGTGTGGACGCTGGCGGCGGCGCTGGCGCAGGCGTCCGGCGAGCCGTTCCTCGGGGTCCTGCTGATGCCGGAGTACGCGCCGTTCTTCATCGGCGGCATCGGCCTCTATCTGGTCCATCGCGACCGGCGTGACGTCCTGGCCTGGGGGATCGTCGCGGTCGGCTGGGCGATCGGGCAGCACTACGCGGTGGCCGGGCTGTGGCACGCGCCGGATCCGGACGCCTTCTCGCAGCGCTCCTCGCTCGGCATCGTCGCGGTGGTCACGCTGGGCTTCGCGGCGGTCGCGGCGATCGCCGTGGGCCGGCTGAGTCGGGCGAACTGGCGCTGGCTCACCACGGCGGGGGCCCTGACGTACCCCTTCTATCTGGTCCACGAGCACCTGGGCTGGGTGGTGATCGGCTTCCTGCACCGGCGCGTGGGGCTGCCGTCTTCGGTGACGTTCGCGGGGACGGTGGCGGTGATGCTGGCCTTCGCGTGGCTGGTGAACCGGTACGTGGAGCGGTGGGCGACGCCCCGGCTGCGCGGGGCGCTGGCCTGATCCGACCGGGGCCGGATCAGCGCACCCCGTACCGTGCCCCGATCCCCGCGACGATCAGCCGCAGCCCTTCCTCGAACCGCTCGTCGTAGCCCGTGAACAGCCGCTCCCCCGCGGCGGCGGCGAGCGGATAGTCGGCGAGCATCTCGGCGCGCTCCGCCACGTCGACGGGCGGCGGGGCGTCCGGGGAGGGCTGCTGCATCCCCTGCTCCTCGGTGACGAACCCGAGCGTGTACATGTACGCGGTGGAGCTCGCCAGGGCGGCCTGGTCGGCGGTGAATCCGGCCTCCGTCAGCAAGCGCAGGCTGGCCTCCATCTCGGGGCCGTGGTCGGTCCCGGTGAACCGTGAGCCGCTGAAGACCCGCGCGCCGTCGCGATAGCGCAGCAGCGTGGCGCGCAACTGACGGTTGCCGAGTGTCAGCCACTCCTGCCAGGAGCCCCCGGGCTCATAGCCGACGCCCGCTCCCGCGGAGCCGACCATGCGCCGGAACATCACGGTCGCCATCTCGTCCAGCAGCGCCTGCTTGTTCTTGAAGTGCCAGTACAGGGCGGGCGCCTGCACGTTCAGCTCCTTGGCGATGGCGCGCAGCGTCAGGCCCTCCAGACCCACGTCGTTCAGCAGGTCCAGCGCGGTGTCGGCGACCTGCGCCTTGTCCAGCCTCGGCTTGTCGGGCTTCGGCTTCTTCGCGTCTTTCGGGTTCTTCTCGTCGGCCACGCTTGACAGTTTAACGCCGTTAAGGCGATGCTCGATCCATCGAACTTAACGCTGTTAAGGAGGCGGTGGCGATGACGGACGTCCTGATCGTGGGCGCGGGCCCGACGGGTCTGGTGCTGGCGGCGGATCTGGCGCGGCGCGGGGTGGACGCGGTGCTGGTGGAGCGGGCGGACGGCCTGTTCCCCGGCTCGCGCGGAAAGGGGCTTCAGCCGCGCACGCAGGAGGTGCTGTACGACCTCGGGGTGCTGGACGCCGTCCGCGCGGCCGGCTCGGAGTACCCGACGATGCGGATCTGGGAGGGCGAGGTGCCCGGCCAGGAGTGGGACATGATGGAGCGCGCCGAGCCCACCGAGCAGGTGCCGTTCCCCGACGGCTGGCTGATACCGCAGGCCCGCACTCAAGAGGTGCTGTACGCGCGGCTGCGGGAGCTGGGCGGGGAGGTCCGCTTCGGCGCGGGGCTGACCGGCCTGACGCAGGACGCGGACGGGGTGACGGCCGATCTCGACGACGGCTCGACGGTCCGCGCGCGGTACGCGGTGGCGGCGGACGGCGGCCGCTCCACGGTCCGCGGGCTGCTCGACATCGGCATGACCGGCGAGACGGTGGACCCGAAGCCGATGCTGGTAGCGGACGTGCGGGTGACGGACGACGCCCCGGTCCCGGACACGCACTGGCACGTGTGGCCGAAGGCCCCGGAGGGAGCGGTGGCGTTCTGCCCGCTGCCGTCGCCGGACGGCGGCCGGGTCTTCCAGCTCATCGCGCAGTACGCGGACGAGTCGGCGCTCCCCGACACCTCGCCGGCGGCCGTGGCCAAGCTCCTCGCGCTTCGCACGGTGCTCGCCGAGGAGCACGTCGCCGAGGTGCTCTGGGCCTCGGACTTCCGGGCGCGCGCGGCACTGGCGGACCGCTTCAGGTCCGGCCGGGTCTTCCTGGCGGGCGACGCGGCACACGTCCACTCCCCCGCGGGCGGCCAGGGGCTGAACACGAGCGTGCAGGACGCGTACAACCTGTCGTGGAAGCTGGCGGCCGTGCTCGCCGGAGCGCCCGAGTCGCTCCTGGACACCTATGAGGAGGAGCGGATACCGGTCGCGGCGGACATCCTCGGCGTCAGCACCCGCATCCACCGCTCCGAGGCCCCGGTCAAGCGCGGCGGCGAGTTGCGCCAACTGGGCATCGGCTACCGGCAGTCGGCGCTGACCGCGGAGACCCGCACGGAGCTTGCCGGGGACGCGCTGCGGGCGGGCGACCGGGCGCCGGACGGCCGGCCCGGCGGGGTCCGCCTCTTCGACGCCTTCCGGGGACCGCACTGGACGCTGCTCGCGGTGGGGACGGGGGACGCCCCGTTGCCGGGCCTGGAGAGCGACGGGATCCGCACGGTCACGGTCCCGGCGTACGAGGCGTACGGCACCGGCGTCTTCCTGGTGCGGCCGGACGGCTATGTGGGCTGGGCCGGGGACTCGGCGGAGGGGGTGGTGGAGTATCTGGCGCGGGCCACGAGCGCGGCCCGGCCGCACTCATAGCGCTGCGGGCTGCCCTACACGCTGGCCAGCGACAGCTTCACCGCGAAGCCCAGGAACAGCACCCCGGCGGCCGAGGTGGCGCCGGCCGACAGGCGCTTGCGGCGGCGGAAGGCGGCGGCGAGCCGGGTGCCGCTGAAGATCAGCGCCGAGAGGTACAGGACGCTCGCGATCTGCGCGAAGGCGCCGAGGACCACGAAGGAGACGGCCGGGTAGGCGTAGGAGGGGTCGACGAACTGCACGAAGAAGGCGATGAAGAAGAGGATCGCCTTGGGGTTGAGGAGGCTGATCACGAAGGCACGGCGGTACGGACGCTCCTGGGCCTCCACGGCCGCGTCCCCGGACACCTCGGCGGCGAGCCGCTCGCGCCGGGTGCGCCACATCGACAGGGCGGCGCGCAGCATGCCGATCGCGAGCCAGGTGAGATAGCCGGCGCCCGCGTACTTCACGATGCTGAAGATCACGTCGTTGGCCTGGAGCAGGGAGGCGACACCGGCGGCGGACAGGGTCATCAGGACGGTGTCCCCGCACCAGACTCCGGCGGCGGCCTTGTAGCCGGTGCGTATGCCGCGGCGGGCGGCGACGGAGAGCACGTACAGCGAGTTCGGCCCCGGGAGGAGGACGATGAGGACGAGGCCCGCGAGATAGGTCGGAAGATCGATGACACCCAGCATGACCGGAGTGTCGCACATGGGTACGACACTCCGCGCCGGGGTTCCACATCACGGAAATGATCAAGAAAGGGCAGGTCAGAAGGTGTCGGAGGGGATGTAGGTGCCCCACACCTCGCGGAGCGCGTCGCAGACCTCGCCGACGGTGGCGCGGGCGCGCAGGGCGTCCTTCATCGGGTACAGGACGTTGCTCCCGTCGTCCTGGGCGGCCTCCTTCAGGGCGGCCAGCGCGGTGTCCACCGCCTTCTGGTCGCGCTCGGCGCGCAGCCGGGCCAGACGCTCGGCCTGCTGGGCCTCGATCGCGGGGTCGACGCGGAGCGGTTCGTAGGGCTCCTCCTCGTCGAGCTGGTAGCGGTTGACGCCGACCACGACGCGCTCGCCGGAGTCGGTCTCCTGGGCGATGCGGTAGGCGGAGCGCTCGATCTCGGACTTCTGGAAGCCGTGCTCGATCGCGTTCACCGCGCCGCCCAGGTCCTCGACCCGCTCCATGAGCGCGAGGGCGGCGGCCTCCACGTCGTCCGTCATCTTCTCGACGACGTAGGACCCGGCGAAGGGGTCGACGGTGGCGGTCACGTCGGTCTCGTAGGCGAGGACCTGCTGGGTGCGCAGGGCGAGACGGGCGGACTTGTCGGTCGGCAGGGCGATGGCCTCGTCGAAGGAGTTGGTGTGCAGCGACTGGGTGCCGCCGAGGACGGCGCCGAGGCCCTGGACGGCGACCCGGACCAGGTTCACCTCCGGCTGCTGGGCGGTCAGCTGCACGCCGGCCGTCTGGGTGTGGAAGCGGAGCATCAGCGACTTGGGGTTCTCGGCGCCGAACTCCTCCTTCATCACCCGGGCCCAGATGCGGCGCGCGGCACGGAACTTGGCGACCTCCTCGAGGATCGTCGTCCGGGCCACGAAGAAGAAGGACAGGCGCGGGGCGAAGTCGTCGACGTCCATGCCGGCGGCGACGGCGGTGCGCACGTACTCGATGCCGTCGGCGAGGGTGAAGGCGATCTCCTGCGCGGGCGAGGCCCCCGCCTCGGCCATGTGGTAGCCGGAGATCGAGATGGTGTTCCACTTCGGGATCTCGGCCCGGCAGTACTTGAAGATGTCCGCGATCAGACGGAGGGAGGGCTTGGGCGGGAAGATGTAGGTGCCGCGGGCGATGTACTCCTTGAGCACGTCGTTCTGGATCGTGCCGGTCAGCTGTCCGGCGGCCACGCCCTGCTCCTCGCCCACCAGCTGGTACATCAGCAGCAGGAGGGCGGCGGGGGCGTTGATCGTCATCGACGTCGACACCTTGTCCAGCGGGATGCCGTCGAAGAGGACCCGCATGTCGTCGACCGAGTCGATGGCGACGCCGACCTTGCCGACCTCGCCCGAGGCGATGGGCGCGTCGCTGTCGTGGCCCATCTGGGTCGGCAGGTCGAAGGCGACCGACAGGCCCATCGTGCCGTTGGCGATGAGCTGCTGGTAGCGGGCGTTGGACTCGGTGGCCGTGCCGAACCCGGCGTACTGGCGCATCGTCCACGGGCGGCCGGTGTACATGGTCGGGTAGACGCCGCGGGTGAAGGGATACCCGCCCGGTTCGCCGAGCTTCTGTTCCGGGTCCCAGCCGTCGAGATCCGACGGGCCGTAGACCGGCTCGATGGGCAGTCCGGACTCGGATGCGCGCGCCATGGTGGTGCCTCCAGCGGTTACTTACCAGTAGTCATCGACCCTCGGGACGGACTGTAGTGGCAGTTCGCAACGTTTCGGCGCCGGGAAGCATCAGTAGAGACACAAGGGAACGACGCGACAGACGGGGGACGTCATGCGGACAGCTGTCATACGGAGCACTCTCGCCGCCACCGGGGTGCTGGCCCTGGTCGGCGGCTGTACGGCGCAGGCGGTCGAGGGCGGTTCGTCGGCGCACCCGGGAGCGTCGGCGTCCGCGGCCCCCTCGGCGTCGAAGTCCGCCTCCGCGACTCCCCGGGCGTCGGGCGACGACGCCAAGCCGTCCGGCTCCGCCTCCGCTTCCCCCGCCGCGCCCGCGAAGCCGGGCCGGACGCTGTGGAAGTCCGGGGACGAGGGGCAGCAGGTGCGGGAGCTGCAGGCGCGGCTGCGGCAGGTGGCGTGGCTGTTCGACGGGCCGACGGGGGCGTACGGCGCGTCGACGGTGAAGGCGGTCGAGGGCTTCCAGGGCAAGCGCGGACTGCCGCGCACCGGGACGACCGACACCGTGACCTGGCAGCGGCTGCTGAAGATGACCCACGAGCCGACCCGGGACGAGCTGTACGCCTCCGGCGGCCAACCGGCGGCGAAGCCGGACCCGCGCTGCATGACGGGCCGGGTGCTCTGCATCAGCAAGACCAGCCGGACGCTGTCGTGGATGGTCGACGGCAAGCGGCTGATGACGACGGACGTGCGGTTCGGGTCCCAGTACACGCCCACCCGCGAGGGCCTCTTCCACGTGGACTTCAAGTCCCGGAACCACGTCTCGACGATCTATCACACGCCCATGCCGTACGCGATGTTCTTCAGCGGCGGCCAGGCGGTGCACTACTCGTCGGACTTCGCGGCCCGCGGTTACGCCGGCGCCTCGCACGGCTGCGTGAACGTCAAGGACGAGAGGAAGATCGCGAGCCTGTTCGACCAGGTCCGCACCGGCGACAAGGTCGTCGTCTACTGGTGATGAGCGGCGTGGGTGGGACCGGGGGAACGTGTCCCACCCACGCCAGTGGCACTGAGCCGAAGGTACGGGGGGAACCCCGGCTCGTGCGCGGCCGATGACCAGTCGGCTCACTCAGTACTGCGTCACAGCCCTCAAAAACGTCACACCTGTTGCGTAGATTTTTCTACGGGGAAGAAGAGAAGGGCGCAAGGCGCCGAGTTTTCGCAGGTCAGCGCAGGTCGACGCCGCGAGAGGCGGACGGGGAGGGCGCGGCGGACGGGAGCTGCGGGGTGGCGCTGTAGGACTGGCCGGCGCTCGGGCTCGTGCCGGGCTTGACGGTGTAGTAGCCGACCTTGTCGTCCCCGCCGCCGTGGCCGGTGCTGTTGGTGTGGGTGCCGTTGCTGCCGAATCCGTAGCCGCCACCGTCGCCGTAGCCGTTGCCGGATCCGTTGCCGTCGCCGTCCTCGTCGCCGTCCTGGCCGCCGCTGTGCCCCTCGGAGCCGTAGTCGCGGCCGTCACCGTCGCCGTAGGTGTCGGCGTCGGTGTCGCCGAGCACCCAGTCGCAGACCCGGGCGATGTCGGCGGGGCCGCGCCCGTATCTCTGCGCGGAGTCCCGCAGGCGCTGTCTCTCCGTGGAGGTCAGCCGGCCGGCGCGGTACTTGACGCAGCCCTGGGTGAGTTCGCGGCGCAGCGTCTCGGACACCTTGCCCTTCTCGCTCGACCGGGGGCTCGGGGTGTGCGACGTGCCCCTGTCCTTCGGGGTGGGCTCCGTGCGGTCCGGGGCGGTGGGGCCGCCGCTCGGGCTCGCGGAGCCGTCCGGCCGGGTGCCGTCGGCGCCGCCCGTGGGACGCGGGGATCCGGTGGCGAGCGGCTGTTCGGAGTCGGCGGCGGAGACCGAGGAGGCCGGTGCCGGTTCGCTCCGGTCGCCGAACGGCGAGGGCAGCACCCCGGTCCCGGCGGCGACGGCGACCCCGCCGACCATGCACGCGGCGACGGCCGCGGCGAGCCCGAAGCGGACCGGGCGGCCCCACGGCCGGGTGCCCGCCGGGCGGGACGCGGCGCCCGCTCGGTGCCGTCCGGCGCCGTTCACAGGGGTCGCCGCGGTCACGGCCGCGTCCACCGCGGACTCGGCGCGGGCCTCGCGGAACGCCTTCAACGCGGCTTCCTCGCCCGGGAGTTCACCGCCGGGGCCGGACGGGAGCGCGCTGAGCGCGTCCAGGGTCCCGGTCAGCCGGCCGGCCCGTCGCACGTCGTCGTCGTGGACGGCCTCCAGCGGCTCCCCGCGCAGCACACGCTCCGCCGCGTCGCGGTCCAGCCACTTGTCGTGCTCGTCGGCCATCACATGTCCTTCTGCGTCCGCGTACGCGATTGCGTCACACCGGCGGACGTCACCGTGCGTGTTCTCGGTTGCCTCGGCTGCGGCAGCGCGACGAGGGGGCCGGGCGGTTCCGGGGTCTCCGGGACGTCCGCGCCGAGGAGTTCCGCGAGCCGCTTCAGGCCGCGGTGGGCGGCCGTGCGGACGGCTCCCGGCCGCTTGCCGAGGGTCTGCGCGGCGCTCTTCGCGTCGAGCCCCACGACGACCCGCAGCACGACGGCCTCCGCCTGGTCCTGCGGCAGTTGGGCGATCAGCGCCATGGCGTCGCCGGTGGCGAGGGACTCCATCGCCTCGTCGGCGGTGTCGGATGCGGCGGGTCTGCCGGTGAGCTCGGTCTCGTCACCGCCTATGGCGGGCCGGCGTCCCCGCATGCGTATGTGGTCGAGGGCGCGGTTGCGCGCGATCCGGGCGGCCCACCCGCGGAACCGGTCGGCGTCGCCCTCGAACCGGTCCAGGTCCCGGGCGATCTGCAGCCAGGACTCCGACGCGACGTCCTCGGCGTCGGGTTCGCCCACGAGCGTGCGTAGATATCCGAGCAGCCTCGGATGCACGGCGCGGTACACAGTCCGGAACGCGGCCTCGTCCCCGTCCTGTGCCGCAAGCACCGCGGCGGTCAGCTCCGCGTCGTCCCCCAGCACTCCCAGTCCCTGCCCACTTGGTCTCGTGCGCCCCCAGCGCGAATCAGCACGCTACGGCCTGAAACGCCGCCGCGTCCATGTTTGTACAACGGGCAACCAACGGCGCACACAGCGGGGTGTGACAGAAAACGCACCCTCGGCGCTGAAGGGAGTACGGGCCGCTCGCGACCCGTACCGCGCGGCGGCCGGGGTCTCTCCTGTGGGGGGTGGCGACCTCGGCCGTCCCGTATGCCGGGCGGCGGTTCAGCCCGTTCGCGCCCGGCCCGCGTCGTCGTGGGGCCGCCAGTCGTCACGGCGGCGGGGCGCCGCCGCGAAGGCGCCCGCGTCGCGCGCCGCGCGGAACGCGGCGAGCGCAAGTCGCTCCCCGGCCGTTTCGGACGGCTGCCGCGCCCGGACCGCGGCGGCCAGCGCCTCGCCCAGGATGTGGGCGTGTTCGTCAGTCATCTCGACTCACTCAGCGTGCGGCGGACGCCATCCATCACACCTGATCACCCTTTGTCCCTCGGTTCGTCGGGTTCCGCCAGCTCATCCGGGTCCTCGCCGGTGCCGTCGGGCGTTCCGTTTCCGGTCGCGAGCTGCCGGGCGAGCCGCTTCAGACCGCGATACGCGGCCGTGCGGACGGCGCCGGGCCGCTTGCCGAGGACGCGTGCGGCGGCGGGCCCGTCGAGGCCGACCACGACCCGCAGCAGCACCGCCTCGGCCTGGTCCCGCGGCAGTTGGGCGATGAGGGCGAGGGCGCGTTCGGTGGAGAGGAGCTCGAAGACCTGGTCGGCGGTGTTGTGGGCGCCCGGCAGGTCGAGCACGTCCTGTTCGGTGCCGGACGCCCGGGGCCGCACCTTCTGCCGGCGCAGCAGGTCGAGGGCGCGGTAGCGGGCGATGGTCGCGGTCCAGCCGCGGAACCCGGCGCCGTCGCCGCGGAAGCGTCCGAGGTCCCGGGCTATCTCCAGCCAGGCGTCGGCGGCGACGTCCTCCGCCTCGTCGCCGACGAGCCCGCGCAGATAGCCGAGCAGTCCGGGCTGGACGAGCCGGTAGGCAGCGGCGAACGCGCTCTCGTCGCCCTCCTGGGCCCGCGCGACGGCGGCGCCCAACTCCTCGTCGTACTCGCGCGTACCACGAGGCTCCCCTCCCTGCCCCAACCGCTTTCCTTCTCGTACGTCACTCAGGACGGCGGCGCCTCAGCCGTCCACGTTCCCCCGAGTCGATCAGCGCCGCTCCGCACAGAAATGTCACAGGGCGGGCTCCGCGGCCCGGCCCGCCGTCCGGCCGGGCAGGGTCAGATAGAAGGTCCGCAGCGACTCCTCGGGGCCGACCTCGTAGCGGTTGACCACCTTGCCCAGCGGGTTCCACACCCGGCCGTCCGGCATCCGCACCCCCACGCGCTGGCCGAAGTAGGCGCGCTGGTGCGCGTCGAGGTCCACCCACACGGCACCGGCCCGCCGGACCAGCACCTCGCCCACGTACGCGCCGAGGGCGAACAGGACGGCGTCCACACGCTCCCGATCGGGGGTTCCCTTGCGCAGCCCGTCCACGAGGAAGTCGACGACGCGCAGGCTGGCGACGGAGTGGTCCAGCGGTACGCGCGACGAGGCGACGCGCGCGACGAACGCGGTGGCGTGCCGCCGCATGTCGGCGGCCGCCGCCTTCTCTCCCTGTGACATGGTGGGCCCCTTCTTCGCTCGGTACTTTTCCAAGCGAACCGGCGGTCTCCGCCGTCACGGGTTTCTCACATGTCGCTTCTCACACCGCGAGTTGCGCGTTTTCGTACAACCTTTTGCGCCGTCAGGTCGTCCGGAGCCGCACGTCGACGGTCGCCCGCATCACCGTGCGCGCGGCGTTGCGCAGATCGTCCAGGAAGAGCGCGGCGAGGCGGGGCGTGAACCCGGTGCGGACGACCACCCGGAGCACCCACGTGTCGCTCATCCCGGTCGGCAGCGGATAGGCCGGAACCTGCCAGCCGCGGGCCCGCATGGCCAGCGCGATGCCGCGTTCGTGCAGGCCGAGCGCGTGGGCGCGGTCGCTGAGCCGGAATGCGAAGGCGGGCAACTCGTCGCCATCGCTGAGGAGTTCGAAGAGGTCGAGGTCGGCGATGCCGGCGGCGAGGCCGCGCGCGGTGCGCCGGGACTCCAGGTGCAGCCGGCGCAGTCCGGCGTGCCCGTACCGGTGGAAGGTGTAGTACTGCGCGGCGACGTGCGAGGCGGGGCGGGTGAAGGTGAGCGAGAAGGTGTTCATCTCGCCGCCCAGGTAGTCGACGTGGTGCACGAGTTCGGCGGGCAGCGCCGCCGCGTCCCGCCACAGCGCCCAGCCGAGTCCGGGGAAGACCTGGCCGTACTTGTGCCCCGAGGTGTTGATGGAGGCGACGCGCGGGAGCTGGAAGTCCCAGAGCAGGTCGGGGTCGAGGAAGGGGGCGACCAGGGCGCCGGACGCGCCGTCGACGTGGACGGGGATGTCGTGGCCGGTGGCCGCCTGGATGCCGTCGAGCGCGAGGCAGAGATCGGCGATCGGCTCGTACGACCCGTCGAAGGTGGAGCCGAGGATGCCGACCACGCCGATGGTGCGGTCGTCGCAGTACTCGCCGAGGAGTTCCGGGGTGAGGTGCAGGCGGCCGGGCGCGAGCGGGACGAGCCGCGCCTCGACGTCGAAGTAGGAGCAGAACTTCTTCCAGCAGACCTGGACGTTGGCCCCGGCGACGATGTTGGGCCGCTCGGTGTCGCGCCCCGCGTCCCGGCGGCGCCGCTCCCAGCGCCGCTTGAGGGCGAGTCCGGCGAGCATGGCGGCCTCGCTGGACCCGGTGGTCGAGCAGCCCGTGGCGCGGGCCGCGTCGGGGGCGTGCCACAGGTCGGCGAGCATCCGCACGCAGCGCGCCTCCATGTCCGCGACCTGCGGGTACTCCTCGGTGTCGACGAGGTTCTTGTCGGCCGTCTCGGTCATCAGGAGGCGGGCCTCGTCCTCCATCCAGGTGGTGCCGAAGGTGGCGAGGTTCAGACGGCTGCGGCCGTCGAGGAGGAGCTCGTCGCGGATCGCGTCGTAGACGGCACGGGGCTGTGACTCCTCACGGGGGAACAGGGTCTCGACGGGGGCGGCGGCGGGCGCGGGGAGCGGGGCGGGGACGGGCGCGGAGGTGTAGGACATGACCCGAAACTAGATCGCCTATTGCCCTCTTGACCTGCATGAATTCACCCACGCGAGGGAGGGGAAACCGAGTTTGGACGCATTCTTTGGCTGCCTGATTGGCCGGCTTTACCCCGCCTTAGGCATATGCCTACACCGCCTTTATGCCCAGACCTCTTGAGTGACCTACGGCACATCGGCACAACGTGTGACGATCCTCGGGGGTCTTTCGCTGAATAGGACAACTACCCGCGGGACGCGCGGGGCAGGTGGGAAATTCTTCTGTGAACTTCTTCAAGGGGTGGGGCAAGTGAGCCCGCGACATTCGCGAGGTAAGGCGCCCGACGGGCGCGCCGCGCACGCGTACAAACCGCTCGGTCTCAAGGGCAGGGCCTGGATCACGGCGGGGGCGGTCGTGCTCGGCGGGGCCGGCGTGGTGACGTACGCGATGGCGGACCCGGGCGCCTCCTCGGACGGCGCGCCCGCGCACCGAGCCGCGGCCGTGCACTCCGTGAGCATGCAGACGAAGAGCGACCGCAAGGTCGTGCCGCAGAAGTCGACGCAGCTGTTCAGCGCGGTGACGGTGACCTGGAGCGACCCCGAGGACAAGCTCGACGGCTCGGCCCAGTTCCGCTCCCGCGACGCGGAGTCGGGCGCCTGGAGCGGGTGGACGACGCTGCCGAAGGAGACCATCGACGCGGACGGCGCCGAGCGCGAGCGGGCGGCCCTGCGCGGCGGCACCGCGTCCGTGCCGACGAAGTCCGACGCGGACGGTGTCGAGGTGCGCGTGGTCGACGCCGACGGCAAGGCGTCCGACCTGCCCTCGGGCATGGACGTCAAGCTGATCGACGCGGGCACCGGCCCCGCGAAGGGCGGCGGCGCGGGCCTCGAACCGGCCGCGTACTCCGAGGAGACGACGGCCCCGGCCGCCACCGGGACCCCGGACGCCGGGAGCAGTTCGGCGGCCGGGTCCACCGCGCCGGAGAGTTCCGCCCCGGCCACGGACGACGCGAAGGACGCCGCCACGGAGACCGCCACGGACACCGCGTCGCCCACCGCGACCGAGTCCGAGACGCCGCCCGCGCCGCGCCCGTCGACGGTCGTCAAGCCGCACATCATCACGCAGGCCCAGTGGGGCGCCGGCACCAACTACGACGGCACGCCCACCTACGACACGGAGATCAAGGCCGCCGTCGTCCACCACACCGGCAGCGACGCCGACAACGCGGTGCCCTGCGCCCAGTCCGCCAAGCGGCTGCGCGAGATCCAGCAGGAGCACATCGCCAAGCGCTACTACGACATCGGCTACAACTTCGTGGTCGACCGCTGCGGCCAGATCTTCGAGGGCCGCAGCGGCGGCATGGACCTCCCGGTGCACGGCGCCCACGACTACGGCTTCAACACCGACACCGTCGGCATCTCCTACATCGGCAACTTCGAGTCGGCCAAGCCCACCAAGGCCGCGCTCGACGCGATCTCCCGGGTCGTCGCCTGGAAGTTCGGCCAGTACGGCATCGTGCCGACCGACAAGGTGACGCTCACGTCCAACGGCGACCTCGGCACCGACGGCAACAAGGTGGCCCTGGGCAAGACCATCACCCTGCCCCGGGTCTTCGGCCACAAGGACACCAACTCCACGCTCTGCCCGGGCGTGAACCTGTACCCGAAGCTGAGCCGCATCGCCACGCAGGCCGCGGCCCCCGGCATCTCCCACGCGCTGCCCTCGCAGAACCTGACCGGGGACGGCACCACCGACCTCGTCGCGGGCATCCCGAAGGGTGCGAGCGGCGGCCAGGTCGCCATCGTCCCGGGCGGCGTCTCCGGCCCGACGACGACCGGCAAGAAGCTGATCTCGCAGTCCACCGGTGACATCCCGGGCGCGGGCGAGAGCGGTGACGAGTTCGGCGCGTCCACCGCGACCGGCGACGTCAACGGCGACGGCTACACCGACCTCGTCGTCGGCCAGCCCGGCGAGGACGACACCACGGGCCACAAGGACCGCGGCGCCTACACCATCGTGTACGGCCCGGGCTTCACCACCGGCACCGGTGTGAACCTCGACGCGAGCTACGACCTGTCGGGCGCCCGGTTCGGCTCGGCCGTCGCGGTCGGCGACTTCAACGCGGACGGCACGGCCGACGTCTTCGCCGCCTCCAGCGGCTTCGGCGGCACCTGGTCGGCCCGGTACGGCGACGGCTGGGACACCGACTCCATGGTCACCACCTCGGAGGACAACCTGTCCTACATGGACGCCACGTCCGGCGACTTCAACCGGGACGGCTACGCGGACGTCGCGCTCAACTACCGCGACGGCGCGAGCCTCGGCAAGGTCGTCTGGTACAAGGGCGGCGCGGGCGGCCTGCGCAAGGCGGCGACCCTGACGGTCAAGGGCGGCCGCTCCATAGCCTCCGGCGACCTCAACGGCGACGGCGTCGACGACATCGTCGTCGGCCAGCCGTACACCTCCGAGTCGGCCGCGCACTCCGGCGGCCAGGTCACCGCGGTCTACGGCGCGGCGGCCACCGGCCTCGGCACGAAGGTCACGACGATCCACCAGTCCACCAGCGGCGTCCCCGGCGCCTCCGAGGCCGGCGACGCCATGGGCGCCTCGGTCGCGGTCGGCGACTACAACGCCGACGGCTACGCGGACGTCCTCACCGGCGCCCCCAACGAGGACATCACCCGCAGCGGCAAGAACCAGTCCAACGCCGGTACGTCGCTGCTCCTGAAGGGCTCCTCGGCCGGTCTGACCGGCACCGGCGCGATCGCCGTCTCGCAGGACGAGCCCGGCGTCCCCGGCTCGACCGAGACGAACGACAACCTCGGTTCGTCGGCGGCGCTCGCCGACCTGTCCGGCTACGGCCGGGCCGACCTGGTGCTCGGCGTCGCGGGCGAGGACACGGGCAACGGCACGCTGCTCTACGTGCCGAGCAACAGCGGCGGCCTCGGCCTGTCGACGGCCAAGTACTACGGCGTGACGCAGGTCGGCTCCCCGGCCGGCGCCCGCCTGGGCACCAACCTGGCGCCGTAACCGATCCGCACGGCAAGGCCCCCTCTCCCCGGGAGAGGGGGCCTCGTCATGTCCGTCCGAATTGCGCCCCTGCTTGCGTCGCGCACGGCCGATGGGTTACTCACTGACTCCCACGGGCGCGGCCCCGGCCGTAGAGAGGGGGCGGCCGGGTCCGGGCCACGTGTCGTGCGGAAACGTCACATCGCGACGACGCCGAGGCGGTCGAGGAACCGGAAGAACAGCTCCTCCGCCGACGGCTCGGCCTGTGCGCGCAGCACGTCGAGCAGCGGCCCGCCCTCGACGGTCCGCTCCCCCTCGGCGGCCCAGGCGACGGCCCGCTCGGCGGCGTCGCCGGGCGGCAGGAAGTAGTCCTCCAGCGCGAGTTCGTCGCCGCCGATGTACCGGGCCATCGCGATCCGCCCCAGGCAGGTCGTCCAGGCCCCGGTGCGCGGCCCGGCGGCCTCCACCACCGCGCACCTGCTGTCCATGACATAGGCGAACAGCGCGGGCGCGTCCGTCTCGGCGGCCAGCGAGTTCATGCTGCCCGGGTCCGGCGCCTGCTCCCCGTCGGCCCCGCCGCCCGGGCACTCCCACACCTGCCAGCCGCCGGCCCGCTCCTCCAGGAGCGTCAGCGCCTCGCGTACGCCGCCCAGGGCGTCCAGTTCCTTGAGCGGTCGATCACTTCTGGCCACCACGTAATAGCCCCAGTAGCCCATCCCCGTGCCCCCGTCCCGATGTTCTTCGCAGCTCAGGCCGAATACACCACAGGCGCACGGGACTTCGCCACCGGAAACGCAAACTGGGACAGCCCGTACTCAGCCGTCCAGCCGGTCGGCCAGCTCCTTGAACCGCGTCCAGGTCAGCTCGGGCTTCTCCGGGTCCCACAGCTTCTGCACCGTCGCCCGCAGCGGCATCCTGATGCCCCGCGCGACCTGCTCCTGCGTCTGCGCCCCGGCGAGGTCGCACCAGACGGCGAAGGAGCCGCCGAGGATCTGGCCGTCGTACTTCTCGGGGACCGGACGCGTGCCGCGCACCACCAGCGGGGTCCAGTTCTCGTAGATCCGCTCCCCCGTCGGATAGACGAAGGTGTTGGGCTGGCCGAGGACGTAGTAGAGGTACTCGTCGTTGTAGTTGGTCAGCCTGCGTCCGGCGCTCAGATAGGAGACGGGGTCGCGCGCCCCGATCTCCTTGCCCGTCCAGTACGCGACCTCCAGCTTCTTGTCCGCCTCGACGACCCCGCCGGTGAAGAACCCGTCGTTCCACGCCTTCAGATCGCGGTCGAAGGGCTTCATGGTCGCGGCGCGGTCGTTCAGCCAGCCCTGGGCGAGGTCCTGGACGCGGGCGTTCGCCCCGTACTTCTGCCGGGCGGCGCGCGCCAGCTGCGGGAAGGACGCCTCCGGGTTCGTCCGGACCAGCGCCTGGTACTCGTCGCCGCCCAGGTGCCAGTAGGCGCCCTTGAACAGGCCCGCGTACTCCTTCAGGAGGTCGTCGACGATGTCGGCCGCGGCCGGCTTGGAGATGTCGATGGCGCCGCGGGTGGCCACGCCGCCCACGTCGCGCAGCTGGAGGTCGGGGTGGGCCCGCAGGACGGCGCCCAGGTGGCCCGGCGAGTCGATCTCCGGCACGACGGCGACGTGCCGTTCGTCGGCGAGCGCCAGGATCTTCCGCACCTGCGCCTTGGTCAGGTGCTCGGAGGAGACGATCTCGGGGTGCGAGTCGGACTCGATGCTGAAGGACTGGTCGTCGGAGAAGTGCAGCCCGAGCTGGTTGAACTTCAGGTCGCCGAGCTCCCGGATCCGGTCCTCGATCCAGCCGGCCGTGAAGTGCTTGCGCGCGATGTCGAGGCTGAATCCGCGCTGCGGCTTGGCCGGCTCGTCCGCGACGACGCCCTCCGGCGCGGTGCCCCCGCCGTGCACCTCCTGCTTGAGGGTGCGGGTGCCGTAGAAGACGCCGGTGTCCCGCGGCGCGACGATCCGCACCCGCCCGTCCGCGACGGTCATCCGGTACGACTCCGCGCCCGCGCCGGACGCCCCGCCGAGCGCCAGCTCCACATCGCCCGGGCCCGCCTTCGCGCCCTCGCCCGCGTAGCGCAGCCCCAGCTCCTCGGCGATCAGCCGCCCCTCGTCGTCCAGCGCGCCGTCCCGCACCACGACCCGCCCGCCGTCGGGCTTCCAGCCGGGCCCGCGCGCCGGAGTGAAGTCCCGCACCGCGGGGATCGTGCGCGGGGGCGTGGACAACGGATAGGACCGGCTGGGCGACGGAGTGGCGGAGGGTTCCCGCGACGCGCTCGCGCCACCACCGCCGTCGTCTCCGTCCGGCCACAGCACGGCGGCCCCGGCGACAGCCCCGGCGGCCACCACCACGGCCGCCCCGAGGAGGACGTTCCGCTGCCTACCCATAGAACCCGGCTCCGATCTGCGCCCCGTCAGGGGCGCGGGGAACTGCGCGAGCAACCCCGACGAGGCCCGCACCCACGAACGCACATCATCGCCACGGGAGAAACCCGTAGCTGTCCACTCGCGTCAGCCAAACTCCCCGTCCGGGTGAAATTCGCGCATCCGTCGGACACCCGCAATCAGCCCTCGCTAGCGTTACGCCACAAACAGAACTTCGTACAGCCGATCCCAGCCGCCGGAGGCACCCGCTGTCCGCGCACCGCCCCCCTCCCGGTCCCGACCGCCTGCCCATACCGGCCCAGGTCACACCGCACGAGGGACTCACCCGGCTCAACGCGCTGCCGCGGCACGCCGCCGAACAGGCCCTGCACACCTGCTGCGCCAGCCACGCCTGGGCGCACCGGCTCGCCGCGCACCGCCCCTACCCGGACCTGGACGCCCTGCTCGCGGCGGCCGACGAGGCGTCGTACGACCTGGCGCCCGTCGACATCGCCGAGGCCCTGGGCCGCGAGAGCCTGCCGCTGCCGCCGGTCGCCGCCGTCTACTCGGCCGCGCACACCGCGCTGGCCGCCGCGCACGCCGCCTACCAGGACCGTTTCGGGCACGCCTTCGTGGTCTGCCTGGACGACACCGCGCCCGACGAGGCCCTCGACCACCTGCTCAGCGCCCTGCGCGACCGGCTCGGCAACGACCGGGAGGAGGAGCGGGTGCTCGCCGCCGACGAACTGCGGCGACTCGCCCGGGGACGCATCGTCCGCCTGGTCCGGAACTTCCCGGAGCTCCTCGACCGCACGGACCGTCCGGATCGCGCGGCCGCCCTGGGCACGAGCCCGGAGGCGGCGGACCGGGAATGCGTCGGCAATAGCCCGTACGTGCCTGTTTGATTGCCTGTTTGATCACACCGAAGGCCCCCGCGCGAGCGAGCCGACAACTCGTCGATACGATGACGAGCGGCCGGTGGACCGTACCCGGCCGGGCCCGACCGACACCGAAGCCGGCGCGGCCCTCAGTCCCCGCTCCCGGAGGGTTCTTCCGTGCCGGCTGGAACGCTGTACCGCGGCCGGGAAGGCATGTGGTCGTGGGTGGCTCATCGAGTCACCGGTGTCCTCATTTTCTTCTTCCTGTTCGTACACGTCCTGGACACCGCTCTCGTCCGCGTCTCCCCCGAGGCGTACGACGATGTTGTCTCCACCTACAAGACGCCGATCGTCGCGCTGCTGGAGTACGGCCTCGTCGCCGCCATCCTCTTCCACGCGCTCAACGGCCTGCGTGTCATCGCCGTCGACTTCTGGTCGAAGGGCCCGCGCTACCAGAAGCAGATGCTCTGGACCGTCGTGGGCATCTGGGTCGTCCTGATGGTCGGGGCCCTGTACCCCGTCCTCGGCCACGCCGTCCGTGAACTCTTCGGGAGCTGAGGCCAGACATGTCCACTGACACCACCTCCGGCGTCGGTCCCGTCGAGGGCGTCTCGCTCTACGACGTCGACAACCCCGCGCCGTACATCGAGGCCCCGCGCAAGCGCACCTCGAAGACCCCGCGCTCGACCCGCGGCAACTTCGAGATGGCCGCCTGGCTGTTCATGCGTCTGTCGGGTGTCGTCCTGGTCGTCCTGGTCCTCGGCCACCTGCTGATCCAGCTCGTGCTCGACGGCGGCGTCTCCAAGATCGGCTTCGCGTTCGTCGCGGGCCGCTGGGCGTCCCCGTTCTGGCAGGGCTGGGACCTGCTGATGCTGTGGCTCGCGATGCTGCACGGCGCCAACGGCCTGCGCACGGTCATCAACGACTACGCAGAGCGCCCCAACACCCGTATGTGGCTGAAGGGCCTGCTGTACGCCGCGACGGTCTTCACCGTCCTGCTGGGCACGCTGGTGATCTTCACCTTCGACCCCAACATCCGTTAAAGCCGAGGCGAGCGAAACCGTGAAGATTCACAAGTACGACACCGTCATCGTCGGCGCCGGCGGCGCGGGCATGCGTGCGGCCATCGAGTCGACGAAGCGCAGCCGCACCGCCGTGCTGACCAAGCTGTACCCCACCCGCTCCCACACGGGCGCCGCGCAGGGCGGCATGGCCGCCGCGCTGGCCAACGTGGAGGAGGACAACTGGGAGTGGCACACCTTCGACACGATCAAGGGCGGCGACTACCTGGTCGACCAGGACGCCGCCGAGATCCTGGCGAAGGAGGCCATCGACTCGGTCCTCGACCTGGAGAAGATGGGCCTGCCGTTCAACCGCACGCCGGACGGCACCATCGACCAGCGCCGCTTCGGCGGTCACTCGCGCAACCACGGTGAGGCGCCGGTCCGCCGGTCCTGCTACGCCGCGGACCGCACGGGCCACATGATCCTTCAGACGCTGTACCAGAACTGCGTGAAGGAGGGCGTGGAGTTCTTCAACGAGTTCTACGTCCTGGACCAGCTGATCGTCGAGGTGGACGGCGTCAAGAAGTCCGCCGGTGTGGTCGCCTACGAGCTGGCCACCGGCGAGATCCACATCTTCCAGGCGAAGGCGGTCATCTACGCCTCCGGCGGCACCGGCAAGTTCTTCAAGGTGACGTCGAACGCGCACACGCTGACCGGCGACGGCCAGGCCGCCTGCTACCGGCGCGGGATCCCGCTGGAGGACATGGAGTTCTTCCAGTTCCACCCGACCGGCATCTGGCGCATGGGCATCCTTCTCACGGAGGGCGCCCGCGGTGAGGGCGGCATCCTCCGCAACAAGGACGGCGAGCGCTTCATGGAGAAGTACGCGCCGGTCATGAAGGACCTCGCCTCGCGAGACGTGGTCTCCAGGTCCATCTACACGGAGATCCGTGAGGGCCGCGGTTGCGGTCCCGAGGGCGACCACGTCTACCTCGACCTCACGCACCTGCCGCCGGAGCAGCTGGACGCCAAGCTCCCGGACATCACCGAGTTCGCGCGCACGTACCTCGGCATCGAGCCCTACACGGACCCGATCCCGATCCAGCCGACCGCGCACTACGCCATGGGCGGCATCCCGACGAACGTCGAGGGTGAGGTCCTCGCGGACAACACCACCGTCGTCCCCGGTCTGTACGCCGCCGGTGAGGTCGCCTGCGTCTCGGTGCACGGCGCCAACCGTCTCGGCACCAACTCGCTGCTCGACATCAACGTCTTCGGGCGTCGTGCGGGCATCGCGGCCGCCGAGTACTCCCACACGGCCGACTTCGTCGAGCTGCCGGAGAACCCGGCGTCGCTGGTGGAGGAGCTGGTCGAGCACCTGCGCGACTCCACGGGCACCGAGCGCGTCGCGGTCCTGCGCAACGAGCTGCAGGAGTGCATGGACGCCAACGTGATGGTGTTCCGCACCGAGCAGACGATCAAGACGGCCGTCGAGAAGATCGCCGAGCTGCGCGAGCGCTACCGCAACGTGTCGATCCAGGACAAGGGCCGGCGGTTCAACACCGACCTGCTCGAGGCCATCGAGCTGGGCAACCTGCTCGACCTGGCCGAGGTCATGGCGACCAGCGCGCTCGCCCGCAAGGAGTCCCGCGGCGGTCACTACCGCGAGGACTTCCCGAACCGCGACGACGTCAACTTCATGCGCCACACCATGGCGTACCGCGAGGTCGGCGACGACGGCACGGAGACGATCCGTCTCGACTACAAGCCGGTCGTCCAGACCCGCTACCAGCCGATGGAGCGTAAGTACTGATGGCTACTCCGACCATGGACAAGCTCGAGGCGCTCGAGGCGGACAACGGCTCGCACCTCATCACGGTCACCTTCCGGATCCGCCGGTTCAACCCGGAGGTCTCGGCGGAGTCGACCTGGGAAGACTTCCAGCTCGACATCGACCCGAAGGAGCGCGTCCTCGACGCCCTCCACAAGATCAAGTGGGACCTGGACGGGTCGCTGACCTTCCGCCGGTCCTGCGCGCACGGCATCTGCGGGTCCGACGCGATGCGCATCAACGGCAAGAACCGCCTTGCCTGCAAGACGCTCATCAAGGACATCAACCCCGAGAAGCCGATCACGGTCGAGGCCATCAAGGGCCTCACCGTGCTGAAGGACCTCGTGGTCGACATGGACCCGTTCTTCCAGGCGTACCGGGACGTCATGCCGTTCCTGGTCACCAAGGGGAACGAGCCGACACGTGAGCGCCTGCAGTCCGCCGAGGACCGCGAGCGGTTCGACGACACCACCAAGTGCATCCTGTGCGCCGCGTGCACGTCGTCCTGCCCGGTGTTCTGGAACGACGGCCAGTACTTCGGTCCGGCCGCCATCGTGAACGCCCACCGCTTCATCTTCGACTCGCGCGACGAGGCCGGTGAGCAGCGTCTTGAGATCCTCAACGACCGTGACGGTGTGTGGCGCTGCCGCACGACCTTCAACTGCACGGACGCCTGCCCGCGTGGCATCGAGGTCACCAAGGCGATCCAGGAAGTGAAGCGCGCGCTGATCACGCGCCGCTACTGACCTTCCGGTCGTACCTGCGAGGCCGTGGGCCCCGCTCCCCCCGTGGGAGCGGGGCCCACGTCTTTTCACCGCCGGGTCGCGCGGCCTATCTGGCTCACGATCGTCGGGTCGGTGATCTTCGTGTCCTCGGCGAGCATGAGCGCCTTGCTGAGGACGACGGCCAGCACCCGGTCGCCCTCGAAGGGGAGATAGCCGGTGTCGGCGCCCGCGCCGCCGGACTTCGGCACGATGCACAGGTACTGGTCGTTGGGTGTCATCAGGATGTTGCCCGAGCCCAGGTGGATCTTGTACGTGTGCAGCTCGCCCTTGACGTGCAGGAAGCGGCCTTCGAGGGTGCAGCGGTCGGCGATCGCGAGGCGCGGCACGAGCCGCTCCAGGAGGGCACGGCGGGTCTCGGCGCTCTGGTTCAGCTCGCCGAAGCCGTACGAGGTCCAGTACTCCCGGAACCGGCCGCCGGGGCCGCCGTCCTGCCACGTCGGGTCGTTGCCGACACTGGCCACGCCGACGAACAGGTCGACGTCGCGCAGCACTTCGGAGAGGACAAGCGGCGGGATCTCGGTGAGCGGCAGCGGTTCGACCGGCTCCGCGCCGTCGCGCAGCCACATCCGGTACTCGCCGCCGCAGCAGTGCGCCGAGTTCTCGGGGGCGTCGATCGGGTAGAAGCGGACCTGGTCGGTGCGCAGCCGCAGATAGCTGCCCGACTCGGTGGTGTCGACGCCGTACTCCTCGCCCTCGCCCTCGATCCAGTACTCGGCGCGCAGGCCCCACTGCGGCAGCTCGCGGGAGGCGGGCGGCGCCTCGTCGTCGACGCAGAGCCGCAGCTTGTTGCGCCAGCCGCGGACCGCCGCGAGGGAGTGGAACTGGTGCTGGCGGACGATGTGCGCCGCGAACCTGTTCGAATACGTGCCCGTGGCGCGCTCGGCGTCGGTGAGCAGGTACACCTCGCGGTGGGCCTGCTTGAACGGCTGGGTGACCGCGTGCCGCTCCAGCCAGTCCCGCCAGGCGACGACCTCGGCGGGGTCGCGGCCGACGGGGTGCCAGAGGGTGACCTCCGTACCGGTGGTGACGGGGTCGTCGGTGAGGGTGCGCAGCTCCCCGTCGGCGAAGCCGACCGGAGTGCCGTCCACGGTCCACAGCAGGCGGCGGGCGAGGGAGCCGACCAGCGGATGGTCGAGGTAGCGCTCGCGCCAGGCGGCGAAGGCCCAGGTGCGGCGGGCGAGGAACTGCCGGTCGAGGCGCTCCACTTGGGCGCTGAGCATCTTGTCGATGTCCTTGACGGCGGCCTTGAGCTCCTTCAGCTCGTCCGCGTGGTCGCGGCGGACGGCGGCGGGGACGGACTTCACGCTCTTGCCGGTGGCGCCGGCCCAGCCGAGGACGGCCTTGGTGCCGCGCACCTCCACCCGGGCCGTGACCTCGCCCAGCCGGACCTCGGCGCGGCCGACCTCGGTGAGCCCGTACGCCGGTACGGCCAGTTCCTCGATCTCCTCGCGGGACAGGCCGAGCGCGCTCGCGCGGGCGTCGAGGGCGGCCTCCAGGAGCTTGACGGTGGCCTTGTAGGTGAGCCGGGTGGCCAGCCGGGCCAGCTCGGCGAGGGCGGCCTCGCCGTCGATCCGTCCCAGCGCGTTGACCCCCGCGTTCGCCACCTTCGGGTTGACCGGGCCGAGGCCCGGGACCTTCTTCAGCGCGGTCTCGACGAGGGCGCCGAGCGCGCGGGCCGTGTCCGGGTGGGCCGGGAGCAGGGCGAGGATCCAGGTGAGGCCGCGCAGAGCGTTGGCGTTGAACGGGTCGAGGACGAGGTTCGCGTCCGGTCCGTAGCGGAAGGTGGTCAGCTCGAAGGTGCGGGGGCGGCCGACGAGCGGGAGCCAGTCGAGCACCGCCGTCCGCACGGCGTCGGCCCCGAGGGGTTTGACGGCGGCGAGCGCTGCCTTGTCCCACTTGGCGGTGGGCCGCGCCGAGGTCGCGGTCGCGGCGTGGGCGAGCAGCGCCTTCCAGGCGGGGTCGTCGGCGGCGTGGGCCAGGGCGCGCTCGGCCCACTGCTCCCCCACGTTCAGCACCGGGTGGGTCAGTTTTCTGGCCAGGGCGGTCATCTCCCGGTCTCCGTAGGCCTCCAGGGCGCAGCGGCGCACGTAGGCCACGAGGGGCGCGGACAGGGGGCGGCCCGCGGCCAGCTCGGCCTCGGCGGCCGCCGCCACGCCGTTCCCGTACGAGACCGCGTCCTCCAGGCCGAAGAGCTCCAGCTCGGCGGTCCGCTCGGCCGCGAGCGGGTCACCGGGCAGGTCCCCGCCGACGGCGGTCAACAGGCGGAGCACCTGCGGCCGGGCGCGCTCGCCGGCGCGCCGCTCCGGGTGCAGCCGGCGCAGCTCCTGTGCCGTGCGGGCCCGCAGGGTGCTGTCGAGCGTCTCCACGAACGCGACGATCCTGTTCCACACGTCCGCGCTGTGCCCCTCTCCGGTCGTCGCCGCCTCCAGGGCCTCCCGCGCCAGCGCGGCGGCGTCCAGCGCTGCCGCGTGGTCCTGTATCCGGCCCAGCCTGATCAGCATCTTCACGGTCAGCCACCCACCAGCGCGACGAGCTTCAGGAACGTGACCTCGGCGCCGAGCGCGAGGTCGATCTCCTCGTCCGGGTCGGTGAACTGACGGTCGCCCACCAGGACCAGGAAGCCGTTCCCCCCGAAGGCGGTCAGGGCGCGGGCCGTCTGGGCCTCGGGGTCGATGCGGCGCGGGGTGCGCAGCGCGTATCCGTTCAGCACGCGCTCCGTGTGCTCGGGCTGGACCAGGCCCTGGAAGACCTGGGCCTCCGATCGCGCGTTGAACTCCGCGACCTCCTGGAAGACCCGGCGCCGGATCAGCTCGCGCACGGTGAGCCGCTCCTCGGCGATCTCCAGGCCGAAGGCGGTGCCCCTGTCCCCTGCTGTCGTCTCGTCGACGAACGTCACTGTCCCCATGTCCAGGACCGTACGGGCCACCACTGACAATCATCCCGCGCCCGCTGCGCGGCTTTTACCCGACTCGACCGCTAATCTGACGGAATGTCACATGACAATCGACTGGATGCTCTCGACGTACTCGGCTTCGACAACGCCCTGTTCCCCGTCGGCGACCTGTCCGAGGCCGTCGCCTTCTACGAGCGCGCCGGGTTCCCCGTGAAGGTGCGGTTCGACGAGGCGGGGATCGCCCTGCTCGAGGTCGGCAAGGAGACCCCGGGGCTGCTGCTGCGCGCCGAGGAGGAGTTCGGGCACCGGCCCCCGGCCTGGCCCGCGGCGCGGCTGTGGCTGGAGGTGCGCGACGCGCGGGCCGCGGGCGAGCTGCTGACCGCGGCCGGGATCGACCTCCTCGACCCGCCCTTCTCCACGTCCACCGGATACGTCGTCGAGTTCGCCGATCCGTGGGGCAACGTCATCGGGTTCACCGACTACCTCAAGCGCCCGGAGCTGGCCCGCGGTTGAGACTCCCGTCACGTCCGGTCCCGTAGGACGACTCTCGCTTGAACGTGTTCAAAAACAGGGCTACATTCATCCCTGTCAGCGTTTTTGAACGCGTTCAAGGAGGGTGGGGCATGGACCTCACAGTCGTCGCGTACGTCGTCTATCTCGTCGTCAGCATCGGGCTGACCGTGTGGGTGGCGCGCACCCTGAGCCGTAACGGCCGGATCTTTCTCTCCGACGTGCTGCACGGCAACGAGAAGCTCGCCGAGGCCGTCAACCACCTGCTGGTGGTCGGCTTCTATCTGGTGAACCTCGGCTTCGTCGCCCTGTATCTGAGCGGCGACGAGACCATCGCCAGCACCCGCGAGGTCTTCGAGGCCCTCTCGACCAAGCTGGGCGTCGTCCTGCTCGTGCTCGGCGTGATGCACCTGGGGAACGTCTACGTCCTCAACAAGATCCGGCGGCGCGGCCTCATGGAGCGCGAGCAGCGGCCGCCGGTCCCGCCGCAGGGGTGGGCCGCTCCGGCGGCCGGGGTGTGAGTGCGGTGGGAGTCATGGGGGAAGCGGACCGGGGCGGCCGGGGGGACGTCCCGGTCCGCCGGCTCACGGTGCTGTACGACGCCGAGTGCCACCTGTGCACCTTCGTACGGAACTGGCTGGTGAAGCAGCGGCAGCTGGTGCCGCTCGATCTGGTCCCGGCCGGGCACGCACGGGCCCGGCGCCTCTTCCCCGACCTCGATCACGCGGCGACGCTCAGCGACATCACCGTGATCGCCGACGGCGGGCAGCTCTACCGGGGCCCGGCCGCCTGGATCGTGTGCATGTGGGCGCTGCGCGCGTACCGGCCCACCGCCCACCGGATGGCGACGCCCGCCGGGATGAAGGTCGCCAAGCAGGTGGTGCTGGGGGCCGCCAGGTACCGGGAGGCCCAGTGGGGGCCGCAGCCGGGCGGCGGGGCGTACCGGCGCTCGGACGGCTGGCGGTACGACCCGAAGGACGGCTGGTTCCTCGAGGCGTACGGGTACGAGGCCCCCGGACCCGGGGAGGAGCCGGCGGCATCGGCGCCGGGCTGCGACAGCGGCTGCCGCACGGCCGATTAGGCTCGGCGGCGTGGCAGCAGAGAAGACCGTGAAGAGCGAGCAGACGCGGGCGCTGATCCTGGAGACCGCGATGCGGCTGTTCCGGGAGCGGGGCTACGACAAGACCACGATGCGGGCGATCGCCCAGGAGGCCGGGGTCTCGGTCGGCAACGCGTACTACTACTTCGCGGGCAAGGAACACCTCATCCAGGGGTTCTACGACCGGATCACCGCCGAGCACCAGGCGGCGGTCCGGTCCGTGCTCGCCGGGGAGACCGATCTGGAGACGCGGCTCGCCGGGGTGCTGCGGACCTGGCTGGAGATCGCGGAGCCGTACCACGAGTTCGCGGCGCAGTTCTTCAAGAACGCCGCCGATCCGGAGTCGCCGCTCAGCCCCTTCTCGCCCGAGTCGGAGCACGCGCGGCAGGCGGCGATCTCCATGCACCGCGAAGTGCTCACCGGTTCGAAGGCGAAGGTGCCGGCCGAACTCGCCGAGATCCTGCCGGAGTTGATGTGGCTCTCCCAGATGGGGCTCGTCCTGTACTGGGTGTTCGACTCCTCGGAGGGCCGCGAGCGCAGTCGGCGTCTCGCCGGTCGGGGGGCGCGGCTGACGACCCGGGGCGTGGCGCTCGCGCGGTTCCGGGTGCTGCGGCCGCTCGTGCTCGAGGTGCACGAGCTCTTCACCGACTTCCTGCCGGGGATGACCCGCCCGAAGACGACGGAGGGTCCGTCCACCCCGTAGACCGACCCCTCTTGCCTTTACTTCAGCTTTGAGCTGTACCTTCGCGGGATGCCCGGCACAGCCTCGTCCCCGCAGCAACCGTCGTCCTCCCGGTTCAGCCGTCGCGCCGCGCTCGGCCTCGGTATCGGGACGGCCGCCGCTCTCGCCCTGCCCGCGCAGCGGGCGTCCGCCGCTCAGGCCGTGGGCGGTGCGCGGCTCGGCGCGTCCGGGGTGCAGCGCGCCTCCGGTGCGCCGAAGCCGCCGGGGCTCAAGGCCCGCGCGTGGCTCGTCGCCGACAACGACAGCGGTGCCGTGCTGGCCTCCTACAACGCGCACAAGGCGCTGGCTCCCGCCTCCACCCTGAAGATGCTGTTCGCGGACACCGTGCTGCCGAAGTTCGACAGCACCGACAAGCACAAGGTGACCGCCGAGGACCTGGCCGGAATCCCGTACGGCTCCAGCCTCGTCGGCATCCAGGCCGGCACCACGTACACCGTCCACCAGCTGTGGCAGGGCGTCTTCCTGCGCTCCGGCAACGACGCCGTGCACGTCCTCGCCCACATGAACGGCGGCGTCGAGCAGACCGTCGCGCAGATGCAGGCCCGCGCGAAGGATCTCGGGGCCGACGACACCCATGTCGTCAGCCCCGACGGCTTCGACCACAAGGGGCAGCTCTCCTCCGCGTACGACCTCACGCTGTTCGCGCGCGCGGGTCTGAAGAACGACGACTTCCGCGGGTACTGCGCCACCCGCGTCGCCGATTTCCCGGCGGGCGGCTCCAAGACGTTCCAGATCCAGAACACCGACCGTCTGCTGACCGGGCAGGGGGTCACCCCGTACCGGGGGCTGATCGGGGTCAAGAACGGCTACACCACGAACGCGGGCAACACCTTCACCGGGGCCGCCACCCGCGACGGGCGCACGCTGCTGGTCACCGTCATGCATCCCGGGGCGGGTGCCGAGGTGTACGAGGAGACGGCGGCGCTGCTCGACTGGGGGTTCGGGGCCGGGGACCGGGCCGGTTCGGTCGGGGAGCTGGTCGTGCCGCTGAGCGAGCGGCCCGCGGAGTCGGCGTCTCCGGTCGCCGGGGCGCCGGCCGCGCGGGGTGGCTCCGGCGGGGGGCGGGAGGGGTGGGAGCTCGGGGGGTCCGCCGCGGTGGCTGCGCTGGCGGGCGGGAGTCTGGTGGCTCTGCGTCGGCGGGGGCGGCCCACCGGGCGCCGGCGCGCCTAGGAATCGGTACCGTTCCGTCGCCGACCGCGGCCACGTCGTGGCTGGTCGCGCAGTTCCCCGCGCCCCTGAAGGCCGCGCTGCGCGCGCCTTCCCCTGAGCGGGCGGAGCTCGCTTCAGGGGTGAGAGGGAGAGGGCAGGGGCCGGGCCCCGCTCCTTCGAGGGGCGGTCAGGAACGGACCAGGGCCCAGACCGTCTTGCCGTGGCGACCCCGATGCCACACCCCCCACGCCTCGGCGAGCGCCTCGACCAGATGCAGACCCCGACCGTTCTCGTCGTCGGCCGGGCACGGAGCCTTCATCTCGGGTTCGGCCGACGACGCGTCGGACACCTCGATGAAGCACGAGCCGTCCGCGAGCACCGTCACCGCGACCTCGAACTCCCGCTCCCGCACCGGCCCGTGCCGCACGGCGTTCGTCGCCAGTTCGGACACGAGCAGAATCGCGGTGTCCAGCGCTTCAGCCGGCCCTGTGTGCCCCCAGACCGCGAGATGATCGCGCACCCGCAGCCGCGCGAGCCCCACCGAGGCCGGGTGCCGGGGCAGTCTGAACGCACTGCGCCGCAACACACGTAGCCACCTCCTCCTCATCTGTCGCCGAAACTGCTTTATCCGTTCACACACATCGTGAACACAGTTGCGACACAGAATGCTGCGGCATGGACACGCTGAGTGCCACCGCAGTAACCGACAGCACGTCGGTATTCGGTCAGCCCGTACGGACGTCAGGCCTGACGGGACGCCAGCTCGACGACCGTGATGTCGGACGGCGCCCCCACCCGCACCGGCGGCCCCCAGGCTCCGGCGCCCCGGCTGACGTAGAGCTGGGTGTCGCCGTAGGACTCCAGGCCCGCGAGGGTCGGATTGGCCGCGTCCGCGACGAAGTTGCCCGGCCAGAGCTGGCCGCCGTGGGTGTGGCCGGAGAGCTGGAGGTCGACGCCGTGCTCGACGGCGTCGTGGATCATCACGGGCTGGTGGGCGAGGAGCACGGCGGCGCGGGAGGTGTCGCGGTCGCCGAGCGCCTTGCCGTAGTCGGGGCCCTCGCCGTAGTTCTCGCCGCTGATGTCGTTGACCCCGGCGAGGTCGAACGCGCCCATCTCCACCCGGGCGTTGGCCAGCGGCCGCATCCCGATCTCGCGGACGTGCGCCACCCACGGGTCGGCGCCGGAGAAGTACTCGTGGTTGCCGGTGACGAAGTACGTGCCGTGGCGGGAGCGCAGGCGGGCCAGCGGCGCGACGGCGGGCGCGAGGTCCTCCACGGTGCCGTCGACCAGGTCGCCGACGACCGCGATCAGATCGGGCTGGGTGCCGTTGACGATGTCGACGACGCGCTCGGCGAAGCCCCGGCCGAGCACCGGGCCGAGGTGCACGTCGCTGACCACCGCGATCCTGAACCCGTGGGCGGAGCGCGGCAGTTTGGCCAGCGGAACGGTGACCCGCTTGACCTTCGGCCCGCGCAGCACCCCGTAGGCACCGTTGCCGACGATCCCCGCGGCGGCGACGGCGGAGGCGATCCCCACGCCCCGAGCAAGAACCAACCGCCGACCGGGCCCCGGCTTCACCTCCGAGCCCAGCTCCGGCTCGGGCTTCGGCTCCGAACTCAGCCCCGGCTCCGGCTCGGGCTTCGGCTTCGTCTCCGAGCCCAGACTCGGCTCCGGTTCCGGCTCCGAGCCCGGGCCCGCCTCCAGTTCCGGGCCCGTCTGCGCGGCATCAGGCCCGGAACGACGCGCGCCCCGGTCGAGAACCCGTCGCAGGACCGGCCGCACGGCCTCCCCCACCAGCAGCGCGAGCAACAGATAGAGGGCGAACGCCATCCACAGGAAACCGGGCCAGGCGAGGGCCCGTTGCAGGGGGAACGGCGCTTCGGCGCGCTCCGCGGCGATCGCCGCGAACATCAGGACCGGGCCCGCCACGAACACCGCGGCACCCAGGCGCCGGGGCCACCCGGGCCCGGCCGTCGTGGCGCGGACCAGGCGCCGGTACGCGTAGTAGTGCAGGCCGGCGAAGACCGCGAGGACGGCGACGGCGGCGAGGACGAAGAGGACGACCATGACCCGCCGCCGCTACGCGTCGTCGCGCAGGGACCGCACGCCACGGAACCCGATCACTCCGACGACCGTCCCCAAGACAAAGGAGACGATCGCGAGGGTCAGGTGCACCCAGAAGTACGCGGTCGGATCCCCGGCGTCGTCGAAGGCGAGGCCGCTGCCGTCCTTCCAGAGATTTTTGGCGAAAGTGACCCAGATGATCCATGACCACACCCCGAAGGCGAGCAGGAACCAGGAGACGGGGCGACTGAGCTTCATGCGTTCAGTATCGCCAGCGCGCCTCCCGCACCGCCGCCGGGGTGGGGCGGGAGAGACACAGGACACCTCGGCGGAGACTTACGGGCCGGGTACCTGTACGTTCTCGTGCGTGCCTGCCACCCATGAGTCGTACGTCACCTCGTACCTGAAGAAGTCCGCGCTCGTCCTGACGGCCTGTGCCCTGACGCTGGCGGGGATCGCCCCCGCCGCGGCTGCCGCCGACAAGAAGGACAAGGACGACAAGCCACCCGCGACCATGTCGGACATCGGCGGCGCCCGGCTGGCGAAGGCGGGCACCCAGGTGGAGCTGGGCGGCGGCGCGCCGGTCCTGCCCAAGGACCTGACGGCGAAGTCCTGGATCGTCAGCGACGCCGAGTCGGGCGAGGTGCTGGCCGCGCACAACGCGCACTGGAAGCTGCCGCCCGCGAGCACCCTGAAGATGCTGTTCGCGGACACGGTCCTGCCCAAGTACCTGAAGACGACGACGCACAAGGTCGTCCCCTCCGACCTGGCGGGGATCGGCGCGGGCTCCAGCCTCGTCGGCATCAAGGAGGGCTTCACGTACACGGTCCACGACCTGTGGCTCGGCGTCTTCCTGAAGTCGGGCAACGACGCGGTGCACGTGCTGTCGGCCATGAACGGCGGCGTCCCGCAGACCGTGAAGGACATGCAGGCCAAGGCCGACGAGTTGCAGGCCCACGACACGCACGTGGTCAGCCCCGACGGCTACGACATGCCGGGCCAGACCTCGTCCGCGTACGACCTGACGCTGTTCGCCCGCTCCGGGCTGCACAGCCCGGACTTCCGCGAGTACGCGGCGACGGCCCGGGCCAAGTTCCCCATGAAGCAGAAGAAGGGGAAGACGACCGAGCGCTTCGAGATCCAGAACACCAACCGGCTGCTCACCGGGGACTACGGCATCTCGCCGTACAAGGGCATCGCGGGCGTCAAGAACGGCAACACCACCAACGCGGGCGCGACCTTCACCGGTGTCGCCCAGCGCGGCGACAAGAAGCTCCTCGTCACCGTCATGAACCCCAGCTCCAAGGAGTCCTTCGCGGTCTACAAGGAGGCCGCGCGGCTGCTCGACTGGGGCTTCGAGGCCGACGGCAAGGTCTCCCCCGTCGGCCATCTCGTGCTGACGAAGACGGCCGCGGCGCCGTCGGGCTCGGCCGCTCCGAAGGGCGAGGCGGGCCCCGCCCGGCCCGACGCGCACGCGGCGGTCACCTCGACGAGCGGCTCCAGCGGCGTCGGGATCGCGCTGGCGATCATTGGTGGGGTGCTGGTGGTACTGGCCGCGGGGGTGTTCGTGGTGCGGAAGAAGTGGCCGGTTCAGAACCGGTCCTGACCCCGGTCGCCGACCAGGCGGCGCAGAACAGCAGCAGTTTCGCCGTGAAGTTGATCCACAGCAGCAGGGCGACCGGCGTGCCGAACGCGCCGTACATGCTCTTCGCGGCGACGCCCTTGATGTAGCCGCCGAGCAGCAGCTTCAGCAGCTCGAACCCGGCGGCGCCGATCAGCGCCGCGGTCACCAGATCGCGGCGCTCGGGCGCCACCCCGGGCAGCAGGGTGAGGATGTAGAGCAGCAGCAGGAAGTCCGCGAGCACGGCGATCAGGAACGCGGCGGCCTGGAGCAGGAAGCCGCCCCAGCCGTTCTTGTCGAGGCCGAGCCCGTCCGCGGTGGCGTCCACGGCGGTGGAGGCGACCGTGGAAGCGACCATCGAGGCGAGCCCCGCTCCCCCGAGCCCCACCAGCACCCCGGCGTCCTTCAGCTTGCGCAGGACCGGGTTCTCCTCCTCGTCCGGCAGCTCCCACACGGCGCGCAGGCACTCCCGCATCGAGCCGACCCAGCCGATGCCGGTGAACAGCAGCAGCGCACCGGCGACGAGACCGACGGTGCCCGCGTTGTCGACCAGCGCCTGGATGTCCAACTGGTCGGAGATCCCCGGCACCTGGTCGCTGAGCTTGTCCTGGAGCTCCTGCTGCTGCGCGGTGGACAGCGTGCTCGCCGCGACCGCCGCGGCCACGGTGAGCAGCGGGAACAGCGCCAGGAAACTGATGAAGGTCATCGCCGCGGCGAGCCGTGCCCAGTGCACCGCGTCGAGCCGCTCGTAGGCACGCCAGGCGTGCGTCAGCATCAGCCGGCTCACCAGGGGGCCGACAACGGGGAGCTTCTTCAGCCAGTCCATGATCCAAGCCTGCCCTTATCGGCCGTTTCCACCGGACTCGTAGGGATCGTGTTCGCACGGAAGACCAGGGTTCGGGTACCCCAGAACCGCAGCACCGTGGCCAGTGCCATGCCGATCCCGGCCCCGGATACGGTGTCCGCCCGCTGCGAGGTCAGCCCGAATCCGTAGTGCGACACGGCGAGGCACAGCAACTGCACCAGCGCGCCCGCCACGTTCACCGCGAAGAAGACCCCGTACTGCCGCAGCCGGGTGACCTGCGGGGCCGCGCCCCGGTACGTACCGAGGGCGTTGCCCGCGTACGCCACCGAGCAGCCGGCCACGAAGGAGAGCGCCTTGGCGGTGAGCGGGTCGAACCCGGCGGGGCCGCGCAGCCACACGAACAGGCCGAGGTCGGCGGCGTACGCGCAGAGCCCCACCCCCGCGAAGGCGGCCAGCTCCGGTCCCAGCGCCCGCAGCCGGCTCACCAGTCGACGACCGCGAGTCCGTACATGGCCAGCCACACCAGGCCGATGACGGCGAGGGCCCGGTCGCGCAGCACGACGTCCTCGGGCTCGCCGGCCGTGCCCCGGTCGGCGAAGACGGCGTAGCGCAGCACGGCGAGGATGAACGCCACCATCGACAGCTGCCGCCAGGGCAGCAGGCTGGTGCGGGCGACGCCGCCCTCCTCCATCGCCCACAGGCAGTAGGCGAGCACGGCGACCCCGGCCGCCAGTTGCCAGACGAAGCGCAGGTATCCGGTCGTGTACTGGTTCAGCAGGGCCCGCGTGGCGCCCTCCTTGCCCGCCATCTGCACGGCCTCGGAGTACCGCTTCGCGGAGACCATGAACAGCGCGCCGAATCCGGTGGTGATCAGGAACCAGCGCGACAGCGGGATGCCGAGCGCGACCCCGCCGATCATCGCCCGCATCAGGAACCCGGTGGTCACCACGGTCAGATCGACGACGAGTACGTGCTTGAGGCTGACGCAGTAGGCGAGTTGCATGCCGACGTACGCGGTGAGCAGCGCCGCGGTCATCGGGTTGCACAGCGCCGCCGCGAGGGTGGGCGCGAGGGCGGCGAGGAGCGCGCCCGCGGCGTAGGCGACGGGTACGGGGACCTGCCCGGCGGCCACCGGGCGGTACCGCTTGACCGGGTGGGCGCGGTCGGCCTCGGCGTCGCGCGCGTCGTTGATGAGGTACACCGCCGCCGAGGCGAGGGTGAACAGGCAGAAGACGAGAGCCACTTGAGTGACCGCGTGCCGGGAGAACAGCTCGCCCGCGGCGGCGGGGGCCGCGACGACGAGGACGTTCTTCACCCACTGCCGGGGCCGTGCGGTGCGCAGCAGCCCCGCGGGCAGTCCGAGCGGGGTGACCCGCTGCCGTACCTCGTGCGGCCGTTCCAGGACCGCCGCGCCCTTGGCGCCTTCCGTCATCGGGGCGCACCCCCGGCCGCCGCCCAGCGCGCCCCGAGCCGCGCGGTCAGCGCTCCCAGGGCCGCGCCCGCCGCCACGTCCGACGGGTAGTGCACGCCGACGACGAGCCGCGAGACGCACATGGCGGCGGCGATCGGCGGCGCCAGGTGCGCGCCCACCGGCCGCACCGCGCCGTAGGCGACGGCCGCGGCGGCCGCGGCGGTGGCGTGCGAGCTGGGGAAGGAGTGCCGGCCCGCCGTGCGCACCAGGGGCTCGATCCCGGCGCCGGCCTCGGGCCGCGGCCTGCGCACCACGCGCTTCACGCCCATGCTGGCCAGGTGCGCGCCCGCGGTCAGCGCCGTGGCGCGCAGCCAGGCCGGGCGGCGTTCCCGGTCGGCGGCGGCGCCCACGAGCCCGGCGGCGAGCCAGAGCGCGCCGTGCTCACCGGCCCAGGACAGCGCCCGCGCGGCCGCCGCCACGCGCCGGTCCGAGCCGCAGTCGCGCAACGCTGACAGCAATCGGCGGTCGATGTCGTCCATGTGGCTCACTGTGGAGGCCGGGCGGCCCGCAGACCGCACCATTTCGGTTGACACCCCCTCAATCACCCATTTCGGTGAGGGAATATGAGATTTGGGGCAAAGTGGCCTTCTCCGGACGATACGGTCGCCTTCATGGCTGCAGCCCCTTCACCCACGGCCCCCACGAGCCCCGGCTACGACACCGTGCCGGTCACCGGCTGGGGCAGGACCGCCCCGACCTCCGCGCATCTGGTGCGCCCCCGCAGCTACGAGGAGACGGTCGCCGCCGTCCGGGAGTGCGCCGTCACCGGGCGGCGCGGCGGCATCGCCCGGGGCCTCGGCCGGGCCTACGGCGACGCGGCGCAGAACGCGGGCGGCGCCGTCCTCGACATGACCGGCCTGGACCGCATCCACGCCATCGACGCCGCCGGCGGCACCGTCCTGTGCGACGCGGGCGTCTCCCTGCACCGGCTGATGGAGGTGCTGCTGCCGCTCGGCTGGTTCGTGCCGGTCACCCCCGGCACCCGCTACGTGACGGTCGGCGGCGCGATCGGCGCCGACATCCACGGCAAGAACCACCACGTCCACGGCTCCTTCTCCCGGCACGTCGAGGCCCTCGAACTGCTCACCGCCGACGGCGAGGTGCGGATCGTGGAGCGCGGCACCGAACTGTTCGACGCCACCGCGGGCGGCATGGGCCTGACCGGCGTCATCCTGACGGCGACGGTCCGGCTCCAGCGCGTCGAGACCTCGCTGATGACCGTCGACACCGAGCGGGCCACCGACCTCGACGACCTGATGGCCCGGCTGGCCGCCACCGACCACCGCTACCGCTACTCCGTCGCCTGGATCGACCTGCTCGCCCGCGGCACCGCCCTGGGCCGCGCCGTCCTCACCCGCGGCGACCACGCCCCGCTGGACGCCCTGCCCGCCCGCGCCCGCCGCGCCCCGCTCGCCTTCCGCCCCGGCCGGCTGCCCGCGCCGCCCGCCTTCGTCCCCGAGGGGCTGCTGGGCCGCACCACGGTCGGCCTCTTCAACGAGCTCTGGTACCGCAAGGCGCCCAGGTCCCGCACCGGCGAGATCCAGAAGCTCGCCACCTTCTTCCACCCCCTCGACGGCGTGCCGCACTGGAACCGGGTCTACGGGCGCGGCGGCTTCGTGCAGTACCAGTTCGTCGTCGGGCACGGGCAGGAGGAGGCCCTGCGCCGGATCGTGCGGCGGGTCTCCGAGCGCCGCTGCCCGTCCTTCCTCGCCGTCCTCAAGCGGTTCGGCGACGGCGACCCGGGCTGGCTGTCCTTCCCGATGCCGGGCTGGACCCTCGCTCTCGACATCCCCGCGAACCTGCCGGGCCTCGGCGCCTTCCTCGACGAACTGGACGAGGAGGTCGCCGCCGCCGACGGCCGCGTCTACCTCGCCAAGGACTCCCGGCTCCGCCCCGAACTGCTCGACGCCATGTACCCCCGGCTCGCCGACTTCCGCTCGCTGCGGGCCCGGCTCGATCCCGCGGGCGTGTTCCGCTCGGACCTGTCGCGCCGCCTCTCCCTCTGACCCCGTAACGGAGTTCGCCTCTCATGAAGGACGCCTTCGGCATCCCCCAGTCCCTGCTCGTCCTCGGCGGCACGTCCGAGATCGGGCTCGCGACCGCCCGCCGTCTGATCACCCGGCGCACCCGCACGGTGTGGCTGGCGGGCCGGCCCTCACCGGCGCTCGACGAAGCCGCGGCCGGGCTGCGCGAGACGGGCGCCGACGTGCGTACCGTCGCCTTCGACGCGCTCGACTCCGAGTCCCATGAGGAGGCGCTCGGCAAGGTGTTCGCCGAGGGCGACATCGACATGGTGCTGATGGCCTTCGGCGTCCTCGGTGACCAGGCCCGCGACGAGGGCGACCCGCTGGCCGCCGTGCGCGTCGCGCAGACCAACTACACCGGCGCCGTCTCGGCCGGTCTGGTGTGCGCGCGGGCGCTCCAGGCGCAGGGGCACGGGTCGCTGGTGGTGCTGTCGTCGGTCGCGGGTGAGCGGGCCCGGCGCTCCAACTTCATCTACGGGTCGAGCAAGGCGGGCCTCGACGCGTTCGCGCAGGGGCTCGGGGACGCGCTGCACGGCACCGGGGTGCATGTCATGGTCGTGCGGCCCGGGTTCGTGCGGTCGAAGATGACGGCCGGGCTGGCCGAGGCGCCGCTCGCCACGACGCCGGACGCCGTTGCCTCCGCCATTGAGCTGGGGCTTCGGCGGCGCTCGGAAACGGTCTGGGTGCCGGGTGCTCTCCGCGTGGTCATGGCGGGCCTCCGCCACGTCCCGCGCCCACTCTTCCGCAGGTTGCCGGTCTAGCCCGGTTCGGGGCTGCCGTCGCCCCGCCGCCGTAGGCTCCCGCCCGCCGCTTCCGCCCCGCCCGGGGCTGCCGCCCCGCCCCGCCACCTCAGGCAGGCGCCCCGCCCCGCCCCGCCTTGGGCAGTCTGCCGCCTGGGGCGGCAGGGTGGGCAAGGCGGCACCCCGGTGCGGGGTGAGCGCTTCAAGGGGCGGCCAGTTCAGCGCCGTTGGCGGGTGCGCCCCGGTGGGGCTTCTCGCGCAGTTCCCCGCGCCCCTGGCGGGGCGGGCAGTGACCCGCGATCACAGAGCGCCCCTGACGGGGCCGACAGCGGCCTGGCGGCGAGGCGGGCTAGAGGGGTCTGGGGGAGCGGTCGGGGTCTCTGCGGGGGGATTGCGGGGGGACCGTGGGGCCCGGGAAGCAGAAGTCGCGGAGACGGCGCCAGATACCGTCGGCACCCTGCTCGTAGAGCGCGAACCCGGTGCACGGCCAGGCCGCCTCATAGTCGGCCAGATCGGCGAAGGCACGATCCATCGCCGCCTCGTCGATCCCGTGCGCGACCGTCACATGCGGGTGGTACGGGAACTGCAGCTCACGAGCGACAGGACCGGAGGCGTCCCGCACCTGCTTCTGCAGCCAGGTGCACGCCTCCGCCCCCTCCACGACCTGCACGAACACGACCGGCGAGAGCGGCCGGAAGGTACCGGTACCGGACAGGCGCATCGCGAACGGCCGCCCGGTGGCGGCCACTTCCGCCAGATGCGCCTCGATCGCGGGCAGCTGCCCGCCGTCCACCTCGGTCGGCGGGAGCAGCGTGATGTGCGTGGGGATACCGTGCGCCGCGGCGTCGCCGAAGCCCGCGCGCCGCTCCTGGAGCAGGCTGCCGTGAGGCTCCGGGACCGCGATCGAGACACCGATCGTTACGGTCCCCACGTCGTACTCCTGTCTCGTGTGGCGGGCGCGCGGGGCGTACCGGCGCGCGTACGGACTCAGTGCTTGGCGGGCAGGAAGCCGACCTTCTCGTACGCCTGGGCCAGGGTCTCGGCGGCGACGGTCCGCGCCTTCTCCGCACCCTTGGCCAGGATCGCGTCGAGGGTCTCCGGGTCGTCCAGATACTCCTGGGTACGGGTCCGGAACGGAGTCACGAAATCGACCATGACCTCGGCCAGGTCCGTCTTGAGCGCACCGTACATCTTGCCCTCGTACTTCTGCTCCAGTTCCGGGATACCGGTTCCGGTGAGGGTGGAGTAGATGGTCAGGAGGTTGCTGACGCCGGGCTTCTTCTCGGCGTCGTAGCGGATGACCGTGTCGGTGTCGGTGACCGCGCTCTTGACCTTCTTGGCGGTGGCCTTCGGCTCGTCGAGCAGGTTGATGAGGCCCTTCGGCGTGGACGCCGACTTGCTCATCTTGATCGACGGGTCCTGGAGGTCGTAGATCTTCGCCGTCTCCTTGAGGATGTACGGCTTCGGGATCGTGAACGTCTCGCCGAACCGCCCGTTGAACCGCTCCGCGAGGTCGCGGGTCAGCTCGATGTGCTGGCGCTGGTCCTCACCGACCGGGACCTCGTTCGCCTGGTACAGGAGGATGTCCGCGACCTGGAGGATCGGGTACGTGAACAGGCCGACGCTCGCGCGGTCGGCGCCCTGCTTGGCGGACTTGTCCTTGAACTGGGTCATCCGGCTGGCCTCGCCGAAGCCGGTGAGGCAGTTCATGACCCAGGCGAGCTGGGCGTGCTCGGGAACATGGCTCTGCACGAACAGCGTGCACCGCTCCGGGTCGAGCCCCGCGGCCAGCAGCTGCGCGGCGGCGAGCCGGGTGTTCTGGCGCAGCACCTCCGGGTCCTGCGGAATGGTGATCGCGTGCAGGTCCACCACCATGTAGAACGCGTCGTGGGACTCCTGGAGGGCGACCCACTGGCGGACGGCGCCGAGGTAGTTGCCGAGGTGGAACGAGCCTGCGGTGGGCTGGATTCCGGAAAGCACACGAGGACTGTCAGAGGCCATGCCCCCATTGTCTCAGGTGTCTCTCATGGAATGGGGACAGGTGCACGTCAGGTCTGCCACTACGGTGTTCCCGTGACCCGGATCACGCCGGGCGCTGCGCCGGGGGTGAGGTATGCACGGGGTACGGGCGAGCCGCTGGGGCGTGTCGGTGACGGTGCTGCTGCTGGTGCTGGTGGGCGGCGGTCCCGCGCACGCCAGACCGGTGGGTCCCGGCTCGGCGGACGTGCCCGACCTGGCCGTGGTGATCGCCCCGGGTGCCAAGGCGGGTCCCTCGGTGTCCCTGCACTACGAGGACCCGAACTTCGACCGTCTCGAGCGGCTGACCGCGGAGTTCGACGCGGTGACCGAGCGGGTGCCGGACGACTGGGACGACGGCCGGTTCCCGCCCGTGGTGGCGACGATCGTGTGGGGCCTGACCGGGGTGGCCGGCTGGCCGGAGACCCAGCGGGCGCCCGGCACCGACACGGCTATCGAGCGCCAGGACCAGCTGGTCATCGCCGACGACGGCACTCCGTGGATCCGCACGGACCCCATGGTCGACGTGAACGACGACGATCTGCGCTGGCACCGCGTCTCCCCCGAGCTCGTCGCCGAACTGCGGCACGCCGGAGTGTTCCCGGCGGCGGACGCCGGGGCGCAGGTCGGCGTACCGCTGCGGGAGAAGGGCCTGTGGGCCCTGGGCGGACTCGTCGTGGGGCTCGCCGCGGCCGCGGCGGCGTGGTGGCTGCGCGAGCGGCTGCCGCGGGCGGGGCGGGAGCCCCGGGAACCGCGGCAGCAGCTCGTCGGCTGAGCCGGGGCCGGGCTCAGCCCAGGTCGATCTGCCCGTACAGCGGGAAGCCGGCCAGCAGGTCGGCGGCGCGGTGGGCGACCTCGTCGGCGACCTTCGGCTCCAGGACGTGGCTCGCCTTGGAGGGGGCACCGGACTTGGTGGTGCCCGGCTCGGCGGAGGTCAGGACCCGGTCGATGAGGGCGGCGATCTCGTCCATCTCGGCGGTGCCGAGGCCGCGCGTGGTGAGCGCGGGGGTGCCGATGCGGATGCCGGAGGTGTACCAGGCGCCGTTCGGGTCGGCGGGGATGGCGTTGCGGTTGGTGACGACGCCGGAGTCGAGCAGCGCGGTCTCGGCCTGGCGGCCGGTGAGCCCGTAGGAGGAGGCGACGTCGATGAGGTTGAGGTGGTTGTCGGTGCCGCCGGTGACGAGGGTGGCGCCGCGCCGGGTCAGCCCCTCGGCCAGCGCCTTGGCGTTGTCCACGATGCGCTGGGCGTAGTCCTGGAAGGCGGGCTGCCGGGCCTCGGCGAGGGCGACGGCCTTGGCGGCCATGACGTGCGGCAGCGGGCCGCCGAGCACCATCGGGCAGCCGCGGTCGACCTGGTCCTTGAGGGAGTCGTCGCACAGCACCATGCCGCCGCGCGGGCCGCGCAGCGACTTGTGGGTGGTGGTCGTCACGATCTGCGCGTGCGGGACCGGGTCGAAGTCGCCGGTGAGCACCTTGCCCGCGACGAGGCCCGCGAAGTGCGCCATGTCGACCATGAGCGTCGCGCCGACCTCGTCGGCGATCTCCCGCATGATCCGGAAGTTCACCAGGCGCGGGTAGGCGGAGTACCCGGCGACGAGGATCAGCGGCTTGAACTCACGGGCCTGGGCGCGCAGGGCCTCGTAGTCGATGAGCCCCGTGGCGGGGTCGGTGCCGTACGAACGCTGGTCGAACATCTTTCCTGAGATGTTCGGACGGAAGCCGTGGGTGAGGTGGCCGCCCGCGTCGAGCGACATGCCGAGCATCCGCTGGTTGCCGAAGGCCTGGCGCAGCTCGGCCCAGTCGGCGTCGCTCAGGTCGTTCATCTGCCGGACGCCGGTCTTCGCCAGGAACGGCACCTCGACGCGGTCGGCGAGGACGGCCCAGAAGGCGACCAGGTTGGCGTCGATGCCGGAGTGCGGCTGGACGTAGGCGTGCCGGGCGCCGAACAGCTCGCGGGCGTGCTCGGCGGCGATTCCCTCGACGGTGTCGACGTTGCGGCAGCCGGCGTAGAAGCGGCGGCCGACGGTGCCCTCGGCGTACTTGTCGCTGAACCAGTTGCCCATGGCCAGGAGCGTGGCCGGGGACGCGTAGTTCTCGGACGCGATCAGCTTGAGCATCTCGCGCTGGTCGGTGAGCTCCTGGCCGATGGCGTCGGCGATGCGCGGCTCGACGCTCCGTACGACGTCGAGGGCGGCGCGGTACGCGGTGGACTCGGGGGTGAGGTCGGGCTGGGTCATGAGGGCTGCCTCCGGACACGGTCGGTTCGCGGTCGGCCCAGGCGCACGGCACACAGTTCACGAGCCGCTCCCCGATGGTCGGTCCCATCCCAGCGCGCCAGTCACGGCTCCGTTCTCACATTACCGGGCGCGCCGTCGGGCGAGGTTTCCGCGTCCGGCATGCGAGCCACGATAGGAACGGGCCACAAGCCCTTCCCGCACCGCCCGCCGAGTGCCGTACGAACGGAGATCCCGTGACTTCTGTGACTCCCGACCGCGCCACGCAGGACTTCATCAGCGCGTCCGACGCGCACAGCGCGCACAACTACCACCCGCTTCCGGTGGTCGTCGCCACGGGCGACGGCGCCTGGCTGACGGATGTCGAGGGGCGCCGCTATCTGGACATGCTCGCCGGTTACTCCGCGCTGAACTTCGGGCACGGCAACCGGCGGCTGATCGAGGCGGCCAAGGCCCAGCTGGAGCGGGTGACGCTGACGTCGCGCGCCTTCCACCACGACCGGTTCGCCGACTTCTGCACCCAGCTCGCGGAGCTGTGCGGCAAGGACATGGTGCTGCCGATGAACACCGGCGCGGAGGCCGTCGAGACGGCCGTGAAGACCGCCCGCAAGTGGGGGTACCGGGTCAAGGGCGTGCCGGACGGGCGGGCCCGGATCGTGGTGGCGTCCGACAACTTCCACGGCCGGACGACGACGATCGTCAGCTTCTCCACGGACCCGGAGGCGCGGGCCGACTTCGGGCCGTACACGCCGGGCTTCGACATCGTGCCGTACGGGGATCTCGACGCGCTGCGGGCCGCGGTCACGGACGAGACGGTGGCCGTGCTCCTCGAACCGATCCAGGGCGAGGCGGGGGTCCTGGTGCCGCCGCCCGGCTATCTGGCGGGCGTACGGGAGCTGACGCGCGAGCGGAACGTCCTGTTCGTCGCGGACGAGATCCAGTCGGGGCTCGGGCGGACCGGCCGGACGTTCGCGTGCGAGCACGAGGGCGTGGTGCCGGACGTGTACGTGCTGGGGAAGGCGCTCGGCGGCGGTGTCGTGCCGGTGTCGGCGGTGGTCGCCGACCGCGATGTGCTCGGCGTGTTCCGGCCGGGCGAGCACGGGTCGACGTTCGGCGGGAACCCCCTCGCCTGCGCGGTCGGGCTGGAAGTGATCGCGATGCTGCGCGGCGGGGAGTTCCAGCAGCGGGCCACCGAGCTGGGCGAGCATCTGCACGGCGAGCTCGGTCTGCTGGCGGGGACGGGGAAGGTGACCGAGGTGCGGGGCCGCGGGCTCTGGGCGGGCGTCGACATCGACCCCGCGTACGGGACGGGCCGGGAGATCTCCGAGAAGCTGCTGGCCCGGGGTGTCCTGGTGAAGGACACCCACGGGTCGACGATCCGGATCGCGCCGCCGCTGGTGATCGGCAAGGAGGATCTGGACTGGGGTCTGGATCAGCTGCGGGCGGTGCTGGGCGCGTAGTGCCTCAGGGGGTCAGAGGATGACGTGCGGGAGGAAGCGGGCGTAGCCGTCGGTGACGAGGCCCGCCGACTCCCGGATGCCGAGCCCCGCGGCCTCCCCGTCGACGACCCAGGCGCCGAGCACGGTGCGGTTGCCGTCGAAGTCGGGCAGGGGCGCCAACTCCTGGTAGCAGCAGGGTTCTTCGGGATCGTGGGCGGCGGGGGCGGATCCGGCCTCGTGCAGGGTGACGCCCTCTCCTTCCCTCCCCAGCAGCGGCTTGGCGACGTAGCCGGTGGTGGCGGCGAGGTCGCGGGGGCCGTCGACGTAGGCGGGCAGCAGGTTCGGGTGGTCCGGGTACAGCTCCCACAGGACGGCGAGCAGCGCCTTGTTGCTGAGCAGCATCTTCCAGGCGGGCTCGATCCACAGGGTGCTGCCGGTGCCGCCGCCGTTGTCGAGGGTGTCCAGGACGTGTTCGGCGAACGCGTCCGTGGTCAGCCACTCCCACGGGTACAGCTTGAAGCAGCTGCGGATGAAGCGGAGTTGGTTGTCGACGAAGCGGCCGGACAGGTCGTCCCAGCCGATCTCCTCCATGGAGATCCAGTCGGTGGCGAGGCCCGCCTGTTCGGCGGTCTCCTTCAGATAGCCGACGGTCATCAGGTCCTCGCCGAGTTCGTCGGCGGCGGAGTGCGCGAAGTGCAGGGGGCTGCCGGGCGGCAGCAGGGCCGCCTGCTTCTTCCAGGCGTCGACGAGGCGTTCGTGGAGGGAGTTCCACTGGTCGGCGCCGGGGAACCGCTCCTCCATCCAGAACCACTGGGGGCTCGCCGCCTCGACGAGGGAGGTGGGGGTGTCGGCGTTGTACTCCAGGAGTTTCGCCGGGCCGGTGCCGTCGTAGCGGAGGTCGAACCGGCCGTAGAGGGAGGGGAGTTCGGCGCGGCGGTGCCAGGACTCGGTGACCGCGCGCACGATGCGCGGGTCGGTGATGGCGAGGTCGGCGAAGCGGTCCTCGTCCACGATGTGCGCGGCCGCGGCCAGGCACATCGTGTGCAGCTCCTCGACGACCTCCTCCAGCGCCTCGACCTCGGGCAGGGTGAACGCGTAGTAGGCGCTCTCGTCCCAGTACGGGCGCAGCGAGTCGTCCGGGTAGCGGGTCAGCGGGTAGATGAGCCCCTGCTCCTCCACGGTCCGCTGCCAGTCGGGACGCGGCGCGATGGTGTGTCTGCGCATGGTCCGCTCAGCCGCCCGATCCGCCCTTGCCGCCGAACCCGCCGCGCGAGACGCCGGAGCCGCCGCCGGATGACTTGGTGAACGATCCGCTCTTGATGCGGCTGCCGCTCTTGGAGCCGCCGTAGTACCAGCCGGCGTTCCCGCTGCGGGAGCTGTCCTTGCAGTACTTGTCGTCGACGACCTTGTAGCCCTTGCCGGTGGTGTAGCTGTCGCGGTCGACGCAGCGCTTGTCCGGGTCGGAGTCGCAGGCGCTGAGGGTGGCGGCGAGCAGTCCTACGCCGCCGAGTACGACGGTGCCCGAGCGCAGGCGTCGTCGGGTGGAGCTTTCTGTCATCGGTGGTCCCCCGTGTCCCGTGGTGCGTGTCGGCGCCCAGCGTAGAGAGCGCCTTGCGTGGCCACGCACCCGAGTACCCCTAGATTCCCTGTGTGACTCTGGGAATGCTCTGCGCGCTGGCCTCGGCCGTCTGTTTCGGGACGGCCTCCGTGCTCCAGGCGATGGCCGCGCGGGCGGCTCCGCCGGGGACCGGGTCGGGGGTGGATCCGGCGCTGCTGGTACGGGCGTTGCGGCAGTGGCGCTACGTCGCGGGGCTCGGGCTCGACGGGATCGGGTTCGTCTTCCAGGTCGTGGCGCTGCGCAGCATTCCGATCTACGCGGTGGGGGCGGCGCTGGCCGCGAGTCTGGCCGTCACCGCGGTGGTCGCGGCGCGGCTGCTGCGGGTGCGGTTGAGCGGGGCCGAGTGGGGTGCGGTGGCGGCGGTGTGCGCCGGGCTCGCGATGCTGGCGCTGGCCTCCGGCGCGGAGGGTTCGCGGGACGGGTCGGAGGCGCTGCGGTGGGCGATGCTCGGGGTGGCCGTCGGGGTGCTCGGGGTCGGGGCGGTCGCCGGCCGGCTGCCGGGCCGGGGGCGGGCGCTGGTCCTCGGGCTCGGCTCGGGGTTCGGTTTCGGGGTGGTCGAGGTGAGCGTCCGCCTGATCGACGACGTGTCACCGGGGGCGCTGCTGACGAACCCGGCGACGTATGCGCTCCTCGTGGGCGGCGGGGCGGCGTTCTTGTTGCTGACGTCGGCGTTGCAGCGGGGTTCCGTGACGGTGGCGACGGCCGGGATGGTCATCGGGGAGACGGTGGGGCCGGCGCTGGTGGGCGTTCTGTGCCTGGGCGACCGGACGCGGGAGGGGTTCGGGTGGCTCGGGGTGGTGGGGTTCGGGGTGGCGGTGACGGGGGCGTTGGCGCTGGCACGGTTCGGGGAGACGCCGGGTCCTCCGGCCGGGCCGTGACGTGTGGCGCGGGCCGCTTCAACTTGCTCGCGCAGTTCGCCACGCGCGCCCCGGTGGCCTCTTCTCGCGCAGTTCCCCGCGCCCCTGGGTCGTTCTCCGCGCGCGGCCCGGTGGCCCCTGGGTGTTTCGTCACGCGCGGCTCTCGTCGTGGCTGGTCGCGCAGTTCCCCGCGCCCCTGAGGCAGGCGCTTCGCGCCGCCTCCCCTTCAGAGGCTGCGGCTCCGCCGCGCCTCTCTGCCGAGGTGCCGCACGGGGTTCCCCTCTCTCGATGAGATGCCGCACGAAGTGCGCATCTCAGGGGCGCGGGGAACTGCGCGAGAAGCGGCCACCGGCCCGCAGGTAGCCACGAAACCCCGTAGGGCAGACGCGGGTCTTCAGGGGCGCGGGGAACTGCGCGAGAAGCGGCCGCCGGGCCGCGGGTAGCCACGAAACCCCATGGGGCAGACGCGGGGAGCTGCGCGGGCGGCCCGCGCCTAAGGCAACACCCTGCACAGCGCGTCCAGCGCCCCCGCCCACCCGTGATCCGGAGGCGTCCCGTACCCCACGACCAGGGCGTCGAGCGGATCCGCGACGTCGGCGTCGGCATGCCGGTAGCTGGAGAGACCCACCACTCCGAGCCCCTGCCAGGCGGCCCCCCGCACCACAGCCCCCTCGGTACCCGCCGCCAACCGCAACACGGCATGCAGCCCGGCCGCGATCCCGGTGACCCGGACCGACGGCGCCCGTTCGGCGAGGGCCTCGACGAGCTGGTCCCGGCGTCGCCGATAGCGCAGACGGGCCCCCCGCAGATGACGGTCGTAGGCCCCGGATCCGAGGAACTCGGCGAGCGTCAACTGGTCCAGCACCCCGCACGACCAGTCGCTCACCCCCTTGACGGCGACCACCTCGTCGATGAGCCCGGGCGGCAGCACCATCCACCCCAGCCGCAGCCCCGGCGCGAGCGACTTGCTGGTGGTGCCGAGGTAGACGACCCGGTGCGGATCGAGCCCCTGGAGCGCGCCGACGGGCTGCCGGTCGTAGCGGAACTCCCCGTCGTAGTCGTCCTCGATGACGAGCCCGCCGGTGCGCCGCGCCCAGTCGACGACGGCGGCCCGCCGGTCCGGGTGCAGCGGATCACCCATCGGAAACTGGTGGGCCGGGGTCAGCAGCACGGCCCCGGCCGACCCCAACTCCTCGACCCCGGTGCCGAGTTCGTCGAGCGGCAGCGGCCGCGTGCGCAGCCCGGCCCGGCTCAGGGTCAGCCAGTGCGGCGGCAGCCCGTAGGACTCGACGGCGACGTCCTTGACCCCGCGCCCGCGCAGTACGTCCCCCAGCAGCATCAGCCCGTGCGCGAACCCGGAACAGATCACGATCCGCTCGGGATCGGCGTGCACCCCGCGGGCCCGCGCGAGATACCCGGCGAGCGCGGCCCGCAGTTCGGGCCGCCCGCGGGGGTCGCCGTAGCCGAGGGCGTCGTTCGGCGCGGCGGTGAGGGCGCGGCGGGCGGCCTTGAGCCAGGCGGCGCGGGGGAAGGAGGCGAGGTCGGGGGTGCCGGGCTGGAGGTTGTGGACCAGCGGCCCGGTGGCCCGGCGGGCCGGGGCGGAGGCCGGGCGCGGCGTGTCGACGGGCCGCTCGGCGACCCGGGTGCCGGAGCCCTGCCGGGCCGTGAGCCAGCCCTCGGCGACGAGATCGGCGTAGGCGTCGGCGACGGTGTTGCGGGCCAGGCCCAGGTCGGCGGCGAGGGTGCGGGAGGAGGGCAGCCGGGTCCCGGGGGCGAGGCGCCCGCCGCGTACCGCCTCGCGCAGCGCGTCGGTCAGCCCGCGCCGCAGACCGTGCGGGCCGGCGGGGTCGATGTGGAGGTCGATGCCGAGGGCCTGCCCGGACGGCGAAGTGGCCCACTCGTTTGCCATGGAAATGGACCATACACGTGGGCTACTGGCTTCGTAGGCTCGCAGCATGACCACGAACACGAGCAACACCACCCCCGAGTACGTCCACGAGCACACCCCGCGCCTGGCCTGGGCCAAGCACGCCCCCGAGGTCTACAAGGCGATGATCCAGCTGGACACGGCCGCCCGTAAGGGCCTGGACCCGGTGACGTTCGAGCTGGTCAAGATCCGCGCCTCGCAGCTCAACCACTGCGCGTTCTGCCTCGACATGCACACCAAGGACGCCCTGGCGGCGGGCGAGAGCGTCGAGCGGATCGTGCAGCTCAGCGCGTGGGAGGAGAGCCGCCACTTCTACACGGAGCGGGAGGTCGCGGCGCTGGCGCTGACCGAGGCGATCACGGTGCTGACGGACGGTTTCGTGCCGGACGACGTGTACGAGGAGGCGGCCCGCCTCTACGACGAGGCCGAGCTGAGCCAGCTGATCGCGGCGATCACGACGATCAACGCCTGGAACCGGTTCGGCGTGACCACCCGCATGGTCGCCGGGCACTACAAGCCGCAGCCCGCCAAGTGACCGCACGGACGACGTACTTGGAGCCGGACGTCCTCCGCGCGCTCCAGAAGGCGGGCGCGGCGGCGAAGCACGGCTTCGGTGATCCGGTCCTCGCCGAACTGGTGATGATCCGGGCCTCGCAGATCAACGCGTGCGCTTTCTGCCTGGACATGCACGTGGACGTCGCGGTGGAGAAGAACGGTGAGAGCGCCAAGCGGATCGCCCTGCTGAACGCCTGGCGGGAGGCCGGTGACCTGTACAGCGAGCGGGAGCGGGCGGCGCTGGCGCTGACGGAGGCGGTCACGGTCCTGACGGACGGTTTCGTGCCGGATGACGCGTACGAGTCGGCGGCGAAGCAGTTCACCGAGCCCCAACTCGCCCACCTCATCGGGCTGATCGCGGTCATCAACAGCTGGAACCGCCTGATGGTCACCCGCCGCATCGAGCCCGGAGGCCCCGCATGGTGACGGGCGCGGCCGCGGCGTTCCGCGCCCTGCACCACGACCGCTCCCCCGGCGACCCGCTGGTCCTGCCGGGCCCGTGGGACGCGGCGAGCGCCCGCGTCTTCGAGGAGGCGGGCTTCCCCGCGCTCGCGACGCCGAGCGCGGGGGTCGCGGCGTCGCTCGGGTACGAGGACGGGGCGACGCCGGCCGACGAGATGTTCGCGGCGGTGCGGCGCATCGTGCGGTCGGTGTCGGTGCCGGTCAGCGCGGACGTCGAGGACGGGTACGGGATCGCGCCGAAGGAGCTGGTGGCCCGGCTCCTGGAGACCGGCGCCGTGGGCTGCAACCTGGAGGACTCGACCCGCGACGGCGGCCTCAAGAACCCGCGTGCGCACGCCGATTGGCTGGCGGAGGTGCGGGCGGCGGCGGGTGACGCCCTCGTCCTGAACGCCCGTATCGATACGTTCGTCAGGGGTGCCGCGGACCCGGCGGCGGAGGCCGTCGAGCGCGCCCGCCTCTACATCGCGGCGGGCGCCGACTGCGTCTACCCGATCGGCGCCCCGCTCACGGCCCTGCCGCGCCTGCGCGCCGGCATCGAGGGCCCGATCAACGCGGGCGCACCGGCGGACGGCTCCGTACTGCGGGAGTGGGGCGCGGCGGGGGCGACCCGGATCACGTTCGGTCCGGGGTTGCAGCGGAGGGCGGCGGAGGCGGTGCGGGGGATCGCGGAGGGGCTTGTCCGACCCGCCGCCGAGGTGCCCGGGACCTCCCATGTGGGTAAAGTGTGAGAGTCACCCACATGGGATACAAGGAGCGCGGCTATGAGCGTGACCAACGTCGACGTGGACGATGACGTCCTGGCCGAGGCCGCTCGGCTCCTCGGCACCAGCACCAAGAAGGACACCATCAACACGGCCCTCGAAGAGGTCATAAAGCGCCACCGGCGCCGGGCCGCCTACGACCGGCTGGCGGAGCGTGGCGCACGTGGTGGGCTCGACCGTCTGAAGAGTGACCTGGACGCGCGCAAGGCAGCGCGGCGGAGCGGCACAGCCGAGTGATCAATTACCTGCTCGACACCAGCGCCTTCGTCCATCTCGGCTCCGATCCCGAAGCGCACCGCCGCTGGGACCCGGAGATCGAGACCGGCGCGGTCGGCATCTGCGAACCCACTCGGGCCGAGATCCTGTACAGCGCGCTCGGCCCGGACGACCGGGACGAGATCGACGAGGAGCTGTCCGACCTGTTCGAACCGGTCACCGTCCCCAAGGACATCTGGCGGTGGGTGAACGCGGCACAGTACAAGCTCACGCGAGCAAGACAGCACCGGGCCGCGGGCGTCGTCGACCTCGTGCTCTGCGGCACAGCGGCGCACCACGGCCTCACGGTCCTGCACCGCGACCACGACTTCGCCACCGTGTCCCGCGTCCTCAAGGACGTACACGAGCGCGACGTCCGCCGAACCCGGACCTGACCCGGCACGGGCCGCCCTGCGTGGAGCGTTCGACCCCGGCTCCCCTGTGATCCCGCTGTCAATTTCCGTCACTCGTTGCTCACGGGAAGTCACGGATGACAGGATCGCTGGCCATGGATGGCATACGGGGGCCCGAAGACCAGGCCGAACAGGCGGTGTCGCAGCAGCAGGCGGAGGCGGCGCGCCGCGAGTTCGTGGCACTGCTGGGAGAGTTCCGACGCACGGCGGTGCTGGTGCCGCTGGACGATCAGGACGGTTTGTGGTCGGCGGAGTCCGGCGGACTGCGCTGGATCTGCGCGTTCTCGCACGAGGAGGCGCTGGCCCGCTTTCTGCGGGCGCAGGGCGCGACGGACGCCGACCGCGACCGGCCGTACCTGAAGGTGCTGGGCGCGCGGCTGCTCGACGAGGCGGTCGGAGCCGTGGGCGTCCCGTGCGGGGTCGCCCTGGACCCGGGTTCGGCGGACGGCGTCCTCTTCCCGCCGGTGCGCGGCATCGTCCCCGATCCGGTCGCGGTGGACGCCGACGACACAGAGGACGTGGCGGCATGAGCGGCGACGGATACGCCGTCGACCCGGAATCCCTGCAACGGCTCACCAGGGGCATCAACGCCGCGATGTCGGAGCTGAAGGAACTGGGCTTCGACGTCGAGGCGAACCTGGGACGCGGCTTCGACGATCTGGAACTGACCGGTCTTGAGTCGGGGCACGCGGGGCTGACGGAGACGTTCGCGGAGTTCTGCGACCGGTGGGGCTGGGGCGTGCACTCGCTGATGCGGGACGCGAACGAACTCAGTTACGGGCTGGGGCTTTCGGCCGGCGTCTATCACGAGCAGGAGCAGTACGTCTCGACCAAGATGAAGGCCGCCTACACCGGTTCGTTCGGCAATCCGTATCTCTCCGAGGACGATGTGGCGCAGCGGGGCTGGGACGACACGTTGAAGAGTCCGGTGACCGATGTCCTGGACACGGACTTCTCCGGGGATTCGATGCAGCGGGCGCAGCAGCAGGCGGACGCGGCGTGGGACCAGGCTGCGGACAACGCGCAGTCGTCCCCGCTGCTGGCCGGGACCGGCCTGGGCTCGGGCGTCGACTGGCAGTGGGACGGGCCTCCGGAGGCCGAGGGCACGCAGAGCGACGAGGGGCGGAACTGAGCGATGGGCATCGGGGGGTTCGTCGACCGGCTCGGCGATGGTCTGGAGAACGCGGCGGACGGAGCGAAGAAGGCGGTCGGCGGGGCCGTCGAGTGGGGCGCGGACAAGGCGGCCGACGGCCTGGACAAGGTCGGTCTGGACGGCGCGGCCGAGAAGGTGCGGGACGGCGGCGAGTCGGTCGCCAACCGGCTCGGCGCCCAGGTCGACGAGCGGGATCTCGGCGACACCGATGAGCCCAGGGAACTGGTCCACGGCAGCCCGGGCAGGATCGAGGCCACCGCGAAACATCTGCGGGACTTCTCCGCCGCGTTCGAGAGCGCCGGACAGGGCATGCGCGGTCTGGACTCCGGCAGTTGGCAGGGCAGCGCCGGGGACGCGTTCCGGGAGAAGTTCGACGTCCAGCCGAAGGCGTGGCTCACCGCGGCGGACGCCTGCGAGTCGGCGGCCGACGCGCTGGCAGCGTACGCATCGACAGTGCATTGGGCGCAGGGTCAGGCCCGGGAGGCCATCGAGAAGTGGGCGGCGGCCGAGCGGGCCTCGAAGCAGGCGGTCAGCGACTACAACTCCCGTGTCGACGCGTACAACAGCGACGTAGCCTCGTACAACGACACGGTCCAGCAGGGGGGCGACCCAGGTGACGTCCCGGCGAAGCCCGGTGCGTTCACCGATCCCGGCAAGGAAGGCCGGGCAGCGGCGGAGCACTTGCTCGCCGAGGCCCGCCGACAGCGCAACGACGCGGGCCAGGATGCTCGGCGGCTGGTGGCTGCGGCACTGAACACGGCCCCGGAGAAGCCCGGCTTCCGGGACCGCATGAAGGCCGACGGCGAAGATCTGATCGCGGCCAACACGCTGAGCGCGGTGCACGTGGCCGGCGGTGTCGCCTCGGGCCTCACCGATCTGACGAAACTGGCTCGCACCTTCAACCCGCTGGAGCCCTACAACCTCACTCACCCCGGCGAGGCGTACGGGCAGCAGCAGATGGTGCTGGCGGGTCTCGCCGGCACGGCCGCGCATCCCGAGCAGTTGCCGAAGGCGATGCTCGGCTCGGGCTGGAAGAGCGACCCTGGCGAGGCCACCGGCGTCTTCCTGTCGAACCTGATCGGCGGCAAGGGCGCGGGCGGAGTCGCCAAGGCCGGTCTGCGGGGCGCGCTGAAGTCAGGGGCCCGGGGTGCGGCGGAGGGGACGGCTCGCCGCAGCCTGCGCGACAGCGTGAAGGAACTGAGCCGCAGATTCACCGACCGTACGTGCAAGACGGACCCGGTGGACGTGGCGACGGGCCGGATGCTCCTGCCACAGACCGACATCACGCTGCCCGCACTGCTGCCCCTGGTCTTCGAGCGGTTCTTCGAGTCGTCGTGGCGGGCGGGCCGCTGGTTCGGCCCCACCTGGACCTCGACCGCCGATCAGCGTCTGGAGATCGACGCCGAGGGCGTCATCTTCATCAGCGCCGACGGCACCATGCTGGCGTACCCGCACCCGGTGCCGGGCCTGCCGGTCCTGCCCGCGGAGGGCCCGCGCCACCCGCTGGAGATCGACGCCCACGGTGACTACACCCTGACCGACCCCGAGTCGGGCCGCGTCCGGCAGTTCGACGCCCCGGCCGACGGCCCGGACGGCATCGCGCCGCTCGCACAGATATCGGACCGAACCGGTCAGTGGATCACCTTCGCGTACGACGAAGAGGGCGCGCCGACCTCGATCGCGCACAGCGCGGGCTACCACCTGAAGGTCACCACCGAGGCGGGCCGCATCACCGCCCTGCACCTGGCAGGCGCGGCGGAGGACGGCGGCGACACCGAGATCGTCCGTTTCGGCTACGGCTCCGAAGGTCACCTGTCGAAAGTCGTCAACTCCTCAGGCAAACCGACCCGTTACGGCACCGACGAACTCGGCCGCATCACCTCGTGGAGCGACACCAACGACTCCACCTTCCACTACGTGTACGACGACCGGGACCGCTGCATCAGCCAGGGCGGCACCGAGGGCCACATGGTCAACACGTTCGCGTACGGCGACCGCGACCCGGACACGGGCCTGTCCACCACGGTGATCGCCAACTCCCTGGGCCACACCAGCCGTTACCTGATCAACGACAAGTGCCAGGTGATCGCGGAAACCGACCAGACGGGCGCGACCACCCGCACCGCCTACGACCGTCTCGACAAGGTCCGCTCGATCACCGACGCGCTCGGCCGCACCACGCAGTTCGCCTACGACGACGCGGGCCACCTCGGCCTGGTCATCCGCCCGGACGGCCACTACACGAGCGCGGCCCACAACCACCAGGGCCTGCCGACCACGGTCACCTCCCCCGACGGCGCCGTGTGGCACCGCACGTACGACGAGCGCGGCAACCCGACGACGGTCACCGACCCGACCGGCGCCACTACCCGTTACGCGTACACGGCGTCGGGCCATCTGGCGTCGATCACGGATGCTCTGGGGGCGACGACCTCGGTCACGACGAACCGGGCGGGCCTCCCTCTGTCGGTGACCGACCCCCTGGGCGCGATCACCCTCTACGAGCACGACGCGTTCGGTCGCACCACGACGGTGACGGACGCGCTCGGCCACCGCACGGCGCTCGCCTGGACGGTCGAGGGGAAGCTCATCCGGCGCACGTCCCCGGACGGCAGCACCGAGTCCTGGACGTACGACGGCGAGGGCAACTGCACGCACCACACCGACGCGCTCGGTCAGGTGACGGCGTACGAGTACACCCACTTCGACCTGCTGACGGCCCGCACGGACCCGGACGGCACCCGCCACGTATTCACGCACGACACCGAACTCCGTCTGACCCAGGTCACCAACCCCCAGGGTCTGACGTGGACCTACTCCTACGACCCGGCGGGCCGCCTGATCGCGGAGACGGACTTCGACGCCCGCACCCAGCACTACGCCCACGACGCCTCGGGCCGTCTGACGGCCCGTACCACCCCGCTCGGCGACACGATCGGCTTCGCCCACGACCCGCTCGGCAACCTCACGGCCAAGACGGTCGGCGACGCGGTCACCGAGTACACGTACGACCTGGCGGGCCGCCCCACCCGCATCACCGGCCCGGACGCCACCCTCACGTACACCTACGACACGGCGGGCCGCACCCTCGCCGAGTCGACGAACGGCCGCACGGTCTCCTACACGTACGACACCCTGGGCCGCCGCACCTCGCGCACCACGCCCACGGGCGCCCTGAGCGAATGGACGTACGACGCGGCGGGCAACCGCACCGCCCTGACCGCGTCCGGCCGCACCCTCGCCTTCACCCACGACGCCCTCGGCCAGGAACTGACCCGCACCCTGGGCTCCGCTGTCACGCTGACCAGCACCTGGGACCCCCTGGGCCGCCTCTCCACCCACCAGGTCACGGGTCCTGCCTCACAGCCCCTCCAGCACCGCGCCTACACCTACCGCGCCGACGGCAACCTCACCGCGATCGACGACGCCCTCAACGGCCCTCGCCGCTTCACCCTCGACGCGCGGGGCCGTGTCACATCGGTGAACGCCCACAACTGGACGGAGACGTACGCCTACGACGCCGCCGGAAACCAGACGCAGGCCACCTGGCCGGACTCGATGCCGGGCCAGGAGGCCACCGGCGCCCGCGAGTACATCGGCACCCGGATCACGCGCGCGGGCGCCATCCGCTACGAGTACGACGCGGCGGGCCGCACCACGCTCCGCCAGAAAACCCGCCTTTCACGGAAGCCGGACACGTGGCGCTACACGTGGGACGCGGAGGACCGCCTCACGGAGTGCGTGACGCCTGACGGCGCGGTGTGGCGGTATCTGTACGACCCGCTGGGGCGGCGCATCGCGAAGCAGCGCCAGGCGGGGGACGGCGAGGCGGTACTGGAGCAGGTGGAGTTCGCGTGGGACGACAGCACGCTGTGCGAAGAGACCTCGTACGGCCGAGGCGGCGACACCCTTCTTGCATTGACCTGGGACCACCAGGACCTGCATCCCCTCATCCAGCGCGAACGGAGAACCGCGGCTGACGCCCCTCAACACACGATCAACGAACGCTTCTTCACGATCGTCAGTGACCTCGTCGGCACCCCCACTGAACTTCTCGATGAGACCAACGAGATTGCTTGGCGCGCCCGGACCACCCTCTGGGGAGCCACCAACTGGAACCGCAGTGCTACGGCGTACACGCCGCTGCGCTTCCCCGGCCAGTACCACGATCTCGAGACCGGCCTCCACTACAACTACTTCCGCCACTACGCGCCCGAAGCCGCCCGGTATCTCACGGCTGACCCCCTGGGGCTCTACCCTGCCCCCAATCCCTCCACATACGTCGACAACCCACACTCGTGGACCGACGCTCTGGGGCTTTCCCCTTGCCCCAGGGGGGCTTGGCAGGATAGGGCCGACTTCTCCAGCCAAAAAGTCATGAGCAAGAAGTTCCACGCCCACGCCGGAGACTTCCTGGACCAACCGGGTAACCTCAATAAGGCCAACCTGCAAAAGTTTGAATCCGCCATGCGCGAACACATGGCGGCCGACGGGACCAAGATCTACCGTTTCGACTATCGCGGCCAGGGCAATGCCGTGGGCTTCATAGATCCCACGGCGCAGAAAATGGTCATGCTGCACTCGGACGGCAAATTCTGGTCCGCCTGGAAACTGAGCGACAAGCAGTTCCAGGGAATTATCGACAAAGGATTTCTGTGGTGAACGCAGCCGACAATACGAGCTCCGAGAAAATCGTGAGCTCGGTGATACAGGGCCGATCATTCGCTCAGTCTTGGCTGGAGAACAAGGTCGCCGCCCCAGTCCCTGCAGGCGGTCACGTAGACGCGTCGCTCACACGTCGGATTGCTGCTGGTTGTCGCGCAGTCGGCACCTCGGAGGTTGTCTGCATCCCCTTGCCAACCACTCCCGGCCTTCCGGCGCATACTCCTGAGCATCATCCTCTCGATGCCGACCTGAAGCATCTCCGCCCACCGGTCTTGCTGTGCTCACCGAACCTGGCGGGAGCGCTGCTGTTCCCAGCTCCCGGGTACGCAATTCTAGCGGGAACGCAGAAATTCATGACGGCTGCACTCGAAGGAGGAACTGACGGAGCGCGGGCACAATTTGGCCGCTACGCCCGTCACGCACAGGACCGTCGGTCCGAAATCGAGACCGTAGCGAGGAAATTCCCCCCTCGGAATCGCTCCTGGTCACGCGCCGAGCAAGTGGAGCCGAACACGAGCACCGCACGAATGCTCAACCTGCTCGACTCCTTCCTCAAGGACAACATCAGCGCCCCTGCCTTCGCGGACGGGTGGTGGCAAGAACGCCGCGCGGCCCAGGCAGGCGGCGAGCGCACCCAGGGACAGCTTTCCCAACTACTTGAGGGCGTCTTCATGACCCTGGAGGACTATTCAGTCGACCCTTCTCTCCGAGAACCAGGCGACCTCACCGACACAGAACTGCGGGCCAGGATCAAAGAGATCACACAGTCGCAGCAGCTCTGATCGCACCTCGCCAAAGACACTGGGCGCAGCGGCTGGCTCGACTGGGAATGACCTCGCGCTACGCCTTCCTCAATGGCGACCCACTTGCCGACGTTCGACGCGGTCGAGGTCGCCCGAGAGCAGGGCGTCGTGGGTGAGGGTGAAGTCGCCGTTGGGCAGGGGCTGTCCCGCGCCGTAGTGGCGGCCCATGACCGTGGTGGGCAGGAAGGTGCGGAGGCGGTGGCGCGTGGTGGGCGGGTGGGGCACGGGGGCGCCCCAGCCGGGTGGGGCCTCGTCCGTGGAGTAGAGGACCCAGTGGTCGACGGGGACCGTGGCGTCGAGGTCCGGGGGCCCGCCGGTGTGGCTGTCCAGCGCCGGGAGCGTCAGAAGGTCGGGGTCGTGGGGCGCGTACCGGAGCAGGAGCGGTTTGGCGCGCCGCGCGTCGGCGTTGTCGAAGCAGCAGAGCGCGATGGCGTGGTCGGGGAAGTGGTCCGCGTAGAAGTTCAGGAGGTCCGGGTCGAGGGCCGGGCGGCGGTGCGGCGGCACCCGCCACAGCGCGGCGGGGATCGCGGTGGGGTCGTCGGCGAGCAGCACCGTGTAGACGTCGTGGTCGAAGACCTGGACGGCGGACCGCGGCTCCGCGCCCATCAACGCGATGCCGTCCGCCGCCGCTTCGGCGTCCTCGACGGCGGTCACCATGCGGCGCAGGACATCGCCGTCGCGTCCGGTGGGGAGGAAGTGCCGCGGGGTGAGGTGGCTGGTGGGCAGGTGCAGCAGCATGGCGTTCGGGCCTTCGGCCAGGTTGACCGCCGTGTTCTGGTAGCCGAGTACGTGGATGAGCCCGTGCTCGGGATGATGCTGCCGGCCGCAGTACACGATCGTGCCGGAGAAATCCGCCGCACCCGTCGATATGCACATGGCGGCAAGCTACCCCCACCGGGGCGGGAGCGATCGAGGATCTGCCCGGCAGCGGGCGTACGAGGACTCTCTCGACCTGGCGCTGTTCGAAGCGGCGTTCTGCTTTACGTGTCACGAAGTCCGTCTGCACGGAACGGCCGTGCAGCCCGCCCGGCCAGGCTCTTCTCGCTCGCGTCCGCGCGGCGGACCGGTGGCCGGCCCTCGCGCCGCCGCTCCGGTTCGCTTGATGGGCGGGCCCCGCGCCTGAATACTGGCGAGGTGGGCACTGAACAGCCGGACCGGTCGGACTTCAGCGACGTCGTCGGAGCGTGGGCGGACGCGAGCGGTGAGCGCGACCGTCGGGCCGACGAGCGCGAGGCCGCCGCCGACGAGCGCGAGGCCGCCGCCGACGAGCGCGAGGCCGCCGCCGACGAGCGCGAGGCCGTCGCCGACGAGCGCGAACGGTCCCTGAACGCACGGGTGGAGCAGGCGGACCGGCGGGCCCGCAGCCTCGGCACGGATGCCCCCAGCACACTTCAGCGTTCTCAGGAGGCGAGCGAGAGGGCACGGGCACTGCTGGCGGCCAGCGAGGCCCGACTGGCGCGCGCCGAGGCCAACTTGGCGCGCGCGGAGGTTCACAACGCGCGCGAGCACTGGGCCGCACGGCATGAGGCCGCCATCTCGGACCGGTTGCTCGATACCGCGAGTTCGTCACGGCAGGACAACCTCGACATCTTCGTGGAGCAGCTCCACGCGCGGTATCTCAGCGCCGCGGGCGCGTTGGCCGACGCGCACGACATGGTGGCCCAGCATCACGAACGCCTCGGCCAGAGCGAGACGCCGGCCACGGAGGAACACCGCCGCCTCGCCCGTCGCGCACGCCAGGCGGCACTGCACCTCCGCACAGCCGCGCATCAGGCCACCTACCCGGAGGGCGATGTGCCGCCCGCCGACCTGCCGCACTGATCAGACGGTGTACTTCTCGTGCGGGACGCCGCGCTCCCACACCGTCTCGAAGGCGCTCGCCGCGAGCTGGACGACCGCCGGTTCGGTGCGGACCTCCCATTGGGGCCCGCTCCAACTCCCGTCACCCGCGTAGTGGTTGAACAGGACCATGGCCCGGTCGAAGAGCCAGAAGTCGTTGCCCGGCAGGGCGATGTCCGAGGCGCGGCGCCGCGGGAGCCAGCGCACGCTCTCTCCGGCGAGCGCGTTGACGGCGGTCCCGGCGTGCTCGTACTTGATGTACGGGGTGACGGGCTCGGACACAATGCGTGCCCGGCGCATCCTGATGTCCCGGGCTCTGGTGCGGCGGATCAGGTCCACCCACGGCGCCCAGTACGCCGAGCGCGGGTCGACGTCGCGTTCACCGGTACGCTCCCAGCGCTCGAAGTCGTCCGACTCGTCACCGACCCCGTACGCGTCGCGCATCTCCAGATGGCACGCGGAGTACCGGGCGGTGGCGAGGAGTTCCTCGAAGCCGGGCACGTCGCTCCCTCCGATGGACCGTGGTTCCATTCCTGCCTCCGCTGCTCTGCCGCTTGCACCGCCTTTCAGGACCATCGCCCTGACGACGAGGCCAGTTCAAGGCTCCTGAGCGCTTGTGGCTGGAAAGCGCCGATATGTGCGCAATTGTGCCGCGTATGCCGGGCCGGAGTGCTCGGAGTGCGCGGCACGGACGGCGGGAGCGGAGAGGGCCGGGCTCAGTCGCCGGACGCCGTGAGTCCCAGTTCGAACCAGACCGACTTGCCCACGCCGCCGCCCTCACGCGCCTGCGCGCCCCACTCCCCCGCCAGCATCTCCACGAGCGCCAGCCCCCGCCCCGACTCCTCCTCCGCCGATGCCGTACGCGGGGTCGGCAGCACGTCGCTCGCGTCCGTCACCGTCACCCGGAGTCCGGTCGCCGTCAGGGTCGCCCGCGCGCGGATCTCCCGGCCGGCCGGGGTCTTCGCGTGGCGGTACGCGTTCGTCATCAGTTCGCTGAGCAGCAGCTCCGCCGTGTCCGTGACGTCCGCCGGCAGCGCCCAGCGGCCCGCCGTCTCCCGGAACAGCAGCCGCGCCCTCCCGACGCTGCGGGCGTGGCGCGGCAGGCGCCACTCGATGTCCTGGGGGAGGCGCGTCGGCGGTGTGGTCTGCATGCGACCACCGTCCCGGTTCGCGCGTACGCTCGGGAGTAACGACGCATGTACTTCGGGTAGTTGTACCCGTTGTGACCCCTGAGGGAAGTGGTGCGTGCCGATGACTGCCGAGGCGAATCTCGCGTGGCGTTACTGCGGTAGCCAGATCAAGCTGTGGCGCACCGAAGCGGGGGTCGACCGGGAGATACTGGCCAAGGAGGCCGGGTACGGCTGCGAGTACGTGAAGTCCATGGAGAACGGGCGGCGCAAGCCCACCCTTCGGCTCCTCCAGATCGCCGATCAGCTCTGCGGCGCGGGCGGGAAGATCGTCGCCGCGCAGGAGTATCTGAAGCCCGAGCCGCATCCGCAGCGGTCGCAGGAGTTCATGGCGCTGGAGAAGGACGCCATCGCCGTCAGTTCGTACGAGCCACTGCTCGTTCCCGGACTGCTCCAGGCGCCCGCGTACGCGAAGGCGCTCATCGGCGCCAGTTCCCCGCCGCTCGACGACGAGACCGTCGAGGAGCGCGTCGCCGGACGGCTCAAGCGGCAGGAGGCCCTGACGTCCCGGACCGGCGTCATGTTCAGCTTCGTCATGTTCGAGGCCGCGCTGCGGTCGCAGGTGGGCGGGCGGGACGTGATGGAGCGGCAGCTTCAACATCTGCTGGCGATCGGCGAGTTGCGGAATGTGTTGATTCAGGTGCTGCCGTTCGGGCGGGCTTACGGGGTTGCCCTCAACGGGCCCATCGCCCTCCTGGAGACCGCCGACCACGAGTACTACGCGTTCGCTGAGGGACAGAAGACCAGCGCCCTGTACGCCGACGCGGACAAGGTCAGTCAGCTCACCCGGGCCCATGACATGATCCGGATGCACGCCCTCAGCCCCGAGGATTCGGCCGAGTTCATCAGAAAGGTGGCGCAGACACTGTGAACTCCAGCCTGACGTGGTTCAAGTCGAGCTACAGCGACAGCGAGGGCAGCAATTGCCTCGAAGCCGCCATCGACCCCTCCCGCATTCACATCCGCGACTCGAAGCTCGGACCCCAAAGCCCCACCTTCAGCGCCGCCGCGCCCGCCTGGAACGCCTTCCTGGCGCACGCTCGTACCGCCTGAGCTTCGAGCCTCGGCGTCCGAGTGCCGCTTGTGAGGAATGGGTGGTCGGGTCTCAACCCACCCTCCCACCCTGCCCGTTGACCAGGCACGGTCACTTTCCGCGTTCGGCTTGCGACACATGGTCGCCACCCTCTAGCGTTCGCGGCAACAAACAACCCCGGCCAGGTGCTGGAACACCTGCCGGGGTCTGACCATCAAGATCGGAAAAAGCGATCCCATGGCTGTCGAAAACTCTATCTCCGCGCTGCCCTCACCCGCACACCCCCTGGCCAACCCCGGCTACGGAAAACGCGGCACCCCGGACCAGGGCCCCCTGCGCCGGGACTCCTTCGCACACCTCCCCCTCCGCGCCCGCTACCTCGCCGGGTTCATCGACGCGCTCCCCGAGCAGGGCGCCATAGACGCGAAGACGCTCGCGAAGGCGCAGCCCCTGTACGGGCAGGCGGCGGTCCGGTCCGCGCTGAACGAGCTGTCCGCCGCCGGGCACCTGCGCCGCGTACGGCGGCTGTCCGACCCCGGCGCCGAGAACGGCACGACCCGCTGGGTGTTCCACACGTACTGGTCGCGCGTCGCACGCGATGACGAGTGGTGGGCCCGGTTCCTCGACGGTGACGTACCGGAGCCGGAACGCAATGCACCGGAGCGACCGGAACCCCGCTCCGACGCCTACCGCCGCCTCGCCCAACTCGGTCTCCGCGATCCCCGGTTGACCCTCTCGGCAGCGGACTGCGCGACCCTGGAGGCGGCGGCCACCGAGTGGCTGGCCCGCGAACCCGACCCCCAGCTGTTCACGCAGGCCATGACCGGCGGCCTGCCCGAAGCCGTCCACTCGCCCCGCGCCTTCCTCGCCACCCGCCTCCGCGACAAGCTGCCTCCGCACCGGACACGGGCCGCCCACACGCCCGTACCGACGGCGCACCGCACGCTCGTGGAGTGCACGGACTGCGGGCGGCCGGGGAGGCCGGAGGCATTGCCGGGCGGGCTGTGCCGGGGGTGCCGCCCCGATCTGGGCAAAAGGTGAGATCCCGCAAGTCTATGTACAGTAAATTGGGAGATTGAGTCTGGTTATGTACATCCAGGAGGCTGCCATGTCCCTCACACACATCGACATCGACGACGAGGAGCTGGAGACAGCCAAGCGACTCGGCGGGCACCGGACGAAGACCGCCGCGGTGGCCGCGGCGCTTCAGGAGTACAACATGCGCAGGATGCGCGCAGCCGCCCATGAGAGGTATTTCGAGCTGGCCAAGGGCTGGGACATCGAAGGCGCCGAAGCGGCACACCAGGCAGACAAGGACGCGCACCGCCAGTGATCAAGTACCTGCTCGACTCGTCCGCGCTATGGCGCCTCCTGCGCGACCGCAAGCTCCACGAATCGTGGCACGAGACCATCGCAGACGGCGAGATCGCGTCCTGCTATCCCCAGCGGGCCGAAGTCCTGGCGTCCGCACGGAACTTGGCGGAGTTCGACGGCCTCAGTTCCATGTTCACGGATCTCTACGGCGATGTGACGGTGCCCAAGAATGCGGGGCAGTGGATCGGCGGGCTACAGCGGCGCGCCGCCGAGGCCGGGTGCCACCAAGCTCTCTCCGCAGTGGACCTCCAGCTGTGCGGGACAGCGGCGCATCACGGCCTGGTGGTCCTCCACGACGACCGCGACTTCGTCACCGCCTCCCGGCTCGCCGTCGAGCTCAGCCAGCACAACGTGCACGACGGCCCGCGCGTCTGACACGCGGACCGTCGGCACGGGCGTCGGCCCAGGGCACGGCTACTTCGGCAACCACGCCTTCCACTCGGACCGGTGACCGTCCACCCACTTCTTCGCCGCCGCCTCCGGCGACAGCTTCTTGTCGGCGATCAGGAGGGAGACCTCGTTCTGGTCGTCCGTCGTCCAGCGGAACTTCTTCAGGAAGGCCGACGCCTCGCCACCGGACTTGGCGAAGTCCGCGTTGAAGTACTTCTGGAGCGGGGTCGTCGGGTACGCGCAGGTGATCTTCTTCGGGTCGGCGTCGCAGCCCTCCTTGTACGGGGGCAGCTTCACCTCCGTCATCGGAACCTGCTGGGACAGCCACTGCGGGGTGTACCAGTAGGACAGGAACGGCTTCTTCTGCTTCGCGAACTGCTTCATCTGCGTGATCTGCGCGGCCTCGGAGCCGGAGAAGACGACCTGGTAGTCGAGGTCCAGGTTCTCGACGAGCGCCTTGTCGTTCGTGACGTACGACGGCGAGCCGTCGAGGAGTTGGCCCTTGCCGCCGCTCTCCGCGGTCTTGAGCTGATCCGCGTACTTGTTGAGGTTCTTCCAGTTCGTGATGTCCGGGTGCTGCTTCGCGAAGTACGTCGGGACGAACCAGCCGATGTGGCCGGTGACGCCGAGACCGCCGCCCGCGACGATGGTCTTCTTGTCCTTGACGTAGCGGGCCTCCTGGTCGGGGTGGCCCCAGTCCTCCAGGATCGCGTCGACGCGGCCCTGGCTGAGGGCGTCCCAGGCGGGGACCTCGTCGACCTGGACGGTGTCGACGCGGTAGCCGAGCTCGTGCTCCAGGATGTACTGGGCGACGGCCACGTTGGCCTGCGCGCCGACCCAGGACTGCACGGAGAGGGTGACCGTCTTGGCGCCCTTGGCGTTGGCGAACGGCGACGACTGCTTCGTCATGTCCGCCGCGCCGCAGCCGGTCACGGCCAGAAGGGCTCCGGAGGCGGCGACCACGGCCGCGTAGCGATGCGTGCGCTTCATGATGCTCACGCCCCCTTTCCTTCGTGCGTGCGGCGGCCCGTCGGCTGCGTCACCCGGTCCAGCATCAGGCCGAGGCAGACGATCGCGGCGCCCGCGACGAGTCCGGTGGCCAGGTCGCCCTGGGCGAGGCCGAACACGACGTCGTAGCCGAGCGCGCCACCGCCGACCAGGCCGCCGATGATGACGACGGCGAGGGTCAGGACGACACCCTGGTTCACGGCGAGGAGCAACGCGGGGCGGGCGAGCGGGAGTTGGACCTGACGGAGCTGCTGCGCCGTGGTCGCGCCCATCGAACGGGACGCCTCCAGCGCGGCCGGGTCGACCTGACGCAGGCCCTGCGTGGTGATGCGGACGACGGCGGGCAGCGCGTACACGACGGCCGCCGCGACGGCCGGGGCGCGGCCGACGCCGAACAGGGCGACGACCGGGATCAGGTACACGAACTGCGGCATCGTCTGGAAGACGTCCAGGACCGGGCGGAGCAGGCGTTCGAAACGGTTGCTGCGGGCCGCCGCGATGCCGATCGCGAAACCGAGGACCAGGGTCACCGCGACGGCGGCCAGCACCTGGGAGAGCGTGTCGAGGGACGCCTTCCACACGCCGAGATACCCGATCGCGGCCATCGCGAGGACGGCGGTCAGCGCGGTGCGCCAGGTGCCGATCAGCCAGGCCAGCGCGGCGACGATCAGGAGGACGGACCACCACGGGAGCCAGGTCAGGCCCGAGCGGACCGGGTCCAGGATCCAGGTGGTGAAGCGGGCGGCCCAGTCGGCGGTGCCGCCGACGTAGGGGACGCCGGTGTAGAGGTGGTCGGTCATCCAGTCGACGGCGTCGTTCACCGTGGGCGCGATCCTGACGACCCAGGCGTCCGGCCAGTCGAGACGGTCCGCGAAACGGGCCGCGAGCGCGACGACGACCGTGCCCGCCGCGACCACACCCCACTTCCAGCGGGCCGGTGCCTCGTGCGAGCCGAGCTTCTCGCCCGCCGCGCCCGTGACCCGGTCGAGGATCACGGCGAGCAGCACGATCGGGATGCCCGCGGCGAGCGCGGCGCCGACGTCGACCGAGGCGAGGGCCTGGTAGACGCGGTCGCCGAGACCGGCGGCGCCGATCACGGAGGCGATGACGGCCATCGACAGCGCCATCATGATCGTCTGGTTGAGGCCGAGGAGGAGTTCCTTGCGGGCCAGCGGGAGGCGGGCCGAGAACAGACGCTGGCGGAACGTCGCGCCGAGCGAGGTGACGGCCTCCATGACCCCGCCGTCGGCGGAGCGCAGACCGAGCGCGGTCAGGCGGGCCATGGGCGGGGCCGCGTAGACGACGGTGGCGAGGACCGCGGCCGGTACGCCCATGCCGAAGACCAGCACGACCGGCAGCAGGTACGCGTACGCGGGCAGCGCCTGCATGGTGTCGAGGACCGGGCGCAGCATGCGGTACATGCGCTCGCTCAGGCCCGCGGCGAGGCCGAGCAGGGCGCCGACCACGACCGAGGCGAGCACGGCGACGACCATCAGCGCGAGCGTCTGCATCGTCGGGATCCACATGCCGAGGGCGCCGCAGGCCAGGAGGGCGACGACGGCGGACGCGGCGAGGCGCCAGCCGGCGACGCGCCAGGCGATCAGGCCCGCGGCCGCGGTCACACCCGCCCAGCCGGCGGCGAGCAGCACCACGTAGACGGCGCGGATGGCGACGATGAGCGCGTTGCTGACGTGGCCGAGGAAATAGACGAACAGCGGGTTGCTGTCCCGGTTGTCGATGATCCAGTCGCTGGCCTTGCCGAGCGGTTCGGACACGTCGACGGTGAGGGCGTGCGGCCAGGCGGCGCCGGACCAGTGGGCGGTGGCGATCGGCACGAGGACCGCCGCGACGACGGCGAGCAGCAGGAGCTTGCCGAGGGCGCGGTGGCGGGGCCTCAGGTTCTTGAGCGCGCCCGCGCCGGTCTTCGACGGCGGGGCGGCGGTGACGGCGGCGGTCATCTATACCGCCTCCTCGCTCGTGGCGGGGGCGCCGCCCACCACCTCGATCAGCCGCTCGTGGTCGACGATGCCCAGGCAGCGGCCCTGGTCCATCACCCGTACCGCGAACCCGGTGCGCGCGACGGCCTCGATGGCCTCCGAGACCGTGGCGTCCGGCGCGATCGCCGCGCCGCGCTCGGCCTCGTCGTTGTCGGCGGCGCGCATGGCGCGGCGCACGGTCATGACCTGCTCGCGGGGGACGTCGCGGACGAATTCCCGTACGTAGTCGTCGGCGGGCGCGCCCACGATCTCCTCGGGCGTGCCGAGCTGCACGATCTTCCCGTCGCGCATCAGGGCGATGCGGTCGCCCAGGCGCAGCGCCTCGGTCAGGTCGTGGGTGATGAAGACCATGGTGCGGCCCTCCTCGCGGTGCAGCCGCACGACCTCTTCCTGCATCTCGCGCCGGATCAGCGGGTCGAGCGCGCTGAACGGCTCGTCGAAGAGCAGGACTTCGGGGTCGACGGCGAGCGCGCGGGCCAGGCCCACGCGCTGCTGCTGGCCGCCGGAGAGCTGGCCGGGACGGCGGTCCTCCAGGCCCTCCAGGCCGACCTTCGCGACGACCTCGGCGGCTCTCGCCCGGCGCTCGGCGCGGCCGACGCCCTGGATCTCCAGGCCGTAGGCGACGTTGTCGAGGACCGTGCGGTGCGGCAGCAGCCCGAAGTGCTGGAAGACCATGGCGGCACGGCGCCTGCGCAGGGTGCGCAGCCGGGACTTGTCCATGGCGAGGACGTCCTCGCCGTCGATGGCCAGCTCGCCCGAGGTCGGCTCGATGAGCCGGGTCAGACAGCGCACCAGCGTGGACTTGCCCGAGCCGGACAGGCCCATCACGACGAAGACCTCGCCGCGCTCGACGTCGAAGGAGACGTCGCGGACGGCAGCGGTGCAGCCGGTGCGCTCACGCAGCTCGGCGGCGTCCAGACCCGCCAACTCCTCCTGCTGCGGCACGCGTTCGGCCTTGGGGCCGAACACCTTCCACAGGTTGCGGACGGAGAAGACGGTCTCGGTACCCGTCTCCGTACGCGTTTCAGTGGCTGTACTCATCACGCATCACCACCCATCAGCTCGGCGCACTTCTCCCCGACCATGAGCACCCCGATCATCGGGTTCACCGCGGGCATCGTCGGGAAGACGGACGCGTCGGCAATACGGATGGACTGCAGCCCGCGGACCCTCAACTCGGGGTCGACCACGGCGAGTTCATCGTCAGCGGCCCCTATTCGGCAAGTGCCCGCGGGGTGGTAGACGGTGTGGGCGACCTTGCGGGCGTACTCGCTCAGCTCCTCGTCGCCCGTGACGTCGGGGCCGGGGCACACCTCGCGCTTGAGCCAGCCGGCCAGCGGCTGCGTCTTCGCGATCTCGCGGGCGATGCGGATGCCGTCGACGAGGGTCTTGCCGTCGTAGTCGTCCTCGTCGGTGAAGTACCGGAAGTCGAGGGCGGGCTTGACCTCGGGGTCCGCGCTGGTCAGGTACAGGCGGCCGCGGCTCTTCGGCTTGGGGATGTTCGGCGTCATGGACACCCCGTGCTCGGGCTTCTCGTAGCCGAGCCGCTCGGGGTTGTCCGTGAACGGGATCTGGTAGAAGTGGAACATCAGGTCCGGCCCGGCGGCCTCGGGGTCGCGCTGGACGAACAGGCCCGCATCGCTGTCCATGGCGCTGTTGTCGGGGATCGGCCCGTCGGTCTCCCAGACGATGACCGACTCGGGGTGGTCGAGCAGGTTCTCGCCGACGCCCGGCAGGTCGTGCAGGACGGGGATGCCGAGCTTCTCCAGGTCGGCCTTCGGGCCGATGCCGGAGTGCAGGAGCAGGCGGGGGGTGTCGACGGCTCCGGCGCAGACGACGACCTCGCGCCGCGCCGTGATCAGCTTCTCCTCGCCGTCCTTGGCGCGCACGCGCACCCCGCTCGCCCGGGTGCCGTCGACGAACTCCAGCCTGTGCGCCCACGTCTCCAGCAGGAGCGTCAGGTTGGGGCGGTCGCCGGCCTCCATGTGCGGGTGCAGGTACGCCACCGACGCGGACGAGCGCTTGTTGTTCTCGGGGTGGTAGGCGAGGTCGAAGAAGCCGACGCCGTCCTTGAAGGGTGCCTTGTTGAAGCCGTCGACGCGCGGCACGCCGGTCGCCGTCTGCGCGGCCTCGACGAAGTCGCGGGCGATGGCGTTGCGGTCCAGCTCCCCCACCGCGACGATGTTGTTGCGGAGCTTGCCGAAGTAGGGGTCCATCGCCTTGTGGTCCCAGCCGGTGGCGCCGGCCGCGGCCCACTCGTCCCAGTCGCCGGGCAGCGGCTTGAACGAGATCAGGGTGTTGTGCGAGGAGCAGCCGCCGAGGACCTTGGCGCGGCTGTGCAGGATGTGCGAGTTGCCGCGGGGCTGCTCGGTCGTGGTGTAGCCGTAGTCGAGGTCGCCGCCGAGCAGGCCGAGCCAGCGGCGCAGGGTCAGTACGTCGTCGCGGCCGATGTCGCTGGGGCCGCCCTCGATGACGGCGACCGTGATGCCGGGGTCCTCGGTGAGCCGGGAGGCGATCACCGACCCGGCGGTGCCGCCGCCGACCACTACGTAGTCGTACGTGTTCTCGGGCGGTTCAGGGTGTATCGGCATGCGTCAACTCCGTAGGTTTGCAAGGTACTGCGCGTAATGGAGACGGTCGGGTCGTCGGTCGGGCGCGGGCCGGTGGCCGCTTCTCGCGCAGTTCCCCGCGCCCTTCAGGGGCCAGTACTCGCGCCAGTTCTCGATGCCGCTGACGCAGGTCGCGTCGATGGCGAACCT